>DATLLF010000296.1:0-39808 GCA_035537955.1 Vicinamibacterales bacterium | reverse complement strand
TGCCTGATCCCCGGGCACGACCCGCCGTCCAGATCGTCGTCACGCCGACAGGCCCGGGCGAGCCGAAGACGTTGGTCGGTGCGGATCTGCGTCCGTCCGCGATCGCCTGGCATCCAGACGGTCAGCGGCTGGCGTTCGTCGCCGACCCCGACTGGCGCGACGAACTGAAATACGAGAGCCCCGATCTGTGGACGGTCACGATCGACGGCACCGTATCGCGCCTCACGAACGACGGCTACGTCTACAGCGATCCGGAGTTCTCGCCCGACGGCAAGTACCTGTCGTACGCGCGCACGTTCGGCACCGACATGATCATTCAGCAGAAGTTGAATCATGGCGGGCCGCGCGATCTCTTCATCCGTCCGGTCACGGAAGGCCTGGCGCGACGGAGCTCGGAACGAGCGGAGTCGAGCGAACCGGTCAACCTGACGGCGAAGTGGGACCTCGAGCCGGGGTCTGCCCAATGGTCGCCCGACAGCCGCTTCATCTACTTCACGGCAGCCATCGGCGGGGAGAATCATCTCTTTCGAACCTCCGTTCCAGGCGGTCTCGTCGAGCAGGTCACGAAAGGGCCGCGGCGGCTGAACGGGCTGTCGATCGACAAGTCGTTCACGAAAATCGTCTACACGGTTGGCGTGCACGACGCGCCGGCCGACGTCTACTCGGCCAACATCGACGGATCCAACGAGCGGCGCCTGACGCAGATGCACACCGCGATCACGTCCGAGATCGCGTTCAGCAAGGCGGAGCGTCTCACGTGGGCCAGCAAGGACGGCACGAAGATCGAAGGCTGGCTGATGTACCCGTTCGGGTACGACGCGGCGAAGGGTAGCTATCCTATCATCGTGACGAGTCACGGAGGGCCGCACGCGGCCACCGGCTACAGCTTCGATTTCAAGGATCAGTACTTCGCGGCGAACGGCTATTTCGTGTTCGATACGAACTTCCGCAGTTCAACCGGCTACGGCGACGCGTTCAAATGGGCGACATGGGGCGCCTGGGGTGACAAGGACGGGCAGGATGTCGTCTCGGGCATCGACTACGTATTGAAGCGCTATCCGATCGATCCGAAGCGGGTTGGCCACACGGGTCATTCCTATGGCGGCTTCATGACGAACTGGCTCATCACCCAGTATCCGGATCGATTTGCCGCGGCCATCACCGGCGCCGGCATCACTAACTGGGTGAGCGACTACGGGACCGCCGACATCTACCGCACGAAGGAGACGGAATTCTTCGGCTCGCCATGGGATGCGAAGGCTCGCGAGATCATGATCCGGCAGTCGCCGCTCTCATACGCAGGGCGCGTGAAAACGCCGACGCTGTTCATCCACGGTGAGTCGGATCAGCGCGTGCCGTACGAGGAAGGCGAGCAGATGTACTTCGCGCTGCGGCGCCGCGGCATCCCCGCGAAGATGATCATGTATAAGGGGCAGCCGCACGGCATCAGCGGCAACTGGAACAACGTACACCGCATGCTGAACGAGCTGGCCTGGTGGGAGCAGTACCTGAAGCGGCCGCCGTCCTCCACCGCCAGCGCCGGCCGGTGAAGGCGCCGGTGCCGTAGCCGCACCTACGCTACCGGAGCCTTGCGGCGCGCGTCGAGTGCTGCGAGTACCGCATCCACATCGGAGAGGTTCACGGGCTTCACGAGGTGATGATGAAAGCCCGCGCTGGTGGATCGTTCACGATCGGAGTCCTGTCCGTACCCGGTGATCGCGACGAGGCGCACCTCGCTCAACGACGGGAGGTCGCGCAAGCGGCCGGCGAGCTCGTAGCCGTCCATCACCGGAAGGCCAATGTCGAGGAAGGCGACCTGCGGCAGCACCAGTGGCGCCAGCGCGAGCGCGGCGGGACCATCATGCGCAACCCACGTCCGGTGCCCTTTCAGCCTCAGCGCGTCCGACAGCATTTCAGCCGCGTCCGCATTGTCGTCGACGATCAGCACCCGCGTGCCGCTGGGTACAGGCGGGGCGATCGCAATCTGGTGATCGCGAGGTGACGGCGCCGGATGTAGGGGCGTCGGCGAGAGCGGAAGGCGAACGACGAACTCGCTCCCCTTCTCCGGTCCGGCGCTGAATGCGGTCACCGAACCATGGTGGCGCTCGGTCAGGCTGCGTACGATTGTCAGCCCGAGACCAAGACCGCCCTCGGCGCGATCGATGGCCTGGCCTCCCTGCACGAACAGGTCGAAGACCCGCGGCAGCACGTCGGGCGCAATGCCGTGGCCGTTATCGCGCACGCGGATGACGACATCGTCGTGTGATGCTTCGGCGGAAACAGCGATGTGCCCACCGGCCGGCGTGTACTTCGATGCGTTCGTCAGCAGGTTGGACAGAATCTGGCTCAGCCGCGCGGGATCCCCGTCGACCACGAGACCGGTGCGCGGCACCGACACCGCGAGCGTCTGCGTCCGCCCTTCGAGCAGGGGGCTCGCCACCTCGATCGCACGAGCCGCGATCTCGGAAATTTCGATCAGTTCGTTTTTCAGTTCGACCTTGCCGCGCGCGATCCTCGACACATCCAGGAGATCGTCGACCAGCCGCGTAAGATGTGTGACCTGTCGCTCGATCACGACGCGTTCGCGCGTGGAAGAATCATCGCCGCGCAGCTTCATCAGCTGCAGCGCGGTGAGGATGGGCGAGAGCGGGTTGCGCAGCTCGTGGCCGAGCATGGCGAGAAACTCGTCCTTCGCGCGGTTGGCCGCTTCGGCCGCCTCGAGGAGCTCGGCTCGCTCGCGCTGAATCCGCGCTCGCTCCAGCGACTCCCAGCAGCGATGCGCGACGCGCTGCACGAGCTCCACTTCCCGTGCCGACCACTGCCGCGGTTTCACGGAATGGACCGCCATTGCCGCAACGAACGCTCCGGCCTTGTGGATCGGCACGCAGATGACCGAGCGGATCGCCGTCTGCTCGTACGTGAGACGTTCGTCGCTGGTGATGCGGGGATCGGTCCGGCTGTCGACTACCACGTAAGGTTGCGCAACACGCAGCAGACGAAGGCACTCGGCGCCGAACTGACGGAACCTGTATCGGCCGATGATGCTGTGCGTCTCGTGCGTGTAGTTGCCGTAGAGATCGAAGGTGTCGCCGTCGCCGTGGACGGTCGAGTAGGTGCAGCGGTTCACGTCGAGGTGATCGCCCAGCAGACGTGCCGCGGTGTACGTGATCTCCTCGGCGTCGCCCAGCGCGTGCACGGCGTCATCCAGCCGCACGAGCAGCCGATCGGCCGTGATGTCCTGGACGACACCGAACATTCCCGTTGCGCGATCGCCATCGTAGCGAGCCCGGCCGCTCGCCAGGATCCACCGCTCACGCCCCCCGTTCACCAGGCGGTATTCGGTCAGATAGGGACCCCGCGTGGCGATCGCCTGTTCGATCGCGACGCGCGTGGGCTCCCGATCATCCGGATGCAGCAGCTCACGTACTGTCGTCCACGTCATCACGGGACCGGGGGGCAGGCCGAAGATCTCAGCGGAGCGCGGCGAGAAAGCGACGACATCGGTGTCGATGTCCCAGCTCCAATCGCCGAGCCGCGCTGCCTCGAGCGCGAGGTTGAGGCGCTCGGCGTCGGCATCGGCGGCTTTACGGGCCGCTGCGATCGCCTGCTCGGCCCGCTTGCGATCCGTAATGTCGACGCCGATCCCGTACAGCCACCGCGGTGTGCCGTCGAGCGCGTAGACGCCGCGGCCGCGCCCCTCCATCCAGCGATATTCCCCACTGGCATGCAGGAACCTGAACTCCAGCACGTAGTCGCTGCGCGAGGCGACAGCGGCCCAGACGACCCGGTCGACGTCCTCGCGATCGTCTTCGTGGACGAACGCCCGGAAGCCGTTCTCGCTGCCCTCGAATCCGCCTGGCGGCAGCCCGAAGATCTCTTCGAGCTCGCGGCTCCACCACACATGGTTCGTGACCATGTTGCGCGACCACGCGCCCATCCGCCCGCCGCGCATTGCCAGCGAGAGCACGTCACGGCTCTCGCGCAACGCGGCTTCGGCGCGCGCGTTCTCGACGGCGAACCAGGTACGCTCGGCGATCTGCTCGGTCAGCGATATCTCGTGTTCGGTCCACTCGCGCGGCTCCTTGTGATGGAGCACGAACAGCGCGGACAACCTGCCGTCCTTCACCAGGGGCACGCAGATCAGGGAGCTGGTCTCGATGGCATGGAACGCGGCCGTGGCGCTGCCCGAGGTCCGCGCGTCGACGGTCACGTCCGCGACAACGACCGTTTGCCCTTTCTTCAGCTCGTCGATCAGACTCACGCCGAAATCGTCCAGACGATGCTGGCCGGCGATGCTGATCACACCCTGGACGTAGTCACGCGACACGATGACGTGCTGCTGCGCGCGATCGATTTCGCCGTAGGTGCAGCGACTCACCTGAAAGTGCAGCCCCGCGCGGTTCACCACCGTCCACATCACGTCATCAGCGTTCCGCGTCGCGCGGACGGCGTCGTTCAGCGAGACCAGCAGCCGATGGCCTTCGTCGCTCTTTCGAAGAGCTTCTTCGGCGCGTTTGCGTGAGGTGACGTCGGCGAAGAAGATCGTGACTCCCTGGGCGGAGGGATACAGGCGGTTCTCGAACCAGCGATCGCCCCGCGGATAGTACGCGTCGTAGCGGGCCGGCTGCCCGGTCGCGATCGCGTGACGGATCAGCGGTACTACGTCGGCGATGGTCTCTGAGGGGAACAGCTCCATCGGCGTGCGGCCGAGCGCCGACTCTCGATTGATACCAATTAGTCGCTCCGCTGCGTCGTTGATGAAGACGTAGCGCAGATCGTTGTCGAGTGCTGCGATGCCGTCAGCGACACCGGCAAAGATAATGTCGAGGTTGATGCCCATGCGACCCCGGTGGGATCAACCAAGGGTACGCGCGAAGCCAGAGTTTCCACAATCCCGCCGGGTCAGCGTGGCCGGGCCTTCGACCCGGCCGAACTGACCGTCGAGTGTGATTTCTGACCTACTTGGGGCCGACGACGTGCCATCCCAGGGGAACGGTCGCCGGGATGATCGGGTACGTCGTCCGGCTGGTGCCGTTCATGTGCCAGATCATGATCGTGCCGTCGGTGTGCTCCCAGATGATGTCGGGCTTGCCGTCGCCGTTCGCATCCATCACTGAGCCGACCTGCCAATTCTGATCTCTGACCGTAAGCGGGCTGAGCGGCGCGCCGATGGTACGAGACATCCCGCTCATCAGCCACGTCGTGAGGTCGCCGGTTCCCATGTGACGCCACAGGAAGTCGGTGTTTCCGTCGCCGTTGAAATCAGCGACGCCGACCACCTTCCAGAGCAGATCCGCTGTTCCGGACGGAACGATGTTCGTCGTCTCAGTGACCGCGGCGCCATTCATCAGCGAGATGGCGATCGTGCCGTCGACTGCGTTCTGCCAGGCAAGATCCGGCTTTCCATCCTTGTTGAAGTCGCCGATGCCGACGATCTTCCACTGAGGATCGACCGCACTGATCGAGAGCGACGTAGCGCCGATGCGTGAGGTCCCGCTCATGTACCAGATGTACACCGTTCCAATCGTCTTGTGCTGCCACACGAGATCGGGCTTCCCGTCGGCGTTGAAGTCTCCGCGGCCGACGAGTGCCCAATTCGCGTCCATCGTGTCGCTCAGAGCCTGCTTGCCCTTGAGCGTCGCGTTGTCGAGCAGCCACGCCTCCACTGCGCCCGTCGCGGAGTCCTGCAGCAGCAGGTCGTTCTTGCCGTCGCCGTCGAAGTCCGAAGACCAGGGCGATGTCGATGCGGGCGGTGGGGTCGGCGCCGGTTCGCCGGCTCCCGGAGCCTCCTGGGTCACGTAGATCGTTTTGCTGGCAACCGCAGAGATACCCGTACGGGAGGTCGTTCCGGTGTTGGCTGCGACCGTCAGATCGACCGTTCCGGATCCGGTGCGGCCCGTCCCGTTTGCAATCGTGATGTAGGAGCTCAGGCTCTTGCCGGTCCAGGCACATCCCGATTGGGTGGTCACGTTGAGCGTCACGGTGCCTGCCGCGGCAGGAATGGTCGTTCGTTCGGGATCGACCGTGAACGTGCAGACCGGCGCCGACTGGTAGACCGTGAGCGTCTTGCCGGCGACGGTTGCTTTGCCGGTTCGCGTCGCCCCAGTGGTGTTCTCGGTCACGGCGAAGTCGAGCGATCCGGACCCCGTTCGGCCGGTGCCGTTGGGGAAGGTCAGGAAGCTGTTCAAGCTCGTCGCGCTCCAGGCGCATCCTGCCTGTGTAGTCACGGCGAAGCTCCCGCCGCCTGCCGCGCCGGGGACCGTGGTGCTCAGCGGGCTGATCGTATACGTGCAGTTCTGCGAAGGCGCCGCCTGCGAAAGCGTGAACGTCTGGTTACCGATCGTGGCCGACGCCGAGCGCACCGCCGTGCCCGCATTGGCGGTCACCGCGTAGGTCACCGAACCGGATCCTGTACGGCCCGTCGCATTGTCGAACGTGAGGAACGTGCTCGAGGTGGACGCCGTCCACGTGCAGTCGGCCTGCGTGGTCACGGTGATCGTTCCGGTGCTCGCGTCAGCGGCAATGTTGGCGCTGCCGGGGCTGATCGAATAGGTGCAGGCCGGAGGCGCCGCCGCCTGTGAGACGCTGAACGTCGTGCCGGCGACGGTCGCCGTGCCGATCCGGCTACTGGTCGTCGTATTTGCCGCGATCGAGTACGTGACGGATCCGGATCCCGTGCGACCGCTGCCGTTCTGGAAGGTGAGGAAGCTGCTCGTGCTCGTGGCACTCCAGGCGCAACCCGCTTGCGTGGTCACGTCGATCAGGCCGGTCGCGACTCCGTAGCCGACCGTCGCGGCCCCCGGATTGATGGAATAGCTACAGGGCGGAGGTGCCGCAGCCTGCGACACGCTGAACGCCTGGCCCGCGATGCTCGCCGTGCCGGTGCGTGGCGTGGTGGCGGTGTTCGCCGCGACAGAGAACGTCACCGATCCGGATCCGGTCCGTCCCGTGCCGTTCTGGAAACTCAGGAAGCCGCTCGTGCTCGTGGCGCTCCACGCACACCCGGTCTGCGTGGTCACGTTGACGACGCCGCTGGATGCCGTGTCGGCGACGCTCGCGCTGGAGGGGCTGATCGAGTAGGTGCAGACAGGCGGCGCCGCCGCCTGCGACACGCTGAACGCCTGGCCCGCGATGCTCCCCGTGCCAGTGCGTGGCGTGGTGGCGGTGTTCGCCGCGACAGAGAACGTCACCGATCCGGATCCGGTCCGTCCCGTGCCATTCTGGAAACTCAGGAAGCCGCTCGTGCTCGTGGCGCTCCACGCACACCCGGTCTGCGTGGTCACGTTGACGACGCCGCTGGATGCCGTGTCGGCGACGCTGCTGCTCGCCGGACTGATCGAGTAGGTGCAGACCTGCGGCGCCGCAGCCTGCGACACGCCGAACGCCTGGCCCGCGATGTTCGCCGTGCCGATGCGTGTCGTGGTTGCCGTGTTTGCAGCAACGGCGAAGGTTACGGAGCCGGGACCGGTTCGTCCGGCGCCGTCCGGGAATGTGAGGAATCCACTGCTGCTCGTGGCGCTCCACGCACACCCCGGTGCGGTGTTCACATTGACGGTTCCACTGGACGCGGTGTCCGCGACGCTGGCGCTGGAGGGGCTGATCGAGTAACTGCAGGGGACCGTTGTGATGGGGACCGTGAACTGCAACGGCGTGGAGTACTCGCTGACGCCCTCTGTGTTGTACGCCTGCACGACCGTCCAGTACGTCGCGCCCGCTGTCAGACCGCTGATGACGAAGGTCGTATTGTTCCCCGCGTCGCCGCTATTGGGATACGACCCGACTGCCGTACCCCACCGCACCGTGTATCCGGTCGCTCCTGTGCTCGGGTCCCAGGCGAGGGTCACCGACTCCGCCGATACGACAGCAGGAACGAGCCACAGCACAAACGCCACCACGACGCGCCACCGCCCAACGGACACACAGGACATGGATCGGCCCTCCGGGACCACCCGGGCGAGTCGCAACGCCGGTGCCTTCAATGGCAGCGATGCCACCACACCGTTTTCCCAGCAATTCCGCACGTCTGACGGTGGAGAGGGCTCGGGCGAGCAGCGGCGAGGTTACGAGGTTGTTGGCGGGTTTACGGAACGGGCAGTGACGAGGCGGCGGGCCGACACGGGTTACGACGCCATCGTGCCCCACTTTCGTCCGCGCATCAGCACGTCCAGGATCGGAGTCGTTGCAAATGTCGTCACCAGCGCCATGATGACGAGCATCGTGAACAGGCGCGGTGAAATGGCGCCGACGTCCAGACCGACATTGAGCACGATGAGCTCGACGAGACCGCGCGTGTTCATCATCACGCCGAGCGCCGCCGCGTCGGGTGCGGCGAGCCGCGCAAGTCGCGCCGCCACAAAGGTCCCGCCGAACTTACCCAGAGTCGCGGCCGCGATGATGATCAGGCACAGCATCCATTCCTGCCACGACGCGAGCAGTCCGACCTGCGTCCGCATCCCGGTGAACGCGAAAAAAGCGGGCAGGAACAGCACACGTACGAGGCCCTCGAGACGATCCGTGACGTCGCGCGCCACCACACCCGAGTGCGGCACGATGGCGCCGAGCAGAAAGGCGCCAAAGATGGGGTGGATGCCGATCACCTCGGTGACCAGAGCCGACGACAGCAGCGCCACGAACACGAGCGCGAGGCGATCGTCGTCGAGTCGCCGCATGCGTTCGAACACCGGCATCCCCCGCATCACCAGCGGGCGCACGACGACGAGCATCACGATGATGTAAGCCACCGTCGAGCCGATCGTCACCAGCGCCGCCGAAAGCGTCGATTGCGACAGGCCGACAGCCAGCGCCAGCAGGCACCACGCGGTGACGTCGTCCACCGCAGCGCACGTGAGCGCGAGCATGCCGAATTCGGTGCGGTGAAGCCCCTTGTCGCTGAGGATCCTGGCAAGCACGGGAAATGCGGTGACCGACATCGACACGCCCATGAAGAGCGCGAACGACGTGAAGCTGGCGCCTTCCCCTGCGAGTGGGTACAGCGGCAGCGCGAGCCCCACTCCAAGGAGGAACGGGCACACTATGCTGGCATGGGAGATCGCCAGGGCCGCGCGTCCCGTCGTCTGCAGCACACGCAGGTCCAGGTGCAGGCCGACGATGAACATGTACAACACGATGCCGAGCTGCGCGATGACGCCGAGGAACGGCGCGGTTTCCGGCGGCAGCAGCAAGGCGTACGCGGCAGGCGACAGAATGCCGAGCAGTGAGGGGCCGAGCAGGATTCCACCCACGACCTCACCGATGACGGGAGGCTGGCGGACGTAGCGGAAGACGGCGCCGACGGCTCGCGCGGTCGTGATGATCACGACGAGCGCGAGCAGCACGTGGAGGATCGTATCCACCCGCGGCGGCGCGGTTGCTGATCGCAGCGTCCCCGGAGGGCCCAGCGACCACTCGCCGAACCGCAGAAGGGCAACGACCAGCGCGACGGAGACGGCCGCGATGACGATGTAGCCCGCGACCAGCCGTCGTTGCGGCACAGAGGCCGCCATCAGTGTCTCAAGGGCGGTTCGTGCCCTTGGTCTTCTCTTCCTCGAGTGATTTCAGCACGTCGCGCCACGAGAACTTCTTCCCCCTGCCGCGCACGTAGTAATCCATCCACGCCATCTCGCTCACAGCCTTCGCGAACTGGTTGCGCGGATCGGGGATCCCGTGCGTCGAGCCCGGATACATGTAGAGCTCCGTCGGTACGCCGAGCTGCTTCAGCGCCATGTGCAGCTCGATCGACTGCGGGCTCGGCACGCGCGGATCTCCCTCGACGACGTGAATCATCGTGGGCGTTTTCGCGTTCTTGATGTACTTGAGCGGCGACTGGTTCCAGTACGCGTCGAAATCGTCGTAGGGCAGCTTGTCGCCGAGGTAGAACTGGCGGTTCCGCTGCACGTCGCTCTGCGCGTACATCGAAATCCAGTTGGATGTTCCTGCACCGGAACTGATCGCCTTGAAACGATCCGTCTGCACCAGGATCCAGTTGGACCAATGCCCGCCGGCGCTCCAGCCGAGCGCTCCCATTCGGTCCGGATCCGCGATGCCCTGCGCGATCAGGTAATCGACACCGGTAATGATGTCGTCGTATCCCGGTGCGAAGTAGTTGCCGACGATGTCGTTCTTGTGCTTCCGCCCGTAGTTCGTCGAGCCCCGGTAGTTCGGCCGCAGGACCACATACCCAGCGCCTGCGTAGACCTGCGAGTTGTAGCCGCCATTGAAACCGAGCACGTCGGCCGAGGCCGGTCCGCCGTGGATCGCGACGATCAGCGGATAGCGGGTGCCCTTCTGGTACCCCGCGGGCTTGACGAGCACGCCGCCAACCATCGTCCCGTCCTTCGATGTCCAGGTGATCTCCTCCTGCTCTCCCAGCGCGAAGGTCTTCGCCTGCGGATTGGTGTCGGTGAGCTGCTTCCACGCGCCGCGGGTGGCGAGCTGATTCACGTCCGCCACCGAGAAGATGGTCGACGGCATGTCGCCATTCGAATACGTGATCAGCAGCGCGCCCGTGTCATCATCCTGGTCCACCGATAACGATGCCTTTTCGTTGGTTACCTGACGGACGGTATCCTTCGCGATGTCGATAGCGAACAACTGGTTGGTCGCGCGCCAGCCCTCGTTGAAGTAGATCGTACCGCCGTCCTTCGACCAGAACGCCACTGACACATCACCGTCGAAGGCGCCCCCGAGCTTGCGGAACGGTTTGCCTTTGGCATCGACGGCCCGCACATATACGCGACCGTTCGACATCGTGTAGCGGGTCATGTCATCGGGCGCGGTGAACGCGATCCACTTGCTGTCGGGGGAAAACCGTGGCGTGCCCTCCGGCACTTCGAAGTTCTTCGTCAGCCGCTCGATCGACCCGCTCGCGGTATCGAGCAGAAACGCGTCGGCGTAGAGGTTTGCTGCGGTGATATTCCGCTGGTATCGGTCGGGTGATCCACCCTGAAACCCGATCCACTTCCCGTCATCCGAGATGGTGAAGGCTCCCACTGAGTAGGTCGCGTCTTCGGTGAGCCGCTTCGTCTCGTGGGCGTCGGCGTCGAGCGCCCACAGACTGGCGAGCGGTGTTTCCGCGTTGCGGATGTTCACGGTGAACTTCTTCTCCCGGCGGGCCTTCTCGTCAGGATCGGCCTTGTCTGGCGAGACGAAATAGATGCGTGTGCCATTCGGCGCCCACCGCCATTCACCGATGCCAGTGGGGTGCTTCGTCAGCTGCTCCGCAGGTTTGTCGATGTCTTTCGCCGCGAGGCGATACAACTGCTCCTCCCCCGTCTTGCCGCTCTTGAACGCGATCCAGGCACCGTCTTTACTGAACGCGAAGTCAGCCACTCCTTCGCGAGCATCGGTGATCCGCCGTGCTTCTCCTCCGTCGGGGCGCATGAGGTATAGCTGGTTGCGCGACGAAGCGCTCTCCGGCGCGTCACGATTGGAGAGGAACACGAACCAGGTGCCGTCCTTCGACCAGCGCGCCGAGGTCTCGTTCTTCTCCTTCGTGAACGTGAGCTGCTTCGTGGATGCGATCCCCTGTTGTATCGACACCACGTAGATGTCCGTCTGCCGGCGCGCCTCCTTCCAGTCCATTGCCGAGACGGTGTAGAGCATCCAGCGGCCGTCAGCGCTCGGCGCTGGCGACGCGATGTTCCGCATCTGCTGAACGTCGAGGAACGTCATGGGACGTTTGTCAGCGCTCTGCCCGGACAGCAAACCCGACAGCATCAGCGCGAGGAGAGCGATTGAGAGGGAGACTGATCGAATGGGAGGGGTGCGCATGCGCCGGATCATAGCATCCGCTGTCGGCGCCGAGATCACGCAGAACGAGCGCCCAGACGTCGCCTTGGCGACGGCTGAACGCTCGCCGCGGAGCAACAGCGACTATTTCTGTGGCGGCGGGATGATGATCGCGGATGCGGCGATGAGCCAGCGGCCGCTCTGGCGCACCATCACGTTCATGTACTGCCCGTGGGTGGGCGTTCCTGGTGGTGGCGACCCGCCTTCGATCGCGTAGGTGCCTTCACCAACGTAGGTGTCGGGCGCTACACGTTTGTAGGAGTTCGGCTTGATCGTCAGCTTCGTTCCCTTGAAGGGACCCGAGAGCGCCGCGGCCATGCCGGCTTCGATGGCCGCCGCACCGTTGACGGCCGGTTCGCCGCTGCCGCCGATCCGCATGGCGTCTTTCGTGTGAAGCGCTGCAATGCCCTTCGCGTCGCCATTGGCCCAGGCGGCCGCAAAGCCGTCCGCCAGCTTCTGGAACTCCGCCTCTGGATTCGCTTGTGCGCGCAGTGACGGCTGCGCCGACAAGGCGACCAGCAGCGCTGCCCCCACGACTCTACACACGACGTACTGCATGCGTCTGTTCATCTTCGCCTCCTGTGAAAGCCTGGATTCTCTTGCCGGAAGCCGGGAGCCGGAAGCCGGGAGCCGGGAGCCTCTGCGGGCCGACCACTCACAGCCGCCCGATGCCGCTGAAATCCTTTGCTTGGGGGAGAGGGGCGCGCGTCGCCGGCACGTACCACACGGGGCAGTGCGCATGCTGGAGCACCGATCGCGATGTCTCGCCGCCAAACCAGCGCCGGAGCGGCGTTCTCGTCAGCTCGCCCATGACAATGCACGAGGCCGAAAGCTCGTCGGCGGCAGTGGGGATCTTTTGCGCCGGATCGCCGTGTTCGATGTGCACGTGCGCACGGTCCGCGAGCTCCCTGGGCACGAGCGCCTGCAGCTGATTGCGTGCGTCTTCGTCGCTCTCACGGCGGCTCTTCGGCAGCAGGTGCAGCAGATGCAGATCGATCGGCAACTCCCGCGCGAGCTCGAACCCCAGCTCCATGGCCAATCGGGACTCCGGCGCGGCATCGGTCGCCACGAGGATCACCTGCTGTTGCTTCGAGGCAAACTGGGGCGTGCGCGACTCGACGCGCGGCTCGTGCAGCAGGAGCATGTCGCGGCTGCATCGTTCGAGCATCTGCGCCGTGATCGACGCGTGCTCGTCCGAGAGCGTGCCGTGAGCGGTGAGAACGATGAGGTCCGCGCCGAATGCTTCGCTGACGGCGAGCACCGCCCGCGAAACGGGCCCTTCGGTCATGTGCGCTTCGGCCTGGACTCCGACCGGCACCCGGGCGAGGCACTCCTGGAGTTTCGCCTCGAGCGATGATTGCGACTGGCCGCGATGATCGGCGTTCCACATCCAGCCGATGCTCGCGCCCGTGCCGAACGAATGCTTGTTGTGGTGGAGCACCAGCTTCGCGCCGAAGGCACGGCACAGGTCCGCGGCGATATCGACCTGTCGTGGTGTGGCCGGCGAAAAATCGACGGGACAGAGCACGGTCTTCAGCGCGAACATGTCTCACCTCCCCGGGGATGCAAGGCGCACCTCCCGATTTTCGGACCGACATTGTAACGCTGCCCGGCGACGCCGACGCACACGAGTGCCGAGGAGCGCACGTATAATCGGCGCGTGAAAAACAGAGCACATTCGCACCGCCGGCTCCTCGCCGGTCTTCTGGCACTTCTTCTTTCCATCGCGCTGCAGACGATCCCTGTTCCCGCGCAATCACCAGCGCAGCCGGACGCGGGGGCCTCCCCGATTTTCGACGCGATCCATTTTCGCGAGATTGGTCCCACCGTACAGGGCGGGCGCTATGTGGAGTTCGCCGTCGCCGAAAGCAATCCACGCCTGTTCTACGCCGCAACCGCGACGGGCGGGCTGTGGAAAACGGTGAATCACGGCATCAGCTTCGAACCGGTGTTCGATAACCAGCCCGACTTCGCGATCGGCGCCGTCGCGCTCGCGCAGAGCCGTCCTGACACGATCTACGTCGGCACAGGTGAGGCGAACAACTCGCGATCCACTTACGACGGTAACGGCGTGTACAAGTCCGTCGACGCCGGCAAGACGTGGACGAGAGCGGGCTTACCCAATGCCGGCCGCATCGGGCGCATCGTCGTCCACCCGAAAAACCCCGACATCGTCCTGGCGGCGGCGAGCGGGAAGCTCTACTCCCAGAATCCCGATCGTGGTGTGTACCGGTCGACCGACGGCGGCAAGACGTGGGTGAAGACGCTCGACCACAAGGTCGATGGTCGCGAAATCGGCGCCATCGACATCGCGATGGATCCCGTTAACCCCAACGTCCTTTATGCGGCGACGTACGACAAGGTCCGCCGGCCATGGACGTTCGGTGAAGGCGGCCCGGGCAGCGCCCTGTTCAAGTCGACGGATGGCGGCGCGACCTGGCGCCAGATGACCAGCGGCCTGCCGACCGGGATGCTCGGCCGCATCGGCATCGCGATCGCCCGCAGCGATCCGAAGACTGTTTACGCGGTCATCGAGAACGCGAACTCACGCACGGTGCCGGCGGAGGAGCGACGCAAGCGGCTGGCGGAGGGCTTCGGCGACAATTCGATCGGGGACGAATTCTATCGATCGGATGACGCCGGCGCGACGTGGAGAAAGATTGCGCCGCCGGACGTTCCAACGACGCCGGCTGGCGGCGGACGCGGTGAGACGGGAGCGGGTCGCGGTGACGCAGCTGACGCGCAGCCGCCGCAGGGGGGCGGCCGCGGCCGTGGAGCCTGGAGCGGCGGCAACCCGCCCTACTACTACGGCCAGATCCGCGTCGATCCAAAGAACAAGGAGCACGTGTATCTGTTGAGTGTCGGCGTGACGCACACGACCGACGGCGGCAAGACGTGGTCCTCGGCGTTCGGATTCGGCGGCGACAATCACGCGCTGTGGATCGATCCGAACGACAGCGATCACATGCTGCTCGGTCACGATCACGGGATGGGTGTGACCTTCGATGCGGGACGCACGTGGCTGAGCCCCGACAACAAACCGGTCGCGCAGTTCTACGCCATCTCTTACGACATGGACCAGCCTTACAACGTGTACGGCGGCCTGCAGGACAACGGTTCCATGCGCGGACCGAGCACGATGAAAGGCGGAGGATCGATCCCGTTCGAGGCCTGGTATCGCGTCGGCGGCGGCGACGGCATGTTCAACGTCGTCGATCAGACGGATTCACGGTGGCTGTACAACGAGAGCGAGTTCGGCGCGATCCAGAGACTCGATCAGAGGACCGGCCAGTCGCGATCGATTCGCTACGCTCGCCCGCAGGGGCAGGAAGCGCTGCGGTGGAACTGGGCCGCGCCGATTCTCATCTCTCCACACAGCGCCGAAGTGGTCTATCACGCGGCGAACGTCCTGCTTCGCTCGAGCAACCGCGGCGACACGTGGACCGAGATCAGCCCTGACCTCACGAAGAATCTGCCGGAACGACGGAGCGGCTCCGGCAACATCCAGTACGCCACGATCACCACGATCGACGAGTCGCCGGTCATCAGCGGCGTGATCTGGGCGGGCACCGACGACGGCAACGTGCAGGTGACGCGAGACGGCGGGAAGAGCTGGACGAATGTCACCGGGAAGATCACGGGGCATCCCGGCTACTGGGTGAGCCGCGTGACCGCCTCACATCATGACGCCGGCACCGCCTACGTAACGGTCACCGGGTATCGCCACGACGACTCGAAGCCGTTCGTTTGGAAAACGACGGATTACGGCGCGACGTGGACGTCGGTCGCGAGCAATCTGCCGAGTGAGTCAGTGAACGTCATCCGCGAGGACCACAACAACCCGAACCTCCTGTTCGTCGGCACGGATCGCGGCGTCTACAGCTCGCTCGACGGCGGTAAGTCGTGGAACCGGATGAAAAACGGACTCACGACGATCCCTGTTCACGATCTCGCCATTCATCCGCGGGAGCGGGAGCTGATCGTCGGGACGCACGGCCGCGGCATCTATATCGCCGACATCTCGGGCCTGCAGGCGCTGACGCCTGCCGTGCTCTCGGCAGATGCCCACCTGGCGCCGGTCGTACCGGCTACGCAGTTCGTGGCGGGGCTGCGTCCAAGTACGGCGTCACTCAACTACGAGGGCCAGAGCCGTCTGCCTGGCGCGCACATCAATTACTACCTGAAGTCCGCGGCGAGCGGCGTCACCGTGCGCGTGTACGACGGCGCGCGGATGATCGCCGAGACGACCACTGCGCCAGGCAATGCCGGCCTGAACACCGTCCGCTGGACGCTGCAGTCGCAGCGTGCCATGACAGACGCCGAACAGCAGGCGGGGCGCGGCGGGCGTGGACGCGGTGGATTCGGAGGTGGTGGCTTCGGTGGGCGTGGCGGCGCCGTAGCGACCGCCACGCCTCAGTTCCCGGTCCCGTCGCAGAACACGATCGTCGCGACCGTACCTCCTGGCGAGTACCGCGTCGTTCTCAGCGTCGGCGGCAAGGAGTACTCGCAGACCGTTCTAGTCGCCGCCGAGCGAGAACGCTGACCGGACTATGAATACATGAGGGACGTCGTCCCCGACTGGCCCGGGTAATACAGCCGAAGCCGTACGACGTAGCTCCGCCCCTTGAAAAGCTTGTGAGCGATGCGTGCGTTCCGGTCCTCACCACTATCGTCGTCGCCGGCGACGAAGCGCGGCTCGCCGTCGATGGCTTCGAAGAGCACCATGAGCGTGTCAGAGGCGCCCTTGGTCTCGATCGTGTACCGGCGAGATTCGTTCGGTTTGATCGCGGCGTCGATTTGCTGGCCGGCGGCAAGGTCGAAGGCGGCCGCCTGGAACGGCTGCAGCGTGGGAATCGCCGCCGTCTGTGACGGATACCACTTCAGAGCCCATTCCTTGTCGGCGGCGGAGAGCGTCGCCGGCGGGGTCAGGCCATTGATGTCGTACTCCTCGGGCTCGTCGATGAGACCTGGCTCGAACTCATATTCCATGATCGAGTCGGGATCCCACGTCGATCCCTGCACCTGTTGAGGTGTCAGCTTCTCGAGAATGTTGTGGAACGTCGTGTCGTGGTCCCAGTTGTTGGGCGGTTGGGCCAGTGAGTCGTACACCGCCTGCTCGTGCCACTTGATGCCGGCGAAGGGGTTCTGGTGTTCGTGTTCCATGCCGAGCACGTGCCCGAGCTCGTGAAGGGCGGTGCCGCTCCCGTACGGCGTGGTGAGACTCCAGCCATATACGGTTGTGGGCTCGTTCCCGGGAATATTCAGAACGTCGCGCCCGACGGCGGACGCCGAGCTGCCGTCGGCGGTCGAGTAGCCGATTCGGACCTCCGCCTCGCTGAGCTGGGCGACCTCCTTGAATTCGAGGCCGATGCCGACCGCTTTCCACTTGCCGAACGCGGCGCGGATCGCGTCTGCCTGAATCTTCGGCACTGAAAAATGGGAGCCACCCCCGAAGAAGCAGTAATGCAGAACCGTTCCGTTCACCCACTTCGATGCGCTGTTCAGGATCGCACGTGCGCGGCGCGGATCCTCAGCCACCGACGGCGGCAGTTGCCGCACCGGTCGCGGCAGATTGCGGCAGAACGGTTTGGCCGTGCGGGCGGCGGCGGCTGCCCTGGATGTCCGAGTGCTGCGGGAACGCTTCATGTCACACGCTCCAGTTCCGTCGGCGAACGCCGAACTGTCAGTTGTCGATGCGGGCCGGGTTGCGGGTCGAACCGGACTGCACGGGCAGCCCGCATCGCGCCTGGTTGTAATAACGCTGGTGCTCGCCCGGACGAACAGATGGCGTCGGGGCGCTGACTCCATAGAATCGTCGAAATGACGCTGCGGCGGCAATTGCGAGATGTGCTCGTGACTCCCCGCACGGTATCGTCGCTCGCCCGCGAGCTCGGGTTGACGCGCGGCGACGTGGAGCAGGATCTCGAACACGCCATCCGCTCGGCTCGCGCGGCAGGCGACGACGTGCAGATCGAACCCGCACGCTGCAAGCAGTGCGGCTTTGTCTTCGAACGTGAACGACTGTCGAAACCCGGCAAGTGCCCGGCGTGCCGGGGCACGCGGATCTACGAGCCGCTTGTATCCATCGTGCGGAAGTAAGTTGCGCCCGGGAGTGGCGTCAGAGTGTTTGAATGAACGCCCTGACCCTGGGTACGAGCGTTAGTAGTAGCTGAATCCCCCTCGATAGAATCGCTGCTTTCTGCCCTTCCAGGGTGTCGTCACATCGGAGCAGCAGTGAAACTACTCGTTCAGCTTGGCCTGGTACTTATAACCATTGCTGGCACGGCCGCGCCGGCGGGCGCGCAGTCGCCACATACATCAGCAATCAACGTGATCGTGACCGACCCGTCCGGTGCGGTTGTCACCGACGCCAGGGTCTCGATCATCAACGAACAGACTGGGGCTCTTCGCGAAGCCGCATCCAGCAGCGACGGGAGCAGCACATTCCCGGCGCTCTCGTTAACGGGCACCTATACCGTCACCGTCACGAAAAACGGATTCTCCACCGAAGAGCGCCACGGCATTACGCTTCGCGCCGGCGAGACGGCCACGCTGCGCGTGCGGCTGCTCGTCGGCGGCGAGAAGTCCGAAGTCACCGTCTACGGCACGAACGAGGGAGTCCGCGCCGATCCGCAAATCGGCCAGCGGCTCGACAGCCCGGCGATCGATGAGATCCCGATCCTCGGCCGCAAGATTACGACGTTGCCGCTGTTCAATTCCGCCTTCCGTCAGGGCAAGGGGACGGGCGATCTCTTCGTCAACGCCACTTACTTCATCACCGGTTCCGGCAGCAGGCGCACGACGACGTTCATGCTGGATGGCGCGAGCAACGACGAGAGCTGGGGACGGCAGACGATGCTGGCGACCGTGCCCCTGGGAGCGGTCCAGGAAGTGTCGATCCTCTCGAACGCATTCTCGGCGGAGTACGGCTGGACGGCCGGTCCGGCGCTGAACATCGTGACCAAGTCGGGCACCAACACGCTGAAGGGTGAAGTGCTCTATCTGGGGCGTCCTGGCGACTGGCAGGCGAAGGACTTCTCGACGGACGGCTTCTGCCCGCCGTCGCTGCCGAGTTGCAATACGCCCGACACGCTTCGCGCCATCAACCCGGCTGACGTCCCCGACGAGCTGAACCAGTTCTCCGGCTCCGTCGGCGGGTCTGTCGTGAAAGACAAGACGTTCTTCTTCGCCAGCGCCGACTACACGCGTCAGGACCGTACGACATTTCTCTCGCCCGCGCTGCCGGCATTCGTCCTTCCGCCAGACGGCAGCCTTTTCTACGTCGGACATTACCGACAGGGGCTCTTCAATGGCCGCGTCGATCAGAAGCTGAGTCCGTCGCAGACGCTGATGCTGCGTTTCAACCTCGATCGGATGTACGACACGAACCCGAACGATGCCGTCGCGGGCACGAACGCGCCGACGGTGGCCCGCAGGTATGCCCGGCGCTCGTGGACGACACAGGCGAACCACACGGCCGTGCTCGGCGCGAACCTGCTGAACGAGGCGCGTGTCGCGTACCTGCACGGCGATCCCGTGACGCTCTGGGAGCCGCAATCCCTTTCGACCACGTATACCCGCGGAGGATCGGTGCCTTTCACGATCGGCGAGTCGCGCTCGTCGGACCTCTACGGATACCAGGTGCAGATCGCCGATACGCTGTCGTGGTCGCGCGGCATGCACAACCTCAGGATCGGCGGCAGTCTGATTCGTCACACGACGGGTGGCACCGGCAGCGAGCCCGGTCAGCCAGTGCTCGGCACGTTCACGTTTCTCAGCGCGACGACGGCTCCGTTCGACCAGTTGACCCTCGCTGATGTTCAGCAGTACACGGAGCCGGTCAACTACGGCGTCAGCAGCTACAAGATGAAGCAGTGGATGTCAGTGGCGTTCGTGCAGGACGGCATCCGAGTCAACGATGCGCTCACGATCGACGCCGGCCTGCGATACGACCGGCAGACGCTCACCGACGCGACGACGAACTTCGCGCCACGGCTCGGTTTCGGGTGGCATCCAAGCGGAGATTCCCGAACCGTCGTTCGCGGCGGCTATGCGATGTACTACACCCAGATCCGCGCGAATGCGCTGGCGAGTGCGCTCACCGGCGGCCTCGACGGGATCGTCACGTACACCGCCTTGCCGGGACAGACGGGGTTCCCGACCTGCCTCACGTGCGTGCCGCTGGCGATCGACCCGCGAACGCTGCCGCTCTCGCAGCAGCCGGCGCGCAACATCACGATTCGCGCCGGTGACGCCGATTTCTACCGGACCCAGTTCGCGTCGTACGGACTGAACTTCGATCTGCTGCCGAACTATCCCGACGAGTTCGTGAACCCGCGCAGCCAGGTCGTCTCGATCGGCGCGGAGCGCGAGATCATGCGCGGTCTGTTTGCCGGCGCGGACTACGTCCACCAGCACTGGACGGATCTGGATCGCACGGTGGACCTGAATGCGCCCGCGCCGTTCGACCGGACCGCTCCCGGTCAGACGCGGACCGTCGCCGCCGCCAACGCGACGCGTCCGATCGCGCCCGTGAACGGCGGCGTGCGTTCGGTCAATGTACTCATGAACCTCGGGATTGCCGACTACGATGGCCTGCAGACGCTCCTCAGCTATCGCGGCAGCCGCAAGCTGCACGCGGCCCTGAGCTACACGTTATCGAAGGCAACGAACACGACGGAGCCTGACGGCAACGGCATCGCAGCGAACGACGCCAACATCGCACGTCTCGGCGAAGAGGAGCGCGGCCCGAGCGTCGTCGATCAGCGGCACCGGGCGGTGATCACGTTCAGCTACGAGCTGCCCTACCATGTCACCGCGGGCACCGTGACGCAGCTCGCGTCCGCGCGTCCGTTCAATTCCATCACCGGCATCGACAACAATGGCGATACGGCCAACAACGATCGTCCTGTCATCGATGGCAAGGTCATCTCCAAGTCAGCATTCCGCGGCACCGGCACACAGGACGTCTCGGTGTTCGTCGAGGAGCGGCTGAACGTGCATCACGGCACACTGCTCCTCCGGCTGGAAGGCTTCAACCTGTTCAATCATGGGAACCTTCTCGGCCGCGCGCAGACGACCTATGGCAATAGCGAAACGGCGAATACGACGTTCGGTCAGCTGGTGAGCGTCGGTTCCGCGACGCATGCGATCCCGAGCCTGGCAAACATCGATCCTCCGCGGATGTTCCAGCTCCAGGCGCGATATCTGTTCTGAAGAGACAGGACGCCCGGCCGGTCTTCCATTCATCGGGATGACGTTGTAATCCGGCCTCAGCGTTATTGCGCATCTCGTTCCTCACCGGCGAACAAAGAGCAAACTCAAGCCATTAGGATTATCGTTTCCCCATGGTCTGGCGGAATCCTTCGCCGAGCGTGAGTCTTCCCGAGATACACGGCTCCATACCGGTGCCGGTGACGGGCAGCTTCTGGCGCAAGCTCGCGGCGTTCGCCGGCCCAGGGTATCTCGTTGCCGTCGGCTATATGGATCCGGGCAACTGGGCGACGGACCTCGCCGGCGGCGCGCGCTACGGCTACACGCTGCTGAGCGTGATCATGCTGTCGAATCTAATGGCGATCCTGCTCCAGGCGCTCGCCGCACGCCTTGGGATCGTGAGCGGGCGCGACCTCGCCCAGGCGTGCCGCGATCATTATTCGCGGTCGACCACGATCGCGTTGTGGGTCCTCTGCGAGGTGGCGATCGCCGCCTGCGACCTGGCAGAGGTGATCGGCTCGGCCATCGCGCTCAACCTGCTGTTCGGCCTGCCGGTGTTCTGGGGTGTATGTCTCACCTCACTCGACGTTCTGCTCGTGCTCTACATGCAGCAGTACCGGTTCCGGTACGTCGAGGCGCTCGTCGTCGTGCTGATCATCGGGATCGCCGGATGTTTCGCGGTGCAGCTCGCGCTGGCACGGCCCGCGCCGCTCGGCGTGCTGAGCGGGTTCCTGCCCTCGGCAGACATCGTGCGCGATCCGGGCATGCTGTACATCGCGGTCGGCATTCTCGGCGCGACCGTGATGCCGCACAACCTGTATCTCCATTCGTCGATCATCCAGACGCGAAAGTATGGCGATGCGGTCGCCGATCGGCGCGAAGCGGTGCGGTTTGCCACCATCGACTCCACCGTCGCCCTCATGTCGGCGCTCTTTCTCAACGGCGCGATCCTCGTCGTCGCGGCAGCGACCTTCCACGGCAGCGGACACGAGGATGTAGCCGACATCAGCGACGCGTACCTGCTGCTGGCGCCGCTGCTCGGAACGCAGCTCGCCAGCACGCTCTTCGCCGTCGCGCTCCTCTTCTCCGGACAGAACGCGACGCTGACCGGGACGCTTGCCGGACAGATCGTGATGGAGGGATTCCTGAACATCCGTCTCCGGCCGTGGCTGAGGAGGCTGATCACGCGGCTGATCGCGATCATACCGGCACTGATCACCGTGTCGTTGTACGGCGAGCGCGGCACCGGCGACCTGTTGATCCTGAGCCAGGTGATCCTCAGCCTGCAGCTGCCGTTCGCGGTGTTTCCGCTCGTGCTGTTCACGGCGGATCGAAGGAAGATGGGAGATCTCGTCGCGCCGCTCTGGATGCGGGCGCTCGCGTGGCCGGTCGCCGTCCTGATCGCGCTGCTGAACGCCTGGCTGCTCTGGCAGACCTTCACCGGATGATCGAGTCATAACGTCAGGAAAGCCCGAGATGTACCAGAAGATTCTCGTCGCGATCGAACATTCGGCTGCCGACCGCGCCGTCCTGTCGCACGTCGAAGGGCTCGCGCGGCTGACGGGCGCGCAGCTGTTGCTGGTACACGTGGCGGACGGCTGGGTGGCGCGGAACTTCGACGAGCTGCAACTTCGCGAATCGGAGGAGATGAAGCAGGACGTCGCCTATCTGGAGAAGCTCTGCGACGAGTTGACGGCGCGCGGCTTCCAGACGCATGCGCGGCTGGCCATGGGTGATCCCGCGACCGAGCTGGTCAAGGTAGCCGGCGACGAGCAGGTGGACCTGATCGCCATGTCCACGCACGGCCATCGCTTCATCAACGACATCCTGCGCGGCGCAACCGCCGATCGGCTCCGGCACCGTACCGAGGTACCGGTGCTCATGATCAGGGCGCGCTGACCGACGCCGCCGCCCGCCGGGCGCGCTGCATCAGCCGGATAGAATGAATGCGCTGATGTCGATGCGTGACACGTTGCGCTCGCGGGTGCACTTCCTCTGGCTCGTGGCGCTGGTCACACTGGCTGTCGGTCTTCGCCTCGGCTATCTGTACTGGCAGATGAATGCGCCCGGGTTCCAGTGGTCCGACCCCGACGGATATCTGCGACAGGCCGCCGCACTCACGCGGAGCGGCGACTGGCGCTGGACGTTGAAGGCGATTCAATACGACTGGGGCGGGCACACGTGGCTCCTGCCCCCCGGTTATCCGGTCTTTCTGTCGTTCTTCGTCCGTGCCGACTCGCCTGACCCGCTCGCCGCCGCCGTCGCACAGGCGGTACTCGGGGGCCTGGCCAGTGCTGCGATGTACGTGTACGGCCGGTCGCTGCACACACCTCGGACCGGATTGATTGCGGCGTTTGTGTGGGCAATCTGGTTTCCGGCGGTCGCAGGCCGCGAAACGTTCGTGCAGGAGCAACTGTACGTTCCGCTGCTGTGGGCGGCGCTCGCGGCATTGGCCTATTGCATTTCGACATCCCCGCCCTCGCGATGGCTGTTCGTCACAGGCCTGCTCCTCGGAATCTGCGCGCTGATCCGCGCGATGCCACTGTTCTTTCTCGTGATCCTGCTCCCGCTCCTCGTTTTGTTCTGGAGGAGAGAGAAGGACGGCGCACGCCGGACAGCAGCGTTCCTCGGCGGCTTCGCGCTCGTCACCGCCACCTATATCGCCTGGCTGAGCGTCACCGTCGGCCATCTCGTGCTCATCGACGATCACATGATGATCATCCAGACCGACACGGCCGACCGTCGGTCGGTGCCGAGCGCGATGGCAATCGCTCTCGGTGGATTCGTTCAGGGAGTGGGCTACAAAGCAGAATTGGTCGAGGGTCTGTTCAAGGTATATGGACCAAGTTGGCTGTACCACTATGGGGGTGCGGTTCGCGCGGAGCATGCACCCCTCATGGGACTTGTCGTGCACCTCAGTTTCGACACGCTGTTCGTCGCCGTTGCGCTCCTGGCGCCAGTTGGATTGGCTGTAGCAAGGCAGCGTCAGGTCAGCGCCCTGGCGGTCGGCTGGATCGTTTTCGGGATCGTTGCTTCAGCGGCCGCGGGGTTCACGGGATTACGCTACCGCGCACCGCTCGAAGGCCTGCTGATTTGCGGCGCGGCAGCGCTGATTGCCGGTGACGTGCGGCGGCCCTCATGGACGAGTGGAGGCATTGCTGTCGCTGTTTCTCTGGTGATGGGCGCGATCACTCTTCCCGCATACATCGACTCCTGGAGCGCTCCGGTTCCGTACGGGTTACGTGGCTGGACGGAGGGGACCGGCATCCCGCAGACGTCCGCTCGTGGAGCCGTCGGATTCTACGCACCTGCGCGGCGCGGCGCGATCGATGTGGAGATCGAGGCGATGGCCGGCACGCTCCCTGCCGACCTGCTGGTGAAAGTCGAAGGCGTCCCCATGGAGCAGTTCCAGCTTGCACCGGGCGGGCACAAATCCGTGCGCATCGCTGTCGGCAATCGCCTGATCGCCTTCGTCGAGATCGTGCCGCAGAGTGGCGAACCTGCTTACTACATACGCACGCGCCGCTGACCGCTGCCGACGACGAGCCGAACCGCATCTCCGCACTTGATCGATCCCTCGCGCACCACGTCCGCGTCCAACTCAAGTTTTCCGCCGAAGCGCCGGCCGATATCGCGCAACACGTCATGATCCCGTTCGAGCGTGTCGGGATCGACAATCGTCATCGCGCAGCGGCCGCGCAACGCATCGAGGCGGATGATCGCATCACCGACGTGCAGCTCGGCCTCCGGCCAGTTCACTTCGTCCATGCCCGCAACGCCGCCGATGAGGATGTTCGGGCGCAGGCGGCGCACATCGCGTCCGAACACCGCCACCGCGCCATCGGTGGCGACCAGCAACGGGAGAATGTCGAAACGTTCCGGTGCGTCTGACGCCTCGAGCCAGGCATCGTCTCCGGCGGCGGCCTTGACGAGCGCGAGCGCGCCGGCTCCGTCCCACGGCAGCCCGTTGATCAGCGGACGTCCGTCCACGCCCAGCGTGCCTCGCAATCCGAGAAGCCGGTAATGCCGGCGCGAGGTGCGCACGCCTTCCGGCCCATAGACCTGCACGAGGCGGTCGCCGGGGATGCCGTCCCTGCTGATCACCGCATGGGACAATGGCTCACCGGCGAGCGATTTCACCGGATATCGCCACAAACCCTTTATCCTCAGCATGGTTTTGTTGCCGCCACATCTCTTTGATGTCGAACGGAGCGACGGTGTGACACGGGTCCCGGGCGAATCAAATGTCACACGGCAACCGCTCGCGGCATCCAACCGTCAGACCCGGCGCTCCCACCGGGCGGCGACGCAGGTGGGACGATCCGGGCGAAAGGAGCTTACGATGGCAGAACAGCAGAACCCACGGCTCAAGCGCATCGCGTGTGGCGATGTCGTGCCCGGCTGCGACTTCACAGCGAGCGCAGCAACTGAAGAGGACCTCCTGAAACAGGTCGCCGCGCACGCGGCGCAGAAACATGGCGTCACCGAGATCACGCCGGAGCTCGCCGCCAAAGTGAAAGCGGCAGTCACAACCTAGCGTCAGCGGCTCCTGGGCATGGTCGTCCCCACGGTCGAACCGAGCGATGAAGCGCTCGCGGCGCGAGCTGCGGCGGGCGACGATCGTGCCTTCGAGCAGATCGTGGAACGGTACGAAGGGCGGATCTTCCGCCTGGCATGCCGTCTCACGAGCGACACCGATGCGCCTGACGTGTTGCAGGAGACGTTTCTGCAGGTGCACCGTCATCTGTCGTCATTCCGCCACGAGTCGCAGTTCGGGACGTGGCTGTACCGCATCGCGACAAATGCCGCCCTCATGCACCGGCGCGCACGTGCGCGCCGTGCGGCGGAGCCCCTCGATGCGTTCCTTCCGCGCTTCGACGCGCAGGGCGGCCACGCTGCGACGCCGGCGGAACTGCAGCTCCCGGCCCGTGCCGACGAGCTCCTCGATCAGCAGGCGCTCGCCGCCAGGGCGCGAGAGGCTATCCAGCGGTTGCCCGAGTCGTATCGGGACCCGTTCGTGCTGCGTGATCTCGAGGAGATGTCAACGGCCGATGTCGCGCACGCGCTCAGTCTCGAACCAGCGACCGTGCGCCAGCGCGTCCACCGTGCGCGGTTGATGCTGCGCGGATACCTGAGCGACCTCGTCGGGGTGAAACCATGAGTGAGATCGCCTGTGTGTCAGGCGTCGACCTGCTGATGGACTATCTGGAAGGTGCGCTCGCCGCCGACGTGCGCGCGGCACTCGATGCGCACGTTGCCGGGTGCGAGCGGTGTGTCGCGTTCATCGAGTCCTACCGCGCCACCCCGCGCATCCTCAAGCAAGTGACCGCCGCCTCGCTACCCGCCGACGTTCAGCAATCGCTGCGAACATTCCTGCGGTCACAAGGCCTCGTGCCCCCTGGTGATTGGTGAGACACACCCCTGACTAGCGGCGCTCGAAGACCACTCTGCCGCCAACGAGCGTCATCTCGCACTTGAGGTCCTTCAATTGCGCGGTCGGCGCCGTGTACATGTTCCGGTCCCAGACGGCGATATCCGCCTGCTTTCCAGCTTCGATAGAGCCGATTTCATGCTCGAGAAACAGTTGGCGCGCGGCCCATACGGTGTACGACTTCAATGCCGCTCTGATATCGATGGATTCAGCGGAACCGAACGGGGTCTTTCCATACGTCGCCGCCTGCGTTTCGCGCGCGACAGATGCCCAGAGACCATAGCGCGCCGGGTAGGGCGTCACGCTGTAATCGGAGCCGCCGCCCCAGATGATTCCCTGTTCGACATACGACGCAAACGGCTCGAGCCGCAGGTTCCGCTGCGCGCCGAAGTTACCGGCGTAGGTGTCGCCGATCCACCAGAGGAACGGCGCCTGCGCTTCCGGGTAGCCGGCGTCGTAGGTCTTCTGAAGCGACGCCATCACCTGAAGGGCGTGAGCCGTCGGCACGTTCGCGTGGATGATCGAGTGCCTGAGCCCTCGCCTCGGGTGCGCCTTCAACGCCGCGGCGTAGGTATCGACGACGAAATCGATGCCGCGATCGCCGACGGCATGCGCGCCGATGTGGATGCCGGCTTCGGTGAGGATGTTCACCTGCTGTTTGAACACCTCGGGATATGCCTCCCCGTTCGCGGGGTATCCCTTGTTGCCCCTATCGGTACCGGTGAGATCCTTGTTCCAGTCGTCGTACATCCACGCGGTGCGTGCGCCGCCGCTGCCGTCGATGTAGAGCTTCACGCCCGCCGACACCAGCCTGCCACCACCCAGCGTTGCCGGGAGCCGAGGCGCCTTCTCGACCGACGCCATCGCCTGCCGTGCGGATTCGATCGTGCTTCCCCCGCGCCAGAGCACGGCGACGCGCACGTTCAGCTTGCCCTCGTCCAGCAGCTGCCTGTAGAGATCCCACTTCGCCTGCGCGACGTTCAGGTCCTTCGCGCCCGTCATCCCTTCCCGATTGAAGCCATCGATGATGCGGAGCACGTCCTCGCGCATGTTGCCGCGTCCACCACCACCGCCACCGCGCGCGATGAGGCTGGTCGCCCGTTCTTTCATGACGCCAGTCGGGTTGCCGTCGCCGTCTCGATCGATCGTGCCACCGGGCGGATCCTTGGTTTCGCGCGTCACACCCGACAGCTTCAGCGCGAGCGAGTTCGCCACGCCGTAGTGGCCAGTCGTGTGCGTCAGGTAGACGGGATGATCGGGCGCCGCCTTGTCGAGATCGGCCGCCATGATGTAGCGGCGTTCCTTCAGCTTCCCTTCGTCCCATCCGCCGCCGCGCACCCAGGTGCCGGCCGGCACCGCCGCGGCGCGCGCGCGCACCTTCGCGATCACGTCGTCCATGCTGCGCGCATCGCCCAGGTCGAGCGCGTCGGCTGGTTCCGAGAAGTGCACGTGCGTGTCGATCAGCCCGGGCGTCGCCGTGCGGCCGGCGAGATCGATGACGCGCGTGGACGCGGCGACATGCTTCCGCGCGTCCGCGTTGCTGCCGACGAACGTGATGCGCCCATCCTTGATCGCGACCGCCTGCGCGATGGTGTCGCGCGGATCCACCGTGATGATCGTGCCGTTCAGCAGAACGAGGTCGGCCGGCGGCGACTGGTCGTTGAGAGCCGCCACGGCAAGAAAGAGGCCGAGCACGATCGTACGAACGCTGAGCATGGCGAACGATACAACGGGACGGCCGCACCCGCAGCTGATCGGTGTGGGCGTCCCCGGGACTGCGGCGCGGGCGTCCTCCGGGCTTCTGTTTACAGCAGACCCACGGCTTCCCACTTGACAAACGGCGCCATAGTACTAAATAAATAGTAATCAATGCGGCCGCGCCACAGCACGCTCACCCCACACGAGCTCGCCATCATGAAGGTGATCTGGCGCCTCAAGAAGGCGACCGTTCGCGATGTCTACGAAACGCTGCGGGAGCAGCGGCCCATCGCCTACACGACGATCATGACGATGATGAACGTGCTCGAGGAGAAGGGATTTCTCGCCAAGATGCGCGCCGAACGCGCGTATGTCTACCGGCCGACACGATCGCAGCAGCAAGTCGTCCGGCAGATGGTCGCCGACTTCGTGGATCGCGTGTTCGACGGCGCCGCCTCGTCTCTGTTCGTGCACCTGGCGAAGGACAACCGGCTCTCGAAGGACGAACGGCGGACCATACGCCGGATGATCGAGGAGATGGACGAATGACCAACGATCATTTGATCAACCTCGGTGCGTGGAGCGTGCAGGCGGGCGTGCTGACGGTGACGGCGATGCTGCTCGATCGTTTGCTGCGTGTCGACGCACCGGTCGCCCGCTACGCGTTGTGGCGGCTGGTGCTGCTGGCCTGCCTGGCGTTGCCGCTCATCCAACCGTGGCACACGCAGGAAGTTACCGCCGCGCCTGTGCTGATCGACGCGAGCGGCACAGCGGCGGGCACCTCGGCCATCGTCATGTCCCCTTCCGTTGCAGCGCCGCCGGCGCGAACAGTCGCCGTGCACTGGCCGGCGGTGGTGACGATCGTTCTCGTGATCGGGATGGTGCTGCGCTTCGTGTGGCTTGCGGCTGGACTGGTGCGCCTCCGGCGGATCCGCCACCAGGGCGTACCTGCTGAAGATGCCGGATCGGAGGCGCTGCACGCGTTGCTCGATGCCGCCGCCGACGTGCGCTACGTCACCTCGTTGCGCCAGCCGGTCACCTTCGGCATTCGACATTCCGTGGTGCTGCTGCCCGCCTCGCTGCGTGCAATGCCTCTGGGTGTGCAGCGGGCCGTGCTCGTACATGAGCTCTGGCACGTCAGACGACGCGACTGGCTGTGGAATCTTTCCGAGGAGGTCCTGCGTTCGATCTTCTGGTTCCACCCGGCGATCTGGCATGTCATCTCGCGCGTGCAGTGCGCGCGCGAGGAGGTCGTCGACGAGCTTTCTGTGCTGTCGACCAATGCACGGCGCACGTATCTCGAGGCGCTGCTCGCCTTTGCGGAGGAACCCGCCGTCTATCCGGCCGCGCCCTTCATCCGGCGCCGGCAGCTGTTCAATCGCATGATGCTCATTTCGAAGGAGGCTGTGATGTCATCGAGAAGGATCGTTGCGTCGAGCGTCGTGATGGCCGGCGCGCTCGTCATCACGGGATGGTACGGCGTACTGGCGTTCCCGCTCCGATCGCTCAGTGTGGCCTCACCGCGCGCAGAGGCACGCGAGGTTCAGGCGCAGCAGCCGCGTGATCCGCGCGCCGACACGCCGCGACCGGCAACCGCCCGCGAACAGGAGTTCAAAACGGCGACAGCTGCCGATCCGGCGAACGTCAGCAACTGGCTGGCGCTGGCCAAGCTGCAGGAAGAGCGAGGCGCCCTGACGGAGGCGGAAGCGACATATCAGGCCGCACTCGCCGCGACATCGGGCGAGCGCAAAGTGCTGATGTCGCTGGCCGGCTTCTTCACGCGCGCGGGACAGTTCGACAAGGCGGTAGCAGCGCTCGAGGATGCTGCGGCGCGCAACCCGACGGACCCCTCCGGTCATCAGCTCGTCGCCGTCTATTATTGGGAGAAAGCGCAGAAGGACACGTCGCTCACGCCCGCGGACAAGCTGATGTACCTCGAGGCCGGCATCGGCGCGACGGATCGCGCGATCGCGCAGCGGCCCGATTACGTCGAGGCGCTGACCTACAAGAACATCCTGCTGCGAATGAAGGCGAACATCGAAACAGACGCCACCCGCCGGCAGGCGCTGATCACCGAGGCTGACGCTCTTCGTGCCCGCGCGATCGAACTGTCGAAACAACGGACCGCGGCCAACGCGTCATCGGATCCATCGGCACCGCCTCCGCCGCCTCCACCGCCGCCACCCCCGCTGCCAGGCGACTACTACCAGATCGACGGTCAGCAGGCGGTGCGGATTGGCGGTGCAATCGCGCCGCCGAAGAAGATCCGCGACGTGCGTCCTGTGTATCCCGAGGAAGCCAGGGCTGCCGGGGTGAGCGGCATGGTTGTCGTCGAGATCGTCGTCGATGCGCAGGGAGACGTCCGCTCCGCGCGCGTGCTCCGCTCAATCCCGCAGCTCGACGAGGCCGCGGTGGGAGCCGTTAAACAATGGAAGTTCGTGCCTACCGTTCAGGAGGGCGTCGCCGTGCCGGTGGTGATGACGGTGACCGTGAACTTCATGGGCTGATGGTTTACCGGCGCGATCACACGGCGGCAGGCGTCGGTCGCCGTGTATCGCCCCGCATCGGCTGTCTGTGCCAGTACGTGAGCGATCGCCACACCCATTCCGCAGGACCGAAACGATAACGCGCCAGCCACCACGGGCTGACCGCAAGCTGGAACAGCCAGATCGCCGCGCAGACGAGCAGCTGCCCGGCGTAATCGGCACGGCCGACGAAGTCGAATCCCCAGCCCAGAAAGATGATCGAGGCGATCGTGCTCTGGAGCAGGTAATTCGACAAGGCCATCTGCCCCACTGAAGCGAGACGGCCGCGCAGCGATCGTACAAGGTCGTACTCGAGCAGCAGAAGCAAGGCGGCCGCATACCCGACGGAGGCGAACACCGCACCCACATAGTTCCAGATATCGGGAATGGTGCGCTCAGGCATCGCGTATCGAACGCGTTCGAGCTCGACGACTCCCCATCCCGCGAGCGTCAGCCCCAGAGGAATGCAGACGACGGCAGCTCGCGCGTACGTCGCCGCGGATCGGCGTCCATCCAGAAAGCCCCATTTGAGGAGTGCCATCCCGAGGAGCATCATCCCCCCGCACCGCCACAAGAAAAAGAACAGGAAGTAGATCGACTGGATCATGAACGTGCCCGGCGCCCGTTCGGTCACGACCTCGAGATATCCCCCGTGCATTGCCCCGACTGCCTCCTGCACCTGCGCCGGGGTCGGCATATACATCTCGAGTTCGGCGTTGCGAGTGTCCTCGGGCGTGGAGTCCCACGTGAGACCGTGCATCACGCTGAGCGCGGCGCCGATGGCCAGCATCAGCACTGCGGCTGTCGCGAGGGCCCACGCTGGCAGCCGTCGCGCCCACCATACGAACAGGATGCCGCAGAGCGCGTATGGGACGAGGATGTCGCCGTCCCAGATCAGATACGCATGCACCAGGCCGATGAGCAGCAGCCAGAACATCCGGCGGAACCACAGACCGCGCGGCGGCTTCCCGGTCGTCGTCCCCTTCCCCGCATAGAGGAGCACGCCGCCACCGAAGAGCATCGAGAAGAGTCCCATCATCTTCAGGTCGAAAACGACACTGGTGAAGATATAGGCAGCCCGGTTCCAGCCCGTGTAGTCGAACATCGCGTACGGATACATGTACGCAGCAAAGGGAGCGGCCATCGCGCGGATGTTCATGGCCAGAATGCCGAGCAGCGCGAAACCGCGCAGGACGTCGAGCGATTCGAGACGCTCGCTGGACGAAACCGGTGACGGTCGCGCCATGGACGGGGAGTCTACACCGGGCCGCGCTTCATCGGAGTCACTTCGCGACGTCGCTATCCACAAGATTGAACGAGTTTGACGACGCCATCGTAAGATAGTCACATAGTGACTTAAATGACCGCTTCCAGACTTTCACCTCAGCCGCTCGCGGAGTTCGAGCTTCTCGTTCTGCTCGCGGCACTGCGACTCGGACCAGACGGGGCGTACACCGTCTCGATCGCCGATCACATTCAACAGCGCACGGGACGATCGGTGCGGCGCGCGAACGTGTACACGACGCTTCAACGCCTCGAGGCCAAGCGGCTGATTTCGACGCACCTGGGCGATCCGCGGCCCGAACGAGGCGGCAAGGCACGCCGGCTGGTCAATGTGCGGCCGGCGGGAGTGGCCGCGGTTCGCGCCACCACCGGCGCGATCAGCGCCATGGTTGGGGAGCTGCGCGGGGTGCTCGGAGAGACCGAATGACGAGCGCTCCGTGGTGGGCGGCGCTTCTCGTGCGTTCGCTCGCTCCGCGCGATCACGTCGACGATGTGCTCGGCGACCTCGAAGAGGCACATCGAAGCCGCGCCGGGCGTCACGGCACGATCGCCGCGCGCGCGTTGACCACACTCGATGCAGTCGACATGGCCGCGGCCCTCATACGGTCGCGGTTCGATCGACTTCGAACGAATACAGGGAACAGCATGATTCAGGACTACAAGCTTGGTTTACGAATGCTCGTAAAGTACCCGGGACTGACGATTGCGGGCGGCCTCGCGCTCGCAATCGCCATCGGGATCGGCGCCGGTTGGTACGACCTCTCGCGGGATCTTCTACATCCGAAGCTTCCGCTTCCGAATGCCGATCGCATCGTCGAAATCGAAATGCGCGATGCCGCGGCGAGCGGCGACGAGCGCAGGCTGCTGCACGATTTCATCGAGTGGCGCCGTGAGATCCGGACCGTTGAGGCGCTCGGGGCCTACCGGACGGTCGAACGGAACCTTGGGCTCGGCGACGCACGACCGGAACCTGTCACTGCCGCCGAGATCACCGCGTCCGCGTTCCGCCTCGCAGCGGTTCCGCCGCTCCTCGGTCGAACGCTGCTCGATTCCGATGAACAGCCAGGCGCGCCGCCGGTGGTCGTGCTGGGCTACACAGTGTGGCAGCAACGGTTCGGCGGGCGCTCTGACATCGACGGACAAACCGTTCGATTGGGGCGGACCACGACGACCGTTGTCGGCGTCATGCCCGAAGGGTTCGCTTTCCCGGTAAATCATCGGTTGTGGGTGCCGCTTCAGCTCCGTGCCTCCGGCTACCAGCCGCTCGAAGGACCGCCCATTCGAATCTTCGGACGCATCGCGCCGGGATCCACGCAAGCCCAGGCCAACGCGGAGCTCGTGACGATCGTCGACCGTGCCCGCGCCGCCTCGCCGAAGACATACGAACACCTCCGCCCGCGTGTGCTCGCATACGGAGGTGAATCTCCGGGCGATCGATCGTGGTTCGAGCTCATGTTGACTCACCTGCCGGTCGTGCTCGTGCTGATCATCGCGTGCGCCAATGTGGGCACGCTGATCTACGCGCGAACGGCCACACGCGACGCCGAGATCGCGATCCGCTACTCGCTCGGCGCCAGTCGCGGTCGCATCGTCGGCCAGCTTTTCATCGAAGCGCTCGTGCTGTCTTCAGTCGCAGCGATCGCCGGGCTCACGTTCGCGGACTGGGCATTGAAGCGCGGCATGGATGCCTACTTCTCGGGCCAGCCTGGCGGCCCGCCGTTCTGGATCAACCCGGGGCTGAAGCTCACGACGATGCTCTATGCAGCCGCCCTGACGGTGATCGGCGGCGCGATCCTGGGTGTTCTTCCGGCGATCAAAGCGACCCGGTCGCATCCGCACGGGCAGCTCAGAAATCTCGGCTCGGGAGGATCCACCCTCCGCTTCGGCTGGATCTGGACCACGGTGATGATCGGCCAGGTCGCGCTGACGCTGATCCTTCTGCCGCCGGCCATGGGCATCACGCAGGAGTCGTTGCGCGACAGGGCCATCCGCGGGCGCTTCCCTGCCGGTGAGTACCTCGTCGTGCAGATCGAGCTGGATCGTGAAGGAGTCATAGACGAGTCCGACGCAGAGTTCGCCGCGCGCCTCGATCGAACCTATCGAGAGTTCGCGCGACAACTGCAGCGGCAGCCGGAGGTGGTCGCTGTCACGTTCGCCGACCGCCTGCCGGGTATGGGGCCGTCGGTGCGCGAAGCCCAGGTGGAGCCCGCGCCGGGAGCCGAGCCTGTCAATGTGGCGAACATGTGGACCGCGGCGGTCGGTCCGCAGTTCTTCGAGACGTTCGGCGTGCCGCTCGTCGCAGGGCGCGATTTCAACGACACCGATCGCGGCACCGCCGCACGCACCGTCCTCGTGAATGAAGCGTTCGCACGACGCTACATGAACGGGGCGAGCCCTGTTGGACGGCGCGTCAGATACACCGCTGCGAACGCGTCGAATGCGGAGCCGTGGTTCGAGATCGTCGGGGTGGTGCGTGACGTCGGCATGACGCCGACCGACCTGGGCGAGGCCCCGTACGTCTTTCAACCAGCCGCACCTGCGACCGTGCGCCCTCTCGTCATGGGCGTGCGAGTCGCCGGCGGCCCCGAAATGTTCGCACCGCGCGTCCGCAGCATTGCGTCTCAGCTCGATGCCGGCCTGCGGCTCGACGAAGTGCGATCGCTGGACGATCTGGCGTGGAGAGTCGATCTGCCGCAGATGATCGCCGCCGCTGCGCTGGCGAGCATCGTTTCTCTGGGATTGTTCCTCTCGTCAGCCGGGATCTTCTCGCTGATGTCGGTGAGCGTCGCGCGCCGCACGCGCGAGATCGGGCTGCGCTCGGCGCTGGGCGCGAGCCGTCCTCGGCTCCTCGCGGGCATTTTCACTCGCGCCCTGGTCCTGGTCGGCAGCGGCGTGGCCGCAGGGAACGGCGTTCTCCTGCTGTTCATCGCGCTGACTGCGGAAGTGGATCTGTCCGATGTCGGCGGCGCCTTGATCGGCACGTCCGCGTTGATGCTCACGGTCGGACTGCTGGGGTGCGTCGAGCCGGCACGTCGCGCGCTGCGCATTCATCCAACGGACGCGCTCAGGGAATCCTGAACGACGGAGCTTACGCGATACGAAGGCCGAAGAACTCGGCAGCCTCGAGCAGGGCGGCATCTTCGAGCGTCAGCGCGCGGACGCTCTTCAATGCGAGTGCTGATGCAGCCCGGTCGAAGACGGTGACGTTGACCCAGAGCGCTTCCCAGCGCGACCACCATCTGATTCCGGCTGCCTCGGCGTGGCGTCGATGCAGCGCGAGCGACTGCGGTTGCGTGATGCGCCGCTGCGCCGTTGCCACCATGGACGGGCGCAGGCGCTCGCGCCGGAGGACGGTCGGATCGTCGAGATCGATCAGCCTGGCGCCCGCATCCAGCTCGATGTCAGCGACCGCGAGCGGCAGGCCGCGGCGACGCAGCAGTGACGCCGTCAGGCGCTGCCCGCGGAATGCGGCGATCTGTTCGACGATGCACGAGACGGGTCGATCGGCGAGATACAGACAGCCGTAGACGTCGGGATTGTCGTGGCGTCCTTCGCCCTGGAACACACGAGGGAACCAGAGCGCGCCGTCCGCCGCGTCTGGCGCGGCGGTCCGGCTCCACGCGAAGCAGCGGTGCAGGATCACGCGAACGAGTCGGAGCGTTCCGCGCGGATCGCCTGAACCAGCTCCTCCGCGCGACCCGCGCGCACGAGATCGATCGGACGGCGGTCACCGAGACGGGGGTTGATACCGAACAGCCAGGCGAGGGCCGCTTCCCGCTCGTACAGCCGGAGAGCGCTCGACCACACGAGCTCGAGCAGATCGACTTTCTCCGCGTTCAACGGATCGATGCCGGCGCCCTGCAGCCACCGCGTTACTTGCGAACGGCTCACGCCGAGCATGTCGGCCAGCTGCGCCGCGGAACGGAAGTCCGCCCGCAGCGCCTGGACCTTTCTGGCGGTCGCAACAGGCATGTACCGACGATAACCTACACGGCCGACCAGCGCAACACTTTTTGTTGCGCCGCGCCCCGTTCATCAGAGTGCTCGCGGTGGCGTTGGCGTCGATGAAGGGGCAATCCCCGTGCGCCGAGCTCATCGAGCGTTCGGGACCTGCGCGCCTGACCTCGTAGCGGACCGCGTCTTCTTCACGAGGTCATCGAAGTCGGGCATGTACGTCTTCAGACCGTGGCTTGGCGTGTTCTTCGAGTAGCCTGCGACGAGCTGCGCGTTGTATCTGGCGGGATAGAAATCGAAGGGATCGAGTGGATCCGAGTCGATCAGCTGCAGATCCGCGTCGTGCATCGTGAGCTTGCCGAAGCGGATGTCGCCGCCACCGAAATAGATGTAGTTTCGCGCACTCGGCGAGGGCTTGTGCAGCACCACGGCACGCTGCGCGGTCTCACCGCGCAGCGTTTGAACGAGCCGATCACCATGCAGCGACGCCTGCACGACCCGGCCGTGCATGCGTGGAGGCGGCAGCACCTGCCCTGGCGAGATGAGGATGTCGTTCTCCTGAACATCCACGCCGCGCCGTTCCCTCAGGCTGACGACGTCATCGAGCTCGAGGCCGAAGAATCCCAGCAATCCTTTGGCGGGAACGCCCGCAGTCTTGAGCGATTCGACGTGAAATCGCAATCGCCCGTCGTCTGACACGCTGACAGTCGCCTTCGACGAAAACGGGATACCGATACCCTTGCGAAGCGTCCCTGATAACCGGAGCTTCCCGTCATCCACCTGTGCCTTCACATGCTCGAGCGGCGCGCCTTCGTAGCCGAATGCATACCGGTTCATCAGATTCGTGACGCTCGCCATATCCATCGACACCGTAGCCTCGCCGATCCGCATCACGTAGGACTTCTGGTCGTCGAATACCGGCGGACCGTCTGACGTGCTGATCATCGCGCCGCGCAGCTGTTGCACGTCGAGAACGACCGATTGATCCATGTGCAGCCGAACGTTGCGCATCTCGATCTGGACAGCTGCCGGCTCGGCAGCCAGAGCATGTGAATGCTCCACCGTGGCCGTCGTCGAGCGAAGCACAAGCGTGCCGATCGTGATGAGCACGAGGGCAGTTGACCTTGGCATAGACGGACACGCTTCAAGGCGGATGCCGCGCACCGCCACACGCTGGCCTGCCACACGTGAACGAACGGTACGAACGGCTTTCGCGGTGCGTAACCTGCTTACGGAATGTTCCTCAGCGCAACGCGTCCCAGCGCGCCTTCATGGCGGTGAGCACCTTCTGTAATTCCGCAACAGCAGAGAGCGCCTGCGGGGTTGGCTTGACGTCGGCACCCTGCAGCACCATCTGCATGTAGAGGAACTTCTCCTGCAGCCCCACGATCGTCTCGCGCTCCGGGGGCACCGCGGTGATGCTTCCATAGAGGACGTCCTGATCCTCGGGCTCAGCGTCGCCCCTCAGTGCCATCAACGGCTTTCGTCCGTCCGCAGATCGCGAATCGATGGCTTCGCGAATCGCCTGCAGCTCGTCGTAGGCGCGGTAGCACACCAGCGACGCCTCGGTCTGCGCGCGCAGATCTTCGGGCGCGATCTTCACGCGCGGATCGAGCCGCACGTCGAGCGTGCGCTGCTGGACCGTGCCGTCGACCGTCAGGCGCGCGGTGTACGAACCGGGATGGACGAAGGGGCCCATCGGCCCGCTCGGCGTGTTCCGGTAGATGGCGGCAATCGAATGAGTGCGGCGCGCGCCACGGGGAGGCGCGTAGCGCAGGTCCCACACGAATCGATGGTGCCCGGCGCTCGTGCCGAGCGGCTGGTGCGGTCGGATCCAGTAGGTGGGATACGGCAGCGTGTCTGGATCGATGCGCTCGGTTTGGTCCCCACTCGAATAGCGACGAATCACTTCGCCGTTGGTAGCGACGATCTCCAGCGTGACGCTCTTGGCATCGCGCGGCAGATGGTAATCGAGGATCGCGCCATCGGGAGGGTTCTGACCGGTGGGCTCCTCTGGCGGCAGTGGGGTATCGGAGAACATGTTCCACCGCACGCGCGTGGCCTTCGCCGGCGTGAACAGGAACGCCGCGCTCGATCGAGCGGCGTCGCCGAGCTGCCGCAGCGGCGAAATATCGTCGAGGATCCAGATGGATCGCCCGTGCGTGCCGATCACGAGATCGTCGTCCTTGATGACGAGGTCACGGATCGACGTCGCGGGCATGTTCATGCGCAGCGACTGCCAGTGCTCACCATCGTCCACCGAGAAGACGACTTCGCGTTCAGTTCCGGCGAACAGCAGGCCTCGGGCTTTGGGATCCTCGCGGACGGCGTTCACCGGCCCCATCTCGCGGACGCCATTGACGATGCGCGTCCACGTGTGGCCGCCGTCGTGCGTCCGATAGATGTGCGGACGCATGTCATCACGACGGATCGCGTTCACCGAGATGTACGCGGTGTTGGCATCGAAGTGGCCGGCGTCGATCTGCGACACCTTGTCCCAGGAGCGCAGTTCCGGCGGGGTCACGTTGGTCCAGCTCTTCCCTCCGTCGCGCGTCACCTGCACGAGCCCGTCGTCGGTGCCTGCCCAGATGACGTTGACGTCGCGCGGCGACGGGCTCACCGCATAGATCACCCCGCGCCGCGCCATCATGTTCATCGCGGGTGTGCGATACACGCCGATACTGTCGGGTACATCGGGGTGCTCGCGCGAGAGGTCCGGGCTGATGATCTCCCAGCTTGCTCCGCCGCTTGTCGTCTTCCAGAGAACGTTCGTCGCGAAGAACAACGTCTTCGGATCTGCGGGATGGAACAGCAGCGGCATCGTGCGGAGGATCCGATATTTCCCCGAGCGCAGCGCTTCCGGCGCAACGTTCTGCGACTGCCCCGTTCTTCTATCGAATCGCATCACACGTCCGCCGTAGACGATGTCGGGATCCTGCGGATCGGGTGCGACATACGCGTACTCGTCCACACCCACACCGATCCAGTCGCGGAAGGAGATCTGCCCGCCGTTGCCGCGGCTCGCGATCCCGATCGCGCCGCTCTCCTGCTGCCCGCCATACACCCAGTAGGGAAACTGATTGTCGGTGGCCACGTGATACAGCTGCGCGGTTGGCTGGTTGTACCAGGAGCTCCATGTACGTCCGCCATTAACGGTGACGATTGCACCCTGGTCGGCGGTGAAGAGCATGACCTCTGGCTGGAGCGGATTGATCCAGATCCTCTGGTAGTCGTCGCCACCGGGGGCACCTTTGATCGACGTCCACGTCTTGCCGCCGTCATCGGAGCGGTACGACGCGATGTTGGCGACGAAGACGACGTCAGGGTTCTTCGGGTGAACGCGGACGTCGAGGCCGAGGCGATCGTCGGTGCTGACGAGCGTCCAGCTCTGGCCGCCATCATTCGAGCGGTAGAACCCCTCGGCGCCGCGGCCCTGCCCCATCACGGCGGCATACAGGCGGTTCGAATCGCTCGGGCTGATTCCCAGGCAGATGCGTCCGCCAGTGGAGGGTAAACCACCCTTGAGTTGCGTCCACCTCGTGCCACCGTCGGTGGACTTGTAGAGGCCGCTGTTCGGACCGGAGAAACTGGCGTTCTCCCACGGGCCTTCGCGATGCTCCCAGAGCACGCCATAAACCACCTGCGGATTCGTGGGATCGAGCTCCACCTGGATGCCGCCCGTGTTCTCGTTCACGTAGAGGACTTTCTCCCACGTGGCGCCGCCGTTCGTCGTGCGGAAGATCCCGCGCTCCGCGTTCGCTCCGTATGGATGGCCGAGGCCAGCGACGAACACGACGTTTGGATCCTTCGGATGGACCACAAGGCGCCCGACCTGCTGCACGTCGCTGAGACCGACCTGCTTCCACGTCGTTCCGCCATCGGTCGACTTGAAGATGCCGTCGCCGACGCCGAGATC
>DATLLF010000295.1:0-2238 GCA_035537955.1 Vicinamibacterales bacterium | reverse complement strand
GTCGTACTACGCCTACGTCGCCGCCAACGCCTGGACGGCGCTCGCGGGACTGAACTACGTCGATCCGCTGCGCATCGGCGTCGTCGGTCACAGCTACGGCGGCAAGTGGGCGATGTTTGCCGGCGCGTTCTGGGACCGGTTCGCGGCCGTCGCCACCAGCGATCCGGGCATCGTCTTCGACGAGACCCGTCCGAACGTGAACTACTGGGAGCCGTGGTACCTCGGGTTCGACCCGAAAGTGCGTCGCGAGGTCGGCGGCTTGCCGAGCGCGGACAATCCCCGGACCGGCGCCTACAAGGTGATGCGGGAGCGGGGCATGGACTTGCATGAACTGCACGCGTTGATCGCACCGCGACCGTTCTTCGTCAGTGGCGGGGCCGAGGATCCGCCCGAACGCTGGGTGGCGCTGAACCACGCGGTGGCGGTCAACCGGTTCCTCGGTTTCCGCGATCGCGTCGGCATGTCGGGCCGGCCCGCACACGATCCGACGCCGCAGTCCAACGCGCAGATCGTCGCGTTCTTCGCGCATTTCCTCGGCGCATCGACAGTGCAGTGACGCGGCGCACCCTCTCGGGATGCGCGAGAGCGACTGCGAAATGGCAATGGCTCGAAGGTTTCGACATCGTGCATTGCCCATTCCGTATTACGCGCCGTAAACGTCAGCGGCAGAGGTAAGCTACGTCGATGCTTCGCAGGATTCGCGATGTGACACGACTGGGGCGGGCGGTTTCAGTCCTCTGCGTGGTCGTGACGATGGCGGTCAAGGCACCTGCGCAGGAGCAGACGGCCGCCGCTCCGCATACGGGGCATGCCGCGGCGCCGACCGCGGCGACGCCGGCGCCGTCACCGGCCAAACCAGGTGACCTGCCCGAGATCATCAGGAAACCGATCCCGCTCATGCCGAAAGCGCTCGGCCCGTACACGCGCGCCATCTCCTCGCGCAACGCCGAGGCGCAGGCCTTCTTCACCCAGGGCACGCAGATGATGTTCGCGTTTGCGAAGGCCGATGCGATCCGGTCGTTCCGCGCAGCGTGGACGGCGGATCCCGATTGCGCCATCTGCTACTGGGGAGAAGCCTGGGCATGGGGCTCGTACCTGAACGAGAAGATGCCTGCCGACGATGCACCGTTCGCGTATGCGGCCTCGCGCACCGCGCTGTCCCTCAAGTCGAAAGCAAGCCCGGTCGAGCGCGACTACATCGACGCGCTGGCGGTCCGCTACGTCAAGGACTTCGATCCCGACAAGCGCCGGGTGCAGGATGAGGCATACGTCGAGTCCACGCGGCGACTGTCCGAGAAGTATCCAGACGATCTCGACGCGCGCACGCTCTACGCCGACGCCCTGTTCCTGCTCGAGCCTCGCAAGGGACGCCGGGATGTCGACTCACCGAACATCAAGCGCCTGCATGGTGTCCTCGAAGGGATCCTCGCGCGTGACCCGAAGCATCCGGGCGCGTGCCATCTCTATGTGCACGCCACCGAGTCCACGGTACGGCCCGACAAGGCCGAGGCGTGCGCCGAGTACCTCGGCAAGTCGATCCCGGGTGCGAGCCACATCAACCACATGCCCTCGCACACGTGGAACGAGGTCGGACGATGGGGCGATTCGGTGCGATCGAACCTCGATGCCGTTCAATCGGATCTGAAAGCCGAGATCGGTGAGGGCTTCGCGATCTACCCCGAGCACAACCTGCACATGCTGTTGTATGCGGCGTCGATGGACGGGCAGGGCGCGATTGCGACGACCGCGGGTCGCGACTACGCGCGGCGCAGCAACGACACGATGTACCAGGTGCTGACGCTCGTCCGCTTCGGTCGCTTCGCCGAGGTGCTCGACGTGAAGGCCCGGCCCACCCGCGCGATCCCTGGCGGTCTGTGGGACTTCGCACAGGGCTACGCCTACCTGCGCACCGGCCAGGCGGACATGGCGAGAGTCTATCTGGCGCGGGTCCGCAAGGGCGCCGAGACACCGAAGGCGGAGTTCCGGGACCATCCGGCGAGCCGCCTGCTTGGCCTCGTCGCCGACTTGCTCGACGGCGAGATCCTGCGCGACGAGAAGCAACTCGATGCCGCCATCGCGCTGTTCGAGTCGGCCGTCGCGCATGATGACGCGCTCGAGTACGACGAACCGGAACCGCTGCCGTTCGCGGCGCGCCACTGGCTCGGCGCGGCGCTCATCGAGGCGAAGCGCTTTGCGCAGGCCGAGGGCGTCTATCGCAAGGATCTCGACCAGCCATTG
>DATLLF010000294.1:0-10459 GCA_035537955.1 Vicinamibacterales bacterium | reverse complement strand
GTACGTGGCAAGCCCGCACAAGTGGATGCTGGCGCCGAAGGGCACCGGGTTCATGTACCTGCGCAAGGATGTGCAGGACCGGTTTTGGACGACGCTGGCGAGCTACCAATGGGACAACCACCAGGACGGCGCGTTCCGATTCATGCAGTTCGGAACCGGCAGCGTTCCTGTCATCGAGGGTCTCGTCGCCGCACTGCAGTTCATCGACAAGATCGGCATGCCGAGAATCGCGCGATGGGACGCGATGCTGACGAAACGCCTGCGTGAGGGGCTTGTGAGAATCCCGGCGGTCCGGGTGGCGTCTCCGGCCGATCCGCGGCTGACAGCCGCGATCACCACCTTCCGCGTCGAGGGCGTCAAGGCGAAGGCACTGCAGGACGCTTTGTGGCAGCGACGGGTCCGGGTCCGCGCCCAGAACGATGACCGCGGCGTGCGTCTGTCCGCGCATCTCTACGTGAGTCCCGCGGACATCGACACGATCCTCGATGTCACCGGGCAGGTTGCGAAGCGCACAGGGTAGCGCTCGGATTTGCTGAAGACAGTTCTCCCCAGGACCGAATAACCCGCTACGGAGGAACGGGATGTTACGGAGTCAAACGACGGCTGTGACGGTCGTCATTGCCGCAATATGCATCACATCGCTGGTGGCGCAGCAGTCGTCGACGTCGGGACAAGGAGAGCGAGTCGGTCCCGCCACAACGGCGCAGTCAGACGAGGTGCGCCCGCTCGTTGGACGCCTCGAACTGGAAAAGTACAAGGCCACCATCAAAGGACTGACGGCTTTCGGCGATCGTCGCGAAGGGACGGAACGCAACCGTAAAGCGGTCGACTGGATCGAAGCGCAGCTCAAGTCTTACGGATGCGAAACGGGTCGCATTACCTACGATCCAACCGCGCGCAGGACGACGACGGACGACGCGGGGGCTCGCGGAGGCAGGGGCCGCGGGGGACAAGGTCGCGGCGGACGTGGTCGTGGCGCGACCGAACCGCGGCCGACGCCTGCGGGTACTCCCGAGGATCCGCTGCGGCGTGGAGCCGGCGGGAAGGGCTACGGCGGTCCGACAGGCGTGAACAACGATCCGATGAAACAGCCAGACGAAGCGCTGCGAACGCTGAACACCGAGCCGATCATCCCCGGGCCTGTGGACGAGGTCTACTGCACCAAGTGGGGCGCCACGCGGCCCGGTGAGATGTACATCATCAGCGGCCACATGGACGGCATCGGATACGCGCAGGCGGCCAACGACGACGGATCGGGAACGGCGATCGTGATGGAGCTGGCGCGCATCTTCAACTCGCCCGATGTCACGACCGACGTGTCGATTCGATTTGCTCTCTGGAACGGCGAAGAAGGAGGTCTGCGCGGAGCGCGCGCGTATGTGGCGCAACGGCAGGACCTGCAGGGCAAGGAGGATCCGTCAGGGTCCGGGAAATATCCCGAGCCGAGGTGGCTCGGCATGGTCCAGCACGACATGATGATGTGGGACCATGGCATGCCCGGTCCCGACGGGAAGGTGAGCCGCGAGCAGCGCCGCGAAGCGGACGTGAACGTCGAATTCCAGGAGAACTCGAAGTTCTCGGCGGAGGCGCAGAAGCTCGCGTGGTTCTTCAAGAGCGCGAACGAACGGTATGCGACCGATTACCCGGCAACCGTCGGCAATCACATGCAGAGCACTGACTCGGTGCCGTTCCAGGACATCGTTCCCGCGCTGTCGATGCGCGAGAACGAACGGCGCGATCACATCGGCTACGGGTGGGACCCGAACTGGCACCAGCCGACGGACATGTTCTCAACGTACACAGACAAGGATTTCCGCCTCGGCCTCAACGCCGCCCAGACGACGCTCGCGGCGATTGCGCAGCTGTCGGGCGCGAAGGTGAAGAAGCCTTAGAAACAAACAACTTCCAACTACCAACTTCCAACTACCAAGCCTTCACCCTTCGTTTCCTTTTGGAGGTTGGAAGTTGGTAGTTGGAAGTTGAGCAGCGTCACTCCTGACGCCGCAGCGACTGCGCGGGGTCGATCGCGGCGGCGCGCCGGGCGGGGAGATAGGTCGCGACGGTGCTTACGGTCAGCAATACTGCGGCGGCCGCCGCGAAGGTGCCCGGATCACGCGCGGAGATCTCGTAGAGCAGCGACGCCATGAACTGTGTCGCCGCCGCCGCCGCGGCGATGCCGATCGCCATGCCCGCGGCAACCACGACGAGCCCCTGGCGCAGCACCAGTGCAGATACTTCGCCAGGGCTCGCGCCCAGCGCGAGGCGGATCCCGATCTCCGCCGTCCGCTGCGACACGGCGTAGCTGATGACGCCGTAGAGGCCGACCATTCCCAGAGCCAACGCGGCCGCAGCTGCGACCCCGAGCAGCGTAACGGTGAACGCCATCTGCGCCATCGAGTCCTGCAGGATCTCGTCCATGGTCTTGACCGTCGTCAACGGCACCGACGGATTCAAAGCGTCGACCGCGCTACGCAGAGCCGAGACGTCCGGTGGCGGTCCGCCACGCGTTCGCATCACCGTCTGCATGGACCGCACATTGATCAACGGATCACCGACCGGAACGTAGATCATCGCCTTCGCTTCGTCGCGAAGCTCGAACGTCTTGAGGTCACCCACCACACCGACGACTTCAAGCGATCGCTCGTTGATCTCGATGGTCTCACCGACCGTGCGCCCGGCGAGGAACTGCCTGGCGAACGTCTGGTTCACCCAGGCGACCGAGCGGCTTTGATCGGTGTCGGCGCGCTCCGGCCGACGTCCTTCGAGGAGCGGTACGCCAAGCGTCTCGAAATACCCTGCGGTGATCGCCGAGTACATCGTGAATTGCGGAACCGGACCCGACGCCTGGGGTCGCGATTTGACGGTGAAGCTGGACCCGTCGAGCGATCCCCCTGCGAGAGGAAGGGCGTTGCTGGCGCCAACCGACTCCACACCGGGCAGGCGCCGCAACTCGTCGAGAAGCTGATAGTAGAACGCCACGCCGCGTGCTCGATCGATCTGGGCGTCGAGACTCACGCCCGCGGTGAGCAACCCTGCGGGCCTGAAGCCCGGATCGATGGCGCTCATGCGCAGCGAACTCCGTACCATCAAGCCAGAGCCCACCAGCAGCACCATCGCTGTCGCGAGCTGCGTCACGGTCAGTACGCGGCGAAGGCGCTGCCGCGTCCGTGAAGCCGTGTTGCCGCGTCCGCTGTCACGGACGAGGGAGTTGAACGGCCGGGTCCCGAGACTCGCCACCGGAACAATAGCGAGAACGAGGCCCGCAAGCAGACTCAGCGCCGCCGCGAAGGCACATACGGTCGGATCCATTCGGACTTCGTGCAGACGGGGCAGCTGCGATGGCCCATGCGCAACCAGCAGCCGGATGGCCCAGGCCGCTATCACGAGGCCGGCCGCTCCTCCCATGACGGCAAGCAACAGACTTTCGGCGAGAAAAGTCGCGGCGATGCGTCCACGGCCGGCGCCCAGCGCGGCGCGCACGGCGAGCTCGCGCTGCCGTGACTCCGCGCGAATCAGGAACAGGTTCGCGACGTTCGTGCCGGCGATGAGCAAGACGAACCCCACCGTCGCGAGCAGAATCCACAGCGTACGGGAAATGCTGGCGACGACCCGGTCGCGGAGCGGTTCGACGGTGAACGACCACCCGAAGCTGGCCAGGAGATCCGGCTTGATCTCAGGAAACCATTCGGGGATCCGCTTCTGCAGTTGACCGATCTCGCGCTGTGCATCGTCGAGCGTTGCTCCGGCGGACAGCCGCGCGATGGAGTTGAGGCCAAGCGTGCCGAATCCGCTCTGCGGATCGAGGTACATCGGAAGGATCAGCCGCGTACCAGGATCAGGAAAGTCGAAGCCGGCGGGCATCACGCCGATGATCTCTGTCGCACGGCCATCGATCTGAACCGTGCGACCGATCACGCCTGCGTCCGAACCGAATCGGGACTGCCAGAGATTGTGCGTGAGGATTGCGACGGGGGCGGCATTCCTTTGTGCGTCCGCCGGTTGAAACGGACGGCCGAGTGTGGGCTGGGTCGCCAGTACGTCGAGCAGGTCAGGGGTCGCGGCGAGCGCTCGAAGGCGTGCCGGGGCTCCGCTCCCCGCGACATTGACGTCGCTCATTCGGTAGCCGGCCACGGTGGCGAGCGTACGTGCGTGATCTCGATACCGGAGCACCAATCCTGGCGAGCTCGCGACATCCTTCATGCCCAGCCCAGGCGAGTGATGGCGGATGCTCAAGATGCGATCCGACTGCGGGTAGGGAAGCGGGCGCAGCAGGACGGCATTGGCGACAGTGAAGATCGCCACGTTCGCGGCGAGCCCCAGCGCCAGCGTCAGCGATGCTGCGACGGCGTAGCCCGGATACCGTGAAAGAACGCGCACGGCGTGCTTCAGTTCCGTGAGGGCAGTGGCGAGCGTCATGGATGCGGCCTCGAGAATGCCGCGACGGTGTCGTGTCGTGACGGCGCCGTCGCGAGTTGACCTGAGGACGTGACGAAACACGGTCAGCGCGTCGTGCCAGTAGCGGACGCGCGCGCGCCAGATGCCGATCTCTTCGACGCGCGATTTGAACAGCTCGATGAGGTCTCCTTCCATCTCCTCGAGCGCCTCCCTCGACACCATGAACTGCAGGACGCGGAGCGGCAGTCGAGGAGGTCGGCGGCGCATCGTTCAGGGTTCGGCCGCCTCCGCCATGCGCCACAGGCGCTCGCGCGTGCGACGGATCTCGCGCAGCGCACGGCTTCCTTCCGGTGTCTGCGCGAAGACGCGCTTCCGTCGTCCGCCGCGCTGACGGGTGGCTTCACCAACCGACGAGGTGAGGTAACGCTTTCGCTCCAGCCGCTCGAGCGCGCCGTAGACTGCGCCGAGGGCGATTCGCCGGCCGGCGTGTCGCTCCAGACCCTTCTGGACCGCGGCCCCATACGCGTCTGGACCAAGGCTCACGACAACCAGCAGCGTCAGTTCCTCCAGTTCTCCGAGATGGCGGTCTTTCATATTCTCTTTTCGAGAACATATCACGACTTTCGCGGTGAACAAGGCCCATTGAGTAAACTGCTGCCATGTCCGCAACCCTGGCGACGCTGTTACTTTCCCTGATGACCGTCGCAGTCCAGCCGCAGCCGGCCTCCAAAGACGCTATCGACTCGCTGCGCGCCTTTCTGCAGGCGAAGCAGTGGGAGGAACTCGACAAGCGACGGCAGAGCAGCCGTCCGAGTCCTCGAAGAGGCCAAATCCGCAGCGCCCGATTCGTCCTACGCCGAGGAGGCGAGCGGACTGCAGTTAAGGCCAGGAAGATGACGTGGACGATCCTCGCGGACGAACGCGGCTTCGACGCGCCCATTCCGCTCGCGTATCACGTGCAGGGTACGCCGGACATCTTCATCCTCGATGCAGAAGGGCGCATTTTCAAGCGCACGAGTACCGCGAGGGAGATTGAAGCAGCACTGCAGGCGATCGCCGCGGGTGCAGAGCGTCCCGCCGCCAAAATCAAGTGATCGGTAAATCCATATGGAGCATAGACCCGGACAGTGGGTCTTGGCACAGGCATGCGCCATGTGCCTCCTGGTCTGCATGGCCGGCGCCGCCCGGCAGAGCGCGTCACGCTGGTACAAAGGCAACCTCCACGCGCACTCGATCAACTCCGACGGCGATTCGCCGCCCTATGACCTGGTCGCATGGTACAAGCGGAACGGCTATCACTTTCTCGCGATTACCGACCACAACACGTTCACTGATCCTGCGCCGTTCGACACGAACCCGAACGATGACTTTCTGGTGATCGGCGCCGAAGAGATCACCAACGCGCGCACGATCCACGTGAACGCGATCGGCATCAGCCGCGTCATCACGCCCCACAAGGACGGCACCGTGACAGACCTGCTGCAGTCGAGCATCGACGCCGTCCGCGAGCAGGCGGCCGTGCCGCTCATCAACCATCCGAATTTTCTCTGGGCGTTCACCGCAGCGGAGATGAAACCCCTGACAGGCGTCGCGCTGCTGGAGATCGCGAGCGGGCACCCGATCGTGAATCACGCCGGTGATGGACGCGTGCCCTCGACGGAGCAGATGTGGGACGAGCTGCTGACCGGCGGCATGCGGATCTTCGCGGCCGCCGTCGACGACTCCCATCACTTCCGTGAGGAGTTCGGCGCCGCGCGAGCAAACCCCGGCCGCGCCTGGGTCGTCGTCCGTGCGCGGGCGCTCACGAGGGATGCCATAGTCGCCGCCCTGGACGCCGGTGATTTCTATGCCTCCAACGGGCCAGAGCTTCGCGACGTGCGGCACGAAGGTTCCACGCTCGTCGTCGAGATTGCGCCGTCGACCGGGCGCCGGCGCTATCGCGTCGTGTTCGTCGGCCAGAATGGTCGCGTGCTGGCGACGTCGTACGACAATCCGGCGCGCTACACGCTGAGGGGTTCCGAGTCATACGTCCGCGCGCGGGTCGAAGACAGCAACGGCCTCCGCGCCTGGACTCAGCCGCTGTTCGACGGTGACGATGACGCCCGGTACTCGAGCGACGCATCACGCCAGCGGCCACTCGCGGATGCCGCCCAACCAGTCGCACGTGAACGCGCGGCGGCCGTCGGCGCTGAACGACGCCGAGACCAACCCGGCCTCGTGCCCGCCGAACACACGTTCGCAGCGTCCGCTCTCCACGTCCCAGAGGCGGGCGGTCCGGTCGTGCGATGCCGACAGCGCGTATTTCTCGTTCGAACTCCAGACCACTGTGCGGATCACTTCCGTGTGCCCCTCGAACACGCGTTTGCACTGGCCGGTGTCCGCGTCCCACAGACGAAGGTCCATTGAGCTGGAGAGCAGCCGGCGGCCGTCGCTGCTCCATGCAAGGCTGTGCACGTGGTACGTATGACCGGTCAGCACGCGCAGCGTGGAGCCCGACTCGACGTCCCAGAGCCGGATCGTCCGGTCGCGCGACCCTGAGGCGGCCCGCGCCTCGCCGCGCCATGCGATCGAATACACCCCGTCGGCGTGCCCCTCGAGCGTGCGCAGGCATGCGCCGGTCTCGAGGTCCCACAACCTGACGCTCGGGTCCCGATGGCTGCAACCCGTGAACGCGCGCGTGCAGGCGGCGTTCGTCGCCGCGGCACGCGGCGGTCCGCCGTGGCCGCGAAGCACCAACACACGCTCGCGGCGTTCGATATCCCAGAGTTCGATCGTGTTCCCCTCTCGCGCCCCAACGAGCACCAGCGCCGGATTGGGCGTCCACGCTGCCAGCCAGGCGTTCATGGAACTCGCCTCGAGCGCCCGAATCCGCCGACCCGTCGGCACGTCCCAGATCCCGACGGGATTGCCCTGCGAGGCGACGAGCGCCAGCCGTCCTTCGCGCGTCAGCGAGCAGAGGTTGATCTCGGGGGTCGAGATGTCGAGCTGTACGAAGCTGCTGGCCCATGCGTCGGACATGCGCGGTCCGTCGGAGTCCGGCGGCAGTCCCAGGGCGCGCATCATCGCGAGGTCGGCACGGACGCGGGCGGGCACGGGCGGATCGAAGCGATCGAGGTCGGGTACCGCGCCCGCACCGACCAGCAGCGCGGCGACCTCGCGACCCCGTCCGCGGGAGTCGTCGGTGTCCGCCATCGCCCAGGCGTACACCGTCCAGTCGAGTGGTGTGGCGTGGAAGCGGCGGTCGCGTGCGGTGACCTGCGCCCCGGCGGCGAGGAGCGCGCGCGTCACCTCGACGTGAGGCCCGAACGTCGCCCAGTGCAGCGGGGTCTGGCCGGCATCGTCCGACATCGACGCATTCGCGCCGCGGTCCAGGAGGAACGTCACGACATCCGCGTGCCCGTATCCGGCGGCGTACTGCAGCGCGGAGTCCAGATCGGCCGATGGAATCGGCCGTGCGCCGCCGCTTTCGTCGAAGCTTGCGCGGACGCGATCGAGCCGGCCGACTCCGGCGGCTTCGACGAGCGTCAGGATCGCCCCGCGGTCCGCGAAGAAGCGGGCGGCGTGCGGCTGACCATTCGCGAGGCAGCCTAGAACGATGCCGTGGCGGTTGCCGGCCTGCTCTCCATCTATCCGTGCGCCATGCCGGAGGAGGGTCTCGAGCAGCTCGATCTGCACTCCGGCGCGTTCGGGATGGATGCTGGTCGCCGCGAGCCCGAGCGCCGTCGACCCGCCGCCGTACGCATCCGACGCGGCGTTCACGTCCGCCCCCGCGGCCAGCAGCATCTCGGTCATCGCGACGATGTTCTTCGGGGTGATCTGACGGAAGTCTTCGACGCCGTTGGCGGAGACGTAGTGGAGGAGGGTCGAGCGGTGATCGCGCGTGGAGCGCGCGCGCGCAAGTTCGGGATGCGTCTGCAGCAGGCGCTTCAGCCCGGCGGCATCTCCCTCGATGATGGCGTCGACGGCCGCCTCGAAGAGCGCCACCGGAGAGGTATCCTGCGCCAACGCATCGAGATGGGCCGCGAACGCCGGCCAGCTGGCGAAGCCGTGCGCGCGGGCGATGAAGAAGTGTGCGTCCGTCAGTTTGACCCCGCGCGCGCGTTCGGGCGCTCGGACGAAAGCCCGCCATCGGCGCTCCAGTCCTTCCGCCTCGTGCGCGATTGGCGCGGAGGGGTCCGCGGCGGCCGGCGCGCTCGCGGCGCGGAGCCGCGCGAGCGTCTCGAGCCAGCGGGTGGCCCACCGACGAATTGCGTCCGGCTCGGCAGAGCGGGCGGCGCGCTGCAGATCGCGGGCAAGGTTCCTGTACTGTTCGAGGTGGGGGCGCGGCGGGAGCGGCAGGGCATCGGACATACGAATCTCCTTTCAACGCGCCTGGAGTCCGCACTGATCAGGCTGAAAGAAGCTTCGTATTCTTCGATTCGACGATGGGGGTGGGCACGGCCCTTTCCGCGGACTGGATGCGCCCCGCGCGCACGGCTATTCTACGTCCGATCCTCGGTTCCATGCCGAGCGTCTCCAGGCTGGCCACCGCTGATTGCGCCTATGCGGCGCGCACACAAAAAAGGCCGGCCCGGATTGCTCCGAGCCGGCCTGACGTCCGAATTCAAGTCCACCTTCCGAGGAGAGCTCCTTGGGAGTTGGGATTTGGTAGTTGACGCGCGTTTAGTACATTCCGCCCATGCCGCCGCCGCCCGGCATTGCCGGGGCTTCCTTCTTGTCCTCCGGGATCTCGCTGACGAGCGCCTCGGTCGTGAGCAGCAGGGAAGCGATCGACGACGCGTTCTGAAGCGCCGTGCGAACGACCTTCACGGGGTCAATGACGCCCGCCTTCACCAGGTTCTCGTAGGTATCGGTGCCGGCGTTGTAGCCGTCCTCACCCTTCGCGTCCTTCACCTTCTGGACGACGATCGAGCCTTCCTGGCCGGCGTTTGTCGCGATCCAGCGCAGCGGCTCCTCGATGGCCTTGCGGATGATGTTCGCGCCGACCGACTGATCGTGATCGAGCTTCAGCGAATCGAGCGCCTTGCCGGCCCGGAGCAGGGCCACGCCGCCGCCGGGGACGATGCCCTCTTCGACCGCCGCCTTGGTGGCATGCATCGCGTCTTCGACGCGCGCCTTCTTCTCTTTCATCTCGGTCTCGGTCGCGGCGCCAACCTTGATCACGGCGACACCGCCGACGAGCTTCGCGAGCCGCTCCTGCAGCTTCTCGCGGTCGTAGTCGGACGTGGTCTCCTCGACCTGCGTGCGGATCTGCTTGACGCGTCCCTCGATCGAGGCCTGCGCACCGGAGCCCTCCACGATCGTCGTATTGTCCTTGTCGATCGTGACCTTCTTGGCCTTGCCGAGGTCCTCGAGCTTGATGTTCTCGAGCTTGATGCCGAGATCTTCCGTGAGCGCCCGGCCGCCCGTGAGGACCGCGATGTCCTCGAGCATGGCCTTGCGACGGTCACCGAAGCCCGGCGCCTTCACGGCCGCTGCCTGCAGCGTGCCGCGCAGCTTGTTGACCACCAGCGTGGCGAGCGCCTCGCCGTCGACGTCCTCGGCAATGATCACGAGCGGACGCCCCGCGCGCGCCACCTGCTCGAGCAGCGGCAGGAGGTCCTTCATCGAGCTGATCTTCTTCTCGTGGATCAGGATGACCGGGTTCTCGAGCACCACTTCCATGCGCTCGGGGTCGGTCACGAAGTAGGGCGAGAGGTAGCCGCGGTCGAACTGCATGCCCTCGACCACGTCGAGCGACGTCTCCATCGAGCGCGCTTCCTCGACGGTGATGACGCCGTCCTTGCCGACCTTCTCCATCGCTTCCGCGATGATGTTGCCGATCGTCTCGTCGTTGTTCGCCGAGATGGTGCCGACCTGGGCGATCATGTTGCCCTTGACCGGCTTGCTCTGCTTCTTGAGCGAGGCCACGATGGCCTCGACGGCCTTCTCGATGCCGCGCTTGAGCTCCATCGGGTTCGCGCCCGCCACGACGTTCTTCGCGCCTTCGCGGTAGATCGCCTGCGCCAGCACGGTCGCGGTCGTGGTGCCGTCGCCCGCGATGTCTGAGGTCTTGCTCGCCACC
>DATLLF010000293.1:0-2751 GCA_035537955.1 Vicinamibacterales bacterium | reverse complement strand
GGCCGTTCATCATCGATCTCGATATCGCGAAGCCGCGCGAAGGCAATCCGCGGGCGCACTTCGGGATGGGCGTGACCTTCTGAGTCGAGGGAACGGAGGGGACGGAGGTCACGGGTTCAACACGGAGGAACGGAGGCACGGAGGCGCACGGAGGGCCGGCCGTTCGATTTACCAGCGCGCACCGCGCGCCGCGCGCCGCGGCGTGAGGGAGTCGCAGATACAAGCCACCGCCGACTTCTGAGTGGTTTGTATCTGCGATCCCTCACGTCGCGTCTGGCCGCCTTCGGCGGCCAATCGAACGGCCGGCCTTCTTCCTTCGTGATCTTCGTGGCCTTCGTGACCTTCGTGGTTAAAGCCTGATCGCTCCGTTCGCCTCCGTGCCTCCGTTCCTCCTGTGAATCCGTGCCCTCCGACAACCTCCGTTAGCTCCAGCGCTCGTATAATTCGCCCCAACGGGGCAACCACCATGAAGACGCTCATCCGTGCACTGCTCATCACGACCCTGCTGCCGGTTGCAGCCACCGCCCATCACTCCTTCGTCGCGGAATGGGACGCCAACAACTGCCGCGACTTCGTCGGCACCCTCACGAAGATCGACTGGCAGAATCCGCACCCGTATTTCTTCGTGGACGTGAAAGACGGCAGCGGCAAGGTCGAGAACTGGTCGTTCCAGGCCTACTCCCCCGTCACGCTGCGGAGAAACGGCACCGACCGCCAGGTTTTCCTCGACAACGTCGGCAAGGAAGTCCGCGTGCGCGGCTGCCTCGCGAGAAACGGCAAGCCGCACGCCGCCGCGGCAGGCACCCTCAGGTTCGCCGACGGCGTGCTGCGCCAGGTCGGCCAGATTCAGGACTGACCGTGACACGCATCTCGACTCTCCGCCGTGCCGCGGTGTGCGCAGGCGTGCTGGCGCTCTGCGCCGCGGCCGTCATGCCGGCGCGCGCCCAGCAACAGCAGCAGCCGTACACGATTGGCGTCATGCCGCCGGGCGGACCACCGCCGCGCCTTGCTGACGGCCACGTGGACTTCACGGGCCACTGGTTCCCGAACGGTGCAGGCCAGGGCGTGTCAGGCCGCTTCGGTGTCGATCCGTCCGCCACGCGGCAGTTCGATCCCAAGGTCACGCCGGAGTCGCCGCCCGCGTTCCAGGCGTGGGCACAGGCCAGGATCAAGGCGATGACTCCGACGGAGCTGGAGCTCTCGAAGTCGTCGGTGAACTGCATGCCGCGCGGTGTGCCTGCCATCTGGCTGCAGAACCCCTACACGACCTACATGGTCCACAAGCCGGGCCTGCTCGTACAGCTCTACGAGGTGCTGAACAACTGGCGCCTGATTCACCTGGACGGACGACCGCTGCCAAAAGACCCGGAGCCCTTCTTTCACGGCAACAGCAGCGCACGCTGGGAGGGCGACACGCTCGTGGTCGAGTCCACGGGATTCGACGAGCGCACCTACATCCAGCCCAATGGCTGGTTCCACAGCGACGCGCTGCGCGTGACGGAACGCTATACGCGGCCGTCGATGAACTACTTGATCGTCGAGCTCACGGTGGACGACCCAAAGGTGCTGGAGAGGCCGTGGAAGTCGGCCCCGCGGCGCTGGACGCTCGGCAACGGCGAGATCTACGAGTTCTACTGCACCAACAATCTGGAGCTCGAAGAGCTGCAGAAGCTCCGCGAGCAGGAGCTGAAAGGCACGGAGAAGGCTACTCCACGCTGAAGCGCGGCGCGGCGAGCATCGCCGCCTGCGAAGGGAGAATTACCGTCAGCAGCGCGCCGCCGCGCGGTCCGTTCCCGGCCGCGAGCGTGCCGCCGTGCAGCTCGACGAGGTGCTTCGCGATCGCCAGGCCGAGACCGAGGCCGTCGTGAATCCGCCGCGGCGACGCGTCAGCCTGGCGGAACGGCTCGAAGACATGCGGCAGAAATCCAGGGTCGATCCCCGGACCGTCGTCTTCGACCGTGATGCGGACGTTGTCGCCTTCTGTCACCGCCTCGACGCGCAACAATCCATCCTCGCGCCCGAACCGCACGCCGTTCGAGAGCAAGTTCCAGAACACCTGCTCGAGGCGCTTCGCATCGCCGACGAGCACGATCGGTCCACACGCGATCTGGGTCTCGAGCGTGATCCGGCGCATGTGCGCCCGCTCGCGCACCATGTCCATCGCCGAATTGATGATCGCCGCCAGGTCAACCGGTGCGGCCTCGACCGCCAGCCCTCCCTTGGTGATGCGCGAGACGTCCACGATGTCGGAGACCAGACGCGACTGCGTCAGCAGGTTGCGGTAGATCGTCTCCACCGCGCGCGCGGCGGTTGACGTATTCAACGGCACCTGCTGCAGCATGTGCGCCCAACCGAGCGCGGCGTTGAGCGGCGTGCGGAGCTCGTGCGAGAGGATCGCGAGGAACTCGTCCTTGGCGCGGCTCGTCTCCTCGGCCTCCTGCCGCCGGGCCTGTTCGTGAATCAGCTGCGCCCGCGCTTCCTCGGCTTCCGTCCGCTCGGTGATGTCGTGCCCGATGCCCACCATGCGAACGGGCCGCGAGGACGAGTCGACGATGACCCGTCCCGCGGCGTGCAGCATCCGCACTCCGCCGTCGCGAACCACGCGGTGATCGAATGCGAACGGCCGGCCGTCGGCCATCGCCCGCCGCACGGTGGCGTCTACTGAGGCGCGATCGTCGGGATGCACGCGCTTCAGGAACGTCTCGTAGCCGATCGGCGCACCGCGCTCGACTCCGTAAATCCGGTACATCT
>DATLLF010000292.1:0-10499 GCA_035537955.1 Vicinamibacterales bacterium | reverse complement strand
CGTACACCAGGGTCCTCGGAGAGACGCTGGAATGCATCCAGAACGGAACGCGATTCTCGAACATGTTCTCCGTGACCATGGCGAACAGCGAATGCCAGGCCAGTTGCGCGAACGTCACTGCGACGAGTGCGGCCACCATTGCCAGCACCAACGCCTCGACGAACAGTTGGCCCATGATCCGCCCGCGGCCGGCGCCGAGCGCCGTTCGCACGAGGATCTCGTTCTCGCGCGTCGCGGCCCGGGCGAACATCAGCAGCGCGACGTTGCCGCAGACGAGAAACACGAGCAAGACACTCAGCAAGTTGCCCCCGAACACTTCCGTGGCGCTGTCTGCCGAAAACCCGCGGAAGATCGACTCGATGTAGGGCACGAGCCGCGGCTCGAGATGCGCGTGGGTGTCGGGAAACGCGGCGGCAGCCGTGGCCCCAAGGACCGTCAGTTCCGGTTGCGCGGCTTCGAGCGTGGCGCCAGGCGCCAGCCTGCCGAATACCCGGAGGCCGGGGCTTTGCTGCCGCGGGTAGTTGACGGGATCCAGCCTGAGAGGAACCCAGAAGCCGTGCGCCAATGGAAAACGAAAGCCCTCCGGCATCACGCCCACGATGGTGTGGGGCACATTGCCGAGACGCAGCTCCCTGCCGATGACGTGTGGGTCGGACTCGAATCGCGATTGCCAGACGTCGTGTCCGATCACGACGACCCACGGTGCGCCGGCCTTCTCATCGGCCTCGACCAGCGGCCGCCCAAGAACGGGGCGCTCCCGGACGACACGAAACGCAGCCGCGCTGATCTCGGCGACCGCGACCGGCTCCGGCGCGGCATTGCCGACGATCACGTTCCAGTTGCGATCACGATACGCCGCAAGGTCCTGTACGGATGACAGGCCGTCACGCCACGCCACGAAGTCATGAAGGGTCGGCGATCTTTCACCGGGATTGGCGGTGTCGACCATCACGATCCCGACAATCTGCGCGCCGCCGTCAAGTGGCAGCCTGGGGTGCATGATCTGGGTGTAGAACTCGAACGCGACGATGCCGCTCCAGATCGCGAAGGCCATCGCCACCGTTCCCACGACCGTCAGACCGATGTGCTTTACGAGCAGCCGCAGGGCGAGCCGGACGTCCAACGACAAGCCGCGCAACGGCGCCCAGCCGTCGTTCCTCCTTTTCACTGCGCGGCGATGCGCAACGATCATCGTGAAGAACGCGAAGTAATCGCGAATGCAAATCCAGCGTTTACGCCACGCCAGCCCTCTGCGCGACGCCTCCTCGTACTCGGCTTGCATGTCGGCGATCGCCGGATCGACCAGGTGATCCATCGTGCTCGCGGGAAGCAGGCGCGCTGCCAAGGCCCGAAGTCGAGTGCCCGGCGGCGTCATCGCCCAAACTCCGGCACTAACCGCTTCGCGCCGCTGGTCCAGGCCGCGAACATGCGGCGTCCCAGAGCTGTCGACGCATAGATCCGTCGAGGCAACCCACCTATCCCAGACGGTGCAGCCTCGAGCCTCGACGTGATGTAGCCCTTCTCTTCCATCCGACCGAGCGTGACGTAGATGGTGCCCCGCTTCAGGCGGCCGGTCGATGCGGCGACGAGCTGCAGGCCGTACGAATCCTGCTCCCGGAGCAACTCGAGAACCAAAAGCTCTTTCGGAGAGACTGTGAGAACGCGAGGGTGCGAGCCGGCCACGGCGGCACAGTCTTACATCGATGTAAGACTTCTGTCAAACCCGCTTCCACTCACGGATTGTCTGGGAGCTGTTTTTTCCACGCGCCTGCTGCTCATCAGCGGGCCCGCGCGCCCGCACGTCAACGGACTCTACTCGGTATTCAATCGCGACGCGCTAGGACGATGCCCCGATCTCCTCCCAGTTCACGATCAACGAGAGCGGCGCCGCCGCGTCGGCGCGCGGGAGCGAGTTGATCAGAAACCCCTCACCGTTGGGGCTCACGTCGTACTGGAAGAGCACCAGGGTCGGCTCCACGATCCGGGTCTGGAACAGTTCGACGGGATTGCCCGGTTCGATCGTACCGTCACGCTTCGTCAACGGCACGCACATCAACTTCTTGTCCGGCGCGATGTAATACAGCTCGGTCATGTCGGGGCGCCATCGGATCTGGGCGCCCCAGCCGGCCAGCTGGACGCGCCCGCCGCGGTCGGCGTGCGTGAGCGCGAGCGACTGCAGCTGGTTGTCGATGTAGGCGATCCATTCACCGTCGGGCGAATAGATTCCCTCGGCGCCCCACGCCACCTCTTTCGCCTGGCCCTTCTCGATGTCCAACTCGCGCAATGCTCCGATGCCGTTGGAGAAGTCCATGTACAGCAGCCGCGGCGCGGTTGGTGAGTGAGAATTGACCAGCACAAACGCCGTCGACTCCTCGAGGACGGTCTCCTCCGTCCCCGACCCGTCCGCGCGGCGCCGGAAGATGCCGTCGCGCTCCCGCATTGCCGAGTAGTAGATCCACTGGCCGTCCGGCGACCACGCATGCGCCTTGTGCGAGCCCATGCGCGGCAGACTCAGCGAGATCCCGCGGACCCGGTCGAAAATCGTGGTGCTCCACTGGCCGGTCCCCTCGCGATCGTGACCGACGGCAACGTAGCGGCCGTCGGGCGACAGTTGCGGTGACCAGAACCCCGGCTCACCGACCACTCCAAGCTCGCTGCCGCTCCGGTCGAACGACACGAGCTGCGAGTTGTAGTCGAGCCGTGACTGGAAGACGAGGATGCCGGTCGCGGAGGCGCTGATGGCCACTTTCTCAAATCGCCACTGAGGTGCGACCTCGTTGCGCAGGACGACGCGCGGCTCGCCTATCAGCCGGGCCTGCTCGGGATCGAAGGATCGCCCGTACAGCGTGCCCCCGTCGGCATACAACAGGTTCGTGCCCGCGAGCACGAAGGCGCTGCGGACGTCGGACGACACCAGCCGCGGGTCGCCGCCGTCGAGGCTCGCGACGTAGAGGCCCCCGCGCTGCCGGGTGGTCCAGCTGACGACGTAGAGAAAACGACGGCCGTCAGGCAGGAATTGGGGAGAGCGATGCGCCTCCCCCTTTCCCTCGTCGGGCACGTGCGTTGCCGGCACCGGCGTGCCGCCGCCGGCCGGCACCTGCAGAAGGCCGCCAAGAACGGACGGCGGAAAGACGATCACATCCTTGCGGCTCCAGGCACCGCCACCCGGGGTCAAGAGCGTGCCGCACAGATCCTGCACGCCGGCACCGATCGGCTCCACCGTCTTCAGCCGGGCCTGCGCGAAGAAGCCGATGCGGCGGCTGTCAGGCGACCAGAACGGCGAGGTCGCTCCCTCCGTTCCGGGGATCTCGTGCGCCTGCGCCGACACCATCGAGGAGACCCAGAGCGTGCTCCTGCCATCGGGCCGCGCGGCGACAAACGCCAGGCGCGTACCATCGGGTGAGATCTGGAAATCGTTGGGCGTGAACCAATGGTTGAGGGGCGGCAGGACCGAGGCGCGGACCGGCCCGGCCCCTCGCCGCACCGGCCCCTTCGCAGCCGTCCTGCCGCGGGGCGCTCTCGTCGCGCCAGAGGCGCTTCCCCGGCGAAGGGCCGCGCCGCCGGCACGCGTGTCTGCACCGTCCTGTCCCGAACCGGCGACACGTCGGCGCAGCCCGTCGAGTTGCAGCTTCACGTCGTGTGCGGTCTGCCAGCGGTCCTCGGGATCCTTCGCCAGGCAGCCGCGGACGATGTCGTCGAGCGCGGCGGGCGCGAGGGGCTGCCGCGAGGCGATGGGCGGCGGCTCGCGCTCGAGGATCGCCGCGATGAGGCTCGCCGTCGTCCGCCCATCGAAGGCCCGCGTGCCGGTCGCCATCTCGTAGAGGACTGCGCCCAGTGAAAAGATGTCCGAGCGTGCGTCGACCTCGCGCCCCTCGACCTGCTCGGGTGACATGTATGGGTAGGTGCCGACGAGCGTGCCCTGGGCGGTGATCGGCGCGCTCGCGGTGACCTCGATCGGCGACACGTTCACCGCCGCCGGCTTCGCGAGGCCGAAGTCGAGCAGCCGTGTCCCGGACCGCGTCAGCATGACGTTGGCCGGCTTCAGGTCGCGATGGACGACGCCCTGCCGGTGCGCGGCGGCCAGCGCGGAGGCGATCTCCCCGCCGTAACACAGTGCCTGGTCGACCGGCAGCGCGCCTCGTTGAAGCCGCGCCGCGAGCGTCTCTCCTTCGAGGTATTCCATGACCAGGAAGTCGATGCCGTCCTGGTGGCCGACATCGAACAAAGGACAGACGTGAGGATGGGACAGCGAGGAAACCGCTCGCGCCTCCCGGTCGAGGCGCCGCCGCCACTCAGGATCGGCGGCATACTGCGCGGGGAGGATCTTGATCGCGACGTCGCGCCCGAGTCGGGTATCGCGGGCGCGGTAGACCTCGCCCATTCCGCCTGCGCCGAGCGGGGTGGCGATCTCGTACGGTCCCAGTCTGCTGCCAGGGAGGAGCGCCATCGCGGGCATTCTATCCAAGACGCGACGGCGTGGGTTCGGGATGCGACGCGTGCACACGATACCCTGCGCCACTGATGCTCATTCAGGCCGGCTCCCGCGTCCGGGCTGTCAGCGGACTTAGAGCCGCACGGTTCGAGGCGTTGAGCTGCCCATGATCGGCGACTGTTTACGCCGCAATTCCGCTGAACTGCACGTTCCAACCTTTCGAAAATCCCAGTACCGGCACCAAACTTCCTCAAGAAAACCGAGCAGCTTCGGCTCGTGTTCGGCCACTGGCGGGAGCTGGCGAGACCGCTGCTGTGAAACCGCAGCAACTTCGCTTCACGGCTCGACCTCGAACGTAAACGTCAGATTCGCGCCGTTGTGGGGCCGGGTCGCCCGAGGTATCGCACTCGGTAGGCCGTCTCGAACGTCTTCGCTCCAAGGACGGTCGCGACGGCCGGTATCCGATCCTTCAGCTTCATCGCCGTGTGCACGTCGCCTGCTTCGTTCCCGCCGCTGCGCCGAGCAAATCAAATAAGGAACGTGGTACATCATCGCGCGATTGGGGGTTCACTGGATCGCGCCCTTCGGCTCTGACTTCCCGCTCTTTCTCCGTCACTCCTACTCCACCCGCAACGCCTTCAGCGGATCGACCCGCGTCACGCGCCACGCCGGCAGCGCACACGCGACGAGCGCCACGACGCCGAGCAGGCCAGCAACGGTCGCAAAGGTCATCGGATCGCGCGGACTGATCCCGAACAACAGGCTGGAAAGCACCCGTGACACGAGCCACGCACTGAGCAATCCAGTGGCGAGGCCGGCGGCGGCAGTGATCATCCCCTGCCGGATCAACATGGCGAGCAGCGTTTGCCGCTGCGCACCGAGCGCCATCCGGATGCCGAGCTCCGGCATCCGGCGTGAAACCGACATCGCCAGCATGCCCGCGATGCCGATCGCCGCGAGCAGGAGCGCGAGAACGGCGAAAAGACTGACGAGCAGCGCGTTGAATCGCGGAACCGCGGTCGACCGCCTGACGATCTCACTCATCGTCTGTACGGACGTCACCGGCAAGGCGGAATCGATTGCCCGAATCCGCGCGCGTACGGTATCGGTGAGTGCCGTCGGCTCCACCTCGCCACGCAGCGCGACACGCAGCGATCGCATGATCCCGACGACGTTATCGGCGATCATGCCGTCCGACACCTGCATCCATGGGACGTAGGTTTGCGAAATGGTTTCGGTATTCAGCGCTCCCTGCTTCACGTCGCCGACGACGCCGACGATGCGCATCCATGGACCGTGTTGAGACTCGAGACCCCACGCGATCCGCTGCCCGATCGGGTCCGACGTCCCCCAGAAGCGGCGCGCCATGGTCTCGTTGATGACCGCCATCGGCTCCGACGCGGCGGCATCTTCGGCACCGAGGTAGCGTCCGCGTTTCAGCGGGATCCCGAGCGCCTCGAAGTAGCGCCCCGCGACATACTCCGGGTCGACGCTGTGCGGCAGTTCACGCGTCGCGGGAGATTCCTGCTCGATGGTAAAGACGCGCAGATCGCGGACGCCCAGCGGCAGGCCGGTGGAGGCGCCGGCCGCGCTGACTCCGGGCACTTGCGAAAGATCGTTGAGCAGACGGCTATAGAAGCCGCGAACGCTCGCCGCATCGCGATAGCCCTGCGCCGGAAGGTTGATCCCGAGCGTCAGCAGGCGCTCGACGCGAAATCCGGTATCGACCGCCATGAGCTTCGAGAAGCTGCGCAGCAACAAGCCGCCGCCCACGAGCAGTACGACGGCGATCGCGAGCTGCGCCGCCACGAGCGTTCCGAAAATCCGCCGTTCGCGCCTGCCGGTGGACGTGCGGCTGCCGTCCTTCAGGGCGGACCCGCGCGGCCGCGTCAGCTCCAGGGCGGGCAGCATGCCGCAGAGCAATGCGGTCACAACCGTCAGCGCCGCGGTGAACAGAAGAACCCGCGCGTCAAGCCCGATCTCGTGGAGGCGAGGCAGCGTCGAGGGTGCCAGTGCGACGAGCGCTCGCGAGAGCCAGACCGCGAGCAGCAAGCCGAGGACGCTGCCGATCGACGCCACGAGCGCCGATTCGGCGAGGAGCTGGCGAATCAGGCGCCCGCGGCCTGCCCCGAGGGCGCTGCGCACCGCGATCTCTCGCTCGCGTGCCATGGCGCGCGCCAGCATCAGGCTGGCGATGTCGGCGCACGCGATCAACAGTACGCAGCCGACGGCGGCCAAGACGACCCAGAGCAGCGTTCGCGACCGGCCGATGACTTCGTCGGACAGCGGCGTCGCGGAGCCGCTGACCGCGGCGGCCAGACCGCTGAGCGCCGCCGGATAGATCTCGCGGGCGTTCGCCTGCACCAGCGCGCGCGTGTCGACATTCGCTTGCGTGACCGTCCCGCCCGGCTTCAGGCGGGCGACGACGCCAGTGGCGTACATGCTGCCGAAGCCGCGCCGGTCGCTCGGCGTGAACGCGATCGGCACGTACACGTCGGCGGGAACGTTGTTGATCAGCAGACCGCGCTGCGGAAAGATGAAGCCGTTCGGCATGACGCCGACGATGGTGAAGGGCTGACGATCGAGGAGAATCGCGCGCCCGATCGCCGCGGGATCGCGTGCGAACTTGCGCGTCCACAACGCGTCGCTGAGCACGGCGACCGGGCGTGCCGACTCGTCGTCTTCGCGCGTGAATGGCCGGCCGAGCGCCGGCTGCACACCGAGCGTCTCGAAGAGTGTTGCGGAGGCTCGCGTCACGATCACCCGTTCCGGTGGTTCGACGCCCGCCAGCTCGTACTCGCGGTTGCGAAAGGCCGCGATCGATTCGAAGAGGCCCGCACGCGCCTCGAACGCGAGATAATCAGGCGGCGAAAAGCCCCACGGCCCCATCTCCCCAATCGCTTCCTGCAGCAGCACCAAACGGGCCGGATCGCGGTACGGCAGCGCGCGCAGCAGCACGCCGTTGACGACAGTAAAGACGGCAGTGGTGGCGCCGATGGTCACCGTCAGCGTGGCAATGACGACGAGACTGAACAGCGGGGCGCGCTGCAGAAGGCGCGCGGAGTACTTGACGTCCTGCCAGATTCGGGTCATCAGGATCTCCTTCGGGGCGGAATGTTGAGAGTGGTGCCAGGCAAGACGGCGACGGCGGCGCTCGTCCGCGCGCAGGAGGATCGCGGCGGTGATGGTGTCGGCGATCAGCCGCCCCCACGCGTATGGAACACCCAAGCGGCCGAGCCGGGCGCGCTCCCGAGCGAGACACGCGATGCAGGCCGCCTCCAGCGCGTCGCGCTCACGTTCTCGGAGATGTCGCGGATATGCGCCAAGAAGGAGCCGAACGAACGCGGACGATGGTCGCGGCATCCGATCAGGCTCTCAGCAGCTTCTTGCGCCTCGCCACGGCGACGAATCCTGCGAGCCGTTCGGCTTCAGCGGCGCAGGCGCGACGCCCCGCCGTGGTGATCCGGAAGAATCGCGGGCGTCCTCCAGCTATCGGAACGTCATCCGGTGGCTCGATCTCCGTGACCAGGCCGATGTCGGCCAGGCGGCCGAGCGCGCGATAGAGCATCCCCGGCCACAACCGCATGCGGCCGCCGGTGCGCTCGAGCACGTCGTTCATGATTGCGAGGCCGTGCAGGTCGCGATCGGCCAGCGTGAGGAGGATCTGGAACCAGTGCGGCTCCAGCGGAGCGGGGGGCTTCGTTTTCGACATCGGTGTCAGTTTATAGCTATCGGTATATACCTACGCCTTTGGATAGGGCGCGGCTGGAAAAGGTTTGAAGGCGGGACTGCGGGATCGGTCTGCCGATGGGTCAGTGGGTCGAGTTGGACCATAAACCCCCGATCGTGTGTGATCACGATGGGGGCAAGGTTCTCAGCCCCAAGACCGGGGTTCGAATCTCCGTACCGGTATTGAAAACTTCATCGCGAAGAGTTCCGGCTCCTAGTCACGTCGTCCCGTTCAACTCCTTCGTCAAGGCAGATCTCTCTCCTGTCCGATCGCGGCGACGGATTCGCCGCGGCGCGGGCCGGTCACTCGGGTGGTGTGGCTAGTTCAGTCCGGAAGCGGGTTGTTCTTTGCGCGGCCTGCGAAGGCGCAGGAGCTGTCCGATGGTCAGGGCCATGGCTGTCACCACCAGCACGGTCGTCGCAATTTCCGCGGAGTCGATCGACAGCGCGAGCCAGCCGATCGCCGACGCAAGACCGCAAAGCACCCACGTCCAGCCGGCGAGCCGCTGAAACGCCTGTTGCCGTGCGCCGTCACATCGCATCGACGACAACGGCGGGAGATTCTTCGGCATGACATTCCCGAGCATCACGAGGAACGCGCCGATGAGGACTCCGGTCGAGCGGCGACCGAGGTCGATGTCGTCCACGACGCCGTACGAGCGGGCGAGTGTCAGTGCCAGCGGGATGCCCATCATGAGCGCGGCGAACACGACGGCAGTCGGAATCCGATCGGGACTGGGAAGTGCCGTAGCATCCCCCGCCGAGCGACGAACGGCGCGCGGAGACAGTCGCAGCGCAGCAATCATGACGACGAACATGGCGAGAGCTGCCGTCCAGGCGAGCGCGGCTTCCGGCTTCGCGTACCAGTTGGCCGCCACCAGCACGATGCCGACGGCCGTCAATGCCGATGCGGCCTTGGACATAATTGAGTTGGGAACCACGTCAGGCTTCTCCTTTCAAAGGGCGTTTGACCGCCTTCCCGTCGGCGACACGACTGGTCCGTTTCGAATCGGCGCCCCATCCGAACGTCTGCGCAAAGCCGAGCAACGCCTCCTCGAGGACCGACATCACCAGCCGGTAGACGATGCTCCGGCCGGATTTCTGCGATTCGATGAGCCCGGCCTGCTGCAGCACGGCGAAATGGGCCGACATGGTCGGCTTCGACACGGGGAAGTGGTCCGAGAGTTCCCCCGCCGACATCGGCCGCTCGCGCAACAGTTGCAGCACGCGACGACGGGTTGGATCCGAAAGCGCCTTGAACACCTTGTTCACGGATCTATATTTAGCTAATTATCTAAACGTTGTCAAGCGCGAATGACGATCCACACGTGATGCAACCGAATGAGCCGATGCCTCGGCATCCGGAATGTCAGGAGCGCATCAACGATGTGGTGCAGATTAGGTCAGCAGAGAGTGCGGCGCCTTGGTCGGCGGCGCCTGGTCCTGAGGGTCCTGGTCGCTCTGGAAGCTCGTCACCAAGTACGGCGGTGACCCAAGTGTGCCAACGTTCGTGACACTCGAACGAAAGTTTGAGTATCGGGGACTGAAGCCGTTCTTCCGGACCTTCGACTGGGCAACCAGCTTCGGCAGTGGCTTGCGGCGCCAGTCGTTGGGATTGCAGAAGAGGCGGGGTTTCTACCCCGCCTCTTCTGCCGTGACTTACGCGGCCGCTACTTCCACCTTGATCTGCTTGGGCTTGGCTTCCTCGCGCAGCGGCAGCCGGATCGACAAGACCCCAGCTTTGTACTCGGCTCTGACCTTGCCAGCGTCAACCGTCGAGGGCAGCGCGAACGTTCGCGCGAACGACCCATAACTGCGCTCGATACGATGGAACTGCTCCTCCGGGACTTCCGGGTCAAGCTTCCTCTCGCCGCGCAGCGTCAGCGTATTGTCTTCAACCGTCACGCTGATGTCCTTTTCCTTCATGTCGGGCAGCTCGGCCTTCAGCACCAGCTCATTCTGGCCGTTGCTGTAAATGTCGACCGACGGAACCCACGCGCCGCGGGTGAGGTCTTCTTGTTCTTGTGGACGGCCGTAGCCGCCCTCGAGCATTCGGCTGATCCGCGCCTGCTGCGCGGTATTGAACGAATCCCAACGAACCATAGTCATGATGAGTCTCCGCTCCTGTGCAACACAGTCGCGGCGAGACTGCGCAACTCATCTCGGAATGAGAAGCCGACAGCCGGCCGAGAGTGTCCTAAAGGAGAAAAGCTTTGGTGAGGGCTGTTGCTCGGAGTCGGAGGAGGTTCCCCCGCGAGGTGCGGCAGTGCTCAGGAAAGCGATGCAACGACAGTATGCGCGCTTTCCTACGCACAAGCAAGCACGGCATCGGGTAGTG
>DATLLF010000291.1:0-30082 GCA_035537955.1 Vicinamibacterales bacterium | reverse complement strand
GATTTCACGTTCGCGAATCATGGTCGCCTCCTGAGTTGAGATTGCAAAGTGATATCACTTTGAAATCTAACTGTCAATACGGCCGCGGTCGCGCACAAGTTCCGGGGTCAGATCTTGTTTCTTGCGCAGACTGTCCACGTCAGGTGACCTGGGCGCAAGAAACAAGATCTGACCCCCGGATTCGTCGACAATATTCCGATGCGTTTGATTTCAGTCGTTGCCGTTGCGCTCGCGTTCACTCAGACTGGCCCATCTCGAACCGACGAAACGGCGTTTGCCGACACCGTCAGTCAGCAGGACCTCCAGCGGTACGTGCGCGAGCTCGTCGCCTTCGGTCCGCGCATGGGCGGGACACCCTCGAATGAGAAGTCCGCTGCGTATCTCGGCGCGTTCTTCAAGACGCAGGGGCTCGAGGTCGCCGTGCAGGAGGATCCGCCCGCGCTGGCGCACTGGGAGAACTCGTGGAGCGTGACCCTCGAGGATGGTGCGGTGCTCGAGAGCGCTTGGCCATTCGGCTTTTCGGCATCGACGGGCGGTGTGCGTGAAGGCAAGCTGCTGCTGGTCGAGGACCTCGCCAAGGCGACGGCGACGGAGGAGTGGAAGGGACGCGTGATCTACACGCCGGGATCCGTCGGACGTTCCTACGCCGCGATCGTGAAGAGCGGCTATCTCCCGGCCGCAATTCTTTCGAGTGCGCCTAACGATCCGGCGCGATACGTCGACTGGTCGCGCCTCTCATCGCTGCCGTCGAATCCCGCCAATCCCGTTCCCGTGTTCGCTATGTCGTATGTCGATGGACGCGCGCTCGCGTCGGCGGCGCAGGCCGGACGGACGGTGCGTGTGTCGCTCGACGCAACGATCCGTGAGGGCAGGGGCAAGTCGGTCGTGGCAACGCTGCGCGGTCAGGATGCGGAGGGTTACTACCTGGTGTGCGCGCACGGTGATTCCGACTCCGGCGGTCCGGGCGCCGACGACAACGCCTCGGGCGTGGCGACCGTCATGGAGATCGCGCGCGTGTATGCCTCCCTCGTGCAGGCGGGGAAGGTACCGCGGCCGAAGTATTCCGTCCGCTTCGCGGTATGGGGCGCAGAGTACCGCTCGGCCCGGACATTCATCGAATCGGAAGGGGCGAAGCTCTCGCAGCTCAAAGGGGTCATGAACTTCGACGAGACGGGCACCGGCGCCGAGCGCGACGCCATCTATTTCGAATCGAACGACGTACCGTGGAACGAGCCCATGCTCAGAACCTTCGAAGCGGTCGCGGGGGACTACGCGGGGCGGCCGGGCTTCTGGACCGAGTACACGACCAATCCTTCACAAGGCGGCACCGACTCGTACGCATTCCTGCCGAAGCAATACAAGGGAACGGGACAGACATCGCTGCAGATCCCGGCGACGACGATCTACACCGCGGCATGGGACAAGCTTGCCGAGCTCGATCAGATCGCCGGATGGGAATCGAAGGGCACGCCCGATCCGAAGAAGCTGAAGATCGACTACTCGCTTTACTACCACTCCTCCGGCGACACGCCCGAGAACACGACCGACCGTGAGCCGCAGAACATGGTGCGCGCCGTGAAAGTCAGCGGGCTGGCGCTGCTCCGCATGAACCGCTGAGGGCGCTGAGCGGTTAGAAGGCGATCCTGAGATCCGCTACGAGCGGCAGGTGGTCCGACGCGATGAGCGCCTGTCGCGTGCGCACCAGTTCGAGCTTGCGCACGGTCACTTCACCCTCGTAGTAGATATGGTCCAAATGGAGGACGGGGAAGAGCCCCGGGTAGGTGCGCCGCCGCTTCAGGTGTTCCGCGATGTTGATGCTCTGGAACAGCGACGAGAGCGTCTTCGTGGCGAGCCCCTTCATCCACTCGTTGAAGTCGCCCAGGATCACCTTGGTGCCGCGCACGCGGTGGTCGTGGACGAACGCCGCCAGCCGCGCGGCCTGATAGCGCCGCTCGAGAACAGCGGTGCCGAGATGGACGTTGTAGACGTGCAGCAGCGTGCCCGCATCGAGCTCGAGATCGACCCGCTGGCACGCGCGCTCCTCGCACGTCCGCCAGGAAAGGTCGTAGTGCCCGTGGTGAACGACGGGGAAGCGGCTCAGCACGACATTGCCGAAGTGGTGGCCGCGGAGCATGCGCACCGAGTGCATCACCCATCCCATGCCGACCGCCGCGCCGATCTCCTCGGCCTGACCGAGCCCGCTCGGCCCGGCCCCGATCACCTCCTGCAGCGCCACGACATCCGCGTTCATCTCGCGGATCACCTCGGCGACGCGCGCGGGCATCGTCCGCCGGTCCATGCCGCGGCATCGATGGATGTTGTACGTCGCGATGCGCACATCCACGTGGCGGCGCGGGGCCTGGTCACTCACTGCTGGCGCTCCAGAATCCAGACGAACGGTCCGACGACCTTCTCCCACAACGGGCGGCGGCGCCACCGCTCGAGCGGGATCTCCTCGCTGTCGAGCAGGTCCTGCTCGTAATCCTTCAGCAAGCGGCTCGCCACCTGCGGATCGCGCAGCGCGACGTTGATCTCGTCGTTGTGCTCGAACGAGCGGTTATCGATGTTGGTGGTGCCCATCACGACCCAGAGCTCATCGACGATGAGGACCTTGTTGTGTGTCATCGCCTTGCGGTATTCGTGAATGCGGACGCCGGCGTCGAGGAGCTGTCCCCACATGCGCCGGCTTGCCAGCCGCACCCACCGCTGGTCCGTGTGGTGGCCGGGGACGATGACGTTCACCGCAACGCCGCGTGTCGCCAGGTTCACGAGCGCCCGTCGCAGCGCGCGGTCGGGCAGGAAGTAGGGTGTGGAGATGCGGACGTGATGGTCCGCCCCCTCCATCAGCAGCTGAAACGCTACGCGCGACGCCGTCGCGCGATCCGACGGTGAGCTCTTGATGACGAATCCGGTGGTTTCACCCGCCGGTTCGAGGTTGGGAAAGTACTCCGGTCCGGTGATGATCTCACCGCAGCATTCCAGCCAGTTTTCGGCGGCGACTCCCTGCAGCGCGGCGACGATCGGTCCTTCGATCCGCGCCATCGTGTCACGCCATGGCGGCGCTCCCTTTCGCGGGAAGACCCACCAGTCCGCGATCCCTGCTCCGCCGACGAATGCGATTCGTCCGTCGACGATCAGGAGTTCCCGATGCGTGCGGTTGTTCAGCCGCGCGAGCCGATGCCACTCCATGCGCTGATACGAATCCACGCGGCAGCCCGCCTCACGCAACCGGCGCAGCGACCGCCCCCACAGGTGGAAGCTCCCGATCGCGTCGACGACGATGGTGACGTTGATGCCGAGACGCGCGCGGGCAGACAGTGCCTCGATGAACTGATCGGCGATCTTTCCAGGCTGGAAGATGTAGCACTCCATGTTGATCGAGTGTGTGGCCGACCGGATCGCGTCGAGCATCGCTGGATAGAACTGCGCTCCATTCGTCAAGACTGTTACGCGGTTGCCGTGATGCAGCGCGGCCTGGCAGGTCGACTGGAGCGTGTAGAGGAAGTCGTCGGCGTGAACGGAGGTACGTCTCGCGAGGTGATAGTTGATGCCTGGCGTGAACAGAAAAACGAGAACCAGCCATGCCAGAAAGAGCGCGCCAGCCGTGGACAGCCAGTCCATTCAGTGGGGATATCATAGTCGCATGCTGCGCCGCCTGTCCGTTCTGGTGCTCCTGGCGCCTCTCGCGCTGGTTGCCTGTTCGAGCCCGCCGCCGCCGATCAGCGTGAGCGAAGGCATGGTCACCGTACTGAACCAGACGAACCAGGACTGGAAGGAAGTGCTCATCACGGTCAACGATCACTTTCGCGGCTTCGTGCCCGTGCTCAAGGCCGAAGGACGCGCCAACGCGCCGCTGAATCAGTTCACGACCGGCTACGGTCAACGCTGGGTCAACGGCACGCCGGTGCGCACCATCGACGTCGTCGGCAAGAGCGCCGACGGCACCGAGGTGAAATTGACGTACGGCCGCGACAGAAAGCAGTAACAGTGCGCCGAGGGTGCGTCAATTTCCTTGCGGCGCGAGCGAGCACCGCGCGAGCCACGCGAACGGAGCGAGCCGGCGCCAGCGGCTCGCGAGAGAGCGTGCAAGGGAGTCCGAGGGGCGAAGCCCCTCGGTGAATGACTGACGGCGAAGGAGCGGAAGCTACGCTGAGGTGCGGGAACTGACGATGAGGGTGCCATGAAGCTGAAATCTGAATTCGACGTGACCTGCCCGTGCTGTTCGGCAACGCTTGTCGTCGACTCGAACCTGAAACGTGTCGTGCGCCACGAAGAGGCCCAGCGCGGCGATAGGCCGGAGTTGAGCGACGCACAGCGGATCCTCGCCGACGAAGCGGCGAAACGGGAAGCGCTGTTCGCTCAGTCGTTCGCGTCAGAAAAAACGCGCGGCGATGCGCTGTCGAAACGGTTCGAAGAAGCGCTGAAGCAGGCGGGCACGGAACCCGTCACGAAGCCGACCAGGGACTTCGACCTGGACTGAACGCTGTCAATTCCAAAATGCCGAATGCATTCAGCATTCAGCATTTTTAGGATTGATGAACTCGCGCGGCAGTTCCGTCCACTTTGCCTTCCCTCCGTAATAAAGGGGTTTCCTGTCGGGGAACTGCTGTCTGAACGCGCGATAGCGGGCGCGCAGACGATCGATCCGCGCGTCCGACGATCGGATCCGGCGGTGAGGGTACTCGAGCAGCACCCGCTCGACCTTCCACACGTTGTTTTCCGAAAGGCGCCAGTCGTAATCGCCGAGCACGCGAAGGTCCACAACGGCGTAGCCGGTGATCCGTCCCGTGAAGTCGATGTACCCATCGACATAGCTGAGGGCGAGATCGCGTGCCGTCCGGAACACCGGCTTTCGGCCGTGGAGGCCGGGATCCCTCGATCGCCCGATGGATCCCCAGCGACCGCGCTGGCGGTAGACGAAGATCACGTGATCGAGCTGGTCGATCGATTCGAAGCTGAGGACGAGCGGCGGATGGCCATGTTGCTCGAGGATGACCGCCGCCGCGAGCGCCGCTTCGAGACAATGCGCGGTGTGATGTCGAACGACGCCGCGGAAGCTGCGTAGCTTCGCGCGTCCGGGTGGCGGTTCCGTGTTGTAGGGCAGGCGGTTCAGAAAACGCTGCACGCGCAGGGGCGTGTCGCACGCGCGAATGACCCGCCGTTCGGCCACGGTAAACGCGTTCAGCGGCGGCGCGCTACCGCCGGCCATCGGCTGCGCGGAGTTCATCCACCAGTTGATCGGGCTTCCACTCGTTGCCTCTGAGCACGGTGACGAGCCTGCCCTCCTTGTCGATTACCGCGGTCCGCAGGTTGTGGACGATCTCCGTCCTTGCCGGATCTTCGCGCATGATCGTCACCCCGAATCCGGCAGCGAACCTGTCGATCGCGTCTGCAGCTCCGGTCAGGTACGTCCAGAGCGCAGGATCCGCATGCACGCGTCCGGCATGAGTTTTCAGCACATCTGGGGTGTCGTAACTCGGGTCGAAGCTGACGGAGAGCAGATGAACTCTCGAGGCGAGATCACTGTCGGCTTTCAACGCCTGCTGCACGGCGGCGAACTGCCGGTCCATGAGGGGGCAGAAGTCCGGCAACGGACAACGTGTGTATATGAACGTGACGGCGAGCGCCTTTCCCTTCCAGTCAGCGAGGCGATGCTTGCGGCCATCCTGATCGAGGAACTCCGCGTCCGGAACAAGGGAACCCTTTTCGATCGGCGGCGCCGCCGGTGCGGAAGGCGCAGCCGCCGGCAGCGGCGCCTCACCAGTCTTTCGAATGTCCTCGAGAACACCGCGGCTCGCTTCGACCACGAGCGTTGCCGTGATCAGATCGCCCGGCTGACGTGATGACATCTGCGCCGCGTCCCTTACCTTGAAGGCCATGGTCATGCCGGGCATGAAGCCGCGAATGTCCTGGTGCTTGACCGTGATCTCCTGCCGAGTCGTGTCGATGGCGATGATCTGACCGGCGAGGGTATAGCGTTTCTGCTCGCTGCACCCCGCAACAGAGGCGAGGATGATGAGGAGGGCAATGAAATTCCTGCGCACAATTCACTGTAGCTCGGCCGTGACATCGCGTAAAGCGTGCGCGAATGGCGCGGCATGCGATCTGCTATATAGTCGCGGAAAGGTGACGCATTCACGCGGCATCCGCAGGAGCAAGTGACAGCATGGGCAGGAGACTCTACGTCGGCAACCTTCCGTACTCAGCAACCGAAGAACAGCTCACCGATCTCTTCAGCAGATCAGGCCAGGTCGACAACGTCCGTGTAATGCGCGACATGGCCACCGGACGGGCGCGCGGTTTCGCGTTCGTCGAGATGGCCTCCGATGACGACGCTCAGAAGGCCGTCACGGAGTTCAACGAGTACAAGCTCGAAGGCCGCGCGCTTGTCGTGAACGAAGCGCGTCCGAAGCCGGAAGGCGGCGGATTCGGCGGCGGCGGCAATCGCGGCCAGGGAGGCCGCACCGGCGGGGGAAACAGGAACTTCGAAAGCGAAGACTTTTCCGGCGGCCGGCGCAAAGAACCGCGATGGTGATACTTGCAATGCTGACGTTCAGCATTGCAAGTTACTCATCAACGATCCAGCCGTCCCTCAGGTTGATCACCCGGCTGCCGTAGGATGCGTTTGTCTCGGAGTGCGTCACCTGGACGATCGTCGTGCCCGACTCGTTCAGCTTCTTGAACAGCTCCATGATCTCGCGCCCCTGGCTCGTGTGCAGGTTACCCGTCGGCTCGTCCGCAAGGATTACCTTCGGACTGGAGATAACGGCCCGGGCCACGGCAACGAGCTGCTGCTGCCCTCCCGAAAGCTGATTCGGGTAGAGGTCCTTCTTCCCCACGATCGAAAACTTGTCGAGGATGTCCCCGACGAGACTCTCGCGCTCTGATTTCTTGATGTCGCGGTACGAGAGCGGGATGTCGAGATTCTCGTACACCGTCAGGTGGTCGAGCAGGTGATAGCTCTGGAAGACGAAGCCGATGTGCTGCTTGTGCAACCGCGCGCGATCTTTCGCCGCGAGCTTGTGCACCGGCTGGTCGAGGAAGTAGTACTCACCGGTCCACGCCGAGTCGTGCATGCCGATGATGTGCAGCAGCGTCGATTTGCCCGCGCCTGACGGCCCCATGATCGAGACGAACTCTCCGTCTTTGATATCGAGATTGATTCGCCTGAGCACGTAGGTGCGGCTCGTGCCGTGCGCGTAAGATTTTTCGATGTTCCTGAGCGCGACGAGCGCGTGCGCCGCCACCGCGCTGTCGGGCGTGAGCACGTCAGGCTGGCGGACCGGCTGACTCGACTTGAAGAAGGCCATGTGTCTCCTGGGCTTACGGGGTTAGACGGGACATCCGCCGGTCCGGTTTCTCGGGTCGCTCAAATTATAGTCATTCACCCCGAAGGGCGACCATCGGGTCTACACGCGTGGCGCGGCGTGCCGGCACGAAGCAGGCGGCCGCGGCGACCATCAGCAGCAGAACCGCGGTCAGCGCCAGTGTGAGCGGATCCCCCGGCTTCACTCCGAACAGCAAAGTCGTCAACCACCGGGAAACGAGCATTGAGCCAGCGATGCCAAGCGCGACTCCCATGGCCGTCACCCTCAGCCCATCGCCGACGATGAGGTGGAACACCTCGCGCTGTGTGGCACCGAGGGCCATGCGCACGCCGATCTCCGTCGTCCGTTGCGCGACGACATACGCCATCACACCATAGATGCCGACGGCCGCGAGCACGAGCGCGAGGACGGCGAAGGCCGCGGAAAGCATTGCGAAGAATCGCGGCTGTTCGATCGATTCGCCGACGATCTCCGAGAGCGTCGTGATCCCCTGCACTGGAATGGTCGGATCGAGAGACGCAACCGCTTGCTTCAGGGGACCGGCGAGCAGGGCGGGATCGCCGGCCGCCTTCAGCAGGATGTTCATACCCGGCTCGGGGAACTGCCAGTATGGAATGAACGTTTCGATTCGGACGGCCTCGCGTGCACCACGGATCCTCGCATCGCCAACGATGCCGACGATCGTGAACCACGGGCTGTCGCCGAAGCGGAGGCGCCGTCCGAGTGCATCCTCACCGGGGAAGAACTTCTTCGCCATCGACTCGTTGACGATGATGGAAGGCGCGGCCTCGCGAGACTCGAAACCGCGTCCGCGACGGATCTGCATGCCGACGGTGTCGAAGTAGCTGGCCGTCACCAGACGGTACCAGGTCACCGGCGTCTCGGACGGCGAGCGTGGCAGCGGGCGTCCTTCGATCTCGAAGCTCATGTCGCTATCGCCGCCGAGCGGGAGTACCGACACGAGCGCCGCCTTCTCCACGCCGGGCAACGCCTTTGCTCGTTCGTACACCTGGTCGTAGAAGGCGACGTGCTTCGCGGCGGTGTCGTACGTCGCCCGCGGCGGGTTCACCAATCCGACGAGCACGTTTCGCGTATCGAAGCCCAGATCGGCGGCCTGCAAACGCAGAAACGTCTGCACGAGCAGTCCGCCACCGGTCAGCAGCATCAACGAGAGCGCCACTTCAGCCACGATGAGCGATCGGCGGAGCGCTCGTCCGGGCAGCGTCACGCTGCCGCGCCCGCCTTCCTTCAGCGAGTCGGTGACCTGCGCGCGCGATGACTGGATCGCCGGGGCGAGGCCGAAGAGCACGCCGGTCACGAGCGTCATCAGCGCGGCGAAGGCGAAGACCGTCCGGTCGAGCCCGATCTCGCCCACACGCGGCGCGTTTGCCGGCGCGATCGCCACCAGTCCGGCGACGGCCCAGACGCCGAGAAGAAGGCCGGCGGCGCCGCCGAGTGTCGCCAGCAGCACACTCTCCGTCAGCAGCTGGCGGATGACGCGGACACGCGCTGCACCCAGTGCGACGCGGACCGCGAGCTCGCGCGTCCTCGACGATCCGCGCGCAAGCAGCAGGTTGGCGATGTTCGCGCAGGCGATCAGCAGAACGAACGCGACAGCACCGAGCAGCGCGAGCAGTCCCGGACGGATATCGCCGACGACGCGATCGTGCAGGGGCTGCAGGTTGAAGCCGACCTTCTCGTTGGCCTCCGGGTGTGCGGCCTCGAGCCGCCGCGCGAGTGCCGTCGCCGCCGCCTGCGCGCGATCGAGCGACAGCCCGTTCTTGAGCCGGCCGATAGCGCGATAGATGATCGCGCCGCGCGCGGGGTTCGCTCGATTGATGCGCAGCGGGCGCCAGATCTCGCCAGACTGGCTGGCGACGATCGGGCGGAATCCCGGCGGCAGCACGCCGATGATCTCGTGCGGATCACCGCTCAATGAGACGGTGCGACCGACAATCGATGGATCACCGCCGAACCGCCGCTTCCACAAACCGTCGCCGATGATCGCGACCCGCGCGGCGTTCGGCACGTCGTCTTCGATTCGGAATGCGCGGCCGATCGCCGGCGATACACCGAGGACGCTGAAGTATTCGTACGTGACCTGCTCGCCGGGAATCGGTTCCGGCTCGGCGCCGCCGGTCAGCGTTGGCCGCCAGCCGCCGATGGCCGCTACGCCGTCGAAGACCGTCGTGTCGACGCTCCAGTCCACGTAATTGCCGGGCGAAGCCCACTCGTCTGCCGGTCCGCCGCGCGCACGCATGTCCTGCCACACCATCACCAGGCGCTCGGGAGCGGCGTAGGGAAGCGGCCTGAGCAGCAGCGTATTGACGATCGTGAAGATCGCCGTATTCGCCCCGATGCCGAGCGCCAGGGTGAGCACGGCGATCACCGTGAAGCCGGGCGTTCGGGTGAGCATCCTGACGGCGTAACGGACGTCCTGCTTGAGCGTGTTCACGCGTGATCCTTCATCCCGAAGAGTCGGGTGCTGTCGTTCGCGACGGTAGGGCTCGAGCCAGAACCGTACCTGTATCGCGCATCGAGAAAAAGCAGCGGAAATGCTGACATTGCAATGGTTTCGCCTGACGATCTGTTCAGTTGCGAACAGCGGATGTCCCACCGGCGGGCATCGAAATTGGAGGCCAGATGGGGGAGGGTGTCGTCATAATGGATATCGTGACAGGGATAACGGTCCTCGCGCTCGTGGCTGCGCTTCACGGCTCACCACGTCAGGGCAGCGCGCCTGCGCCGGCTGCCGACCCCAAGAGTGCGGAGACCGAGTCGATCGAACTGCCCGTGTCGCTCGAGCGCATCCAGGAGGCGATCTCGCGGCCCCCCGCCATCAACCCGTCGAGCAACCGTCCGGTGTTCCGTGTCGAAGTGTTCGCCCGCAAGCCCACCATCGAGGACATTCTGGGCCCCGACTACCTTCGCGGTCCAGTACCGAACGCCGGCATGACGCATCAGGAGTTCCTGAACATGGTCACGCCCGACGAGTTCCGTGGCATGGCGATGTTCTCGAACAAGGAAGCGATGGTGATCACCGCGACGTCACTGGCCCTTCAGTGGGCGTTGATGAAGGCCGTGGACAAACTGAAAGATGCGCGCGACGAACGCGCGAAGAACGCCGCCCGGCAGGAGGTCATCGAAGCAATGAACGCGCTCGAGGCCGCCCGCAAGAAGGCGGGCCTGCCGCCGAAGTAATTCCAGAGCAACTACAGACTACAAACTTCAAAAGACGGAAACTTCGGTTTCGGTTTTTCTGCAGTTTGAAGTTTGCAGTTGAAGTTTGGAGTTGTCTCAGTTCTGAGTGTTCTTGTTCCTCTGTCCCCCGCCGTGCGCGATCCCGCACTTCGCGCACGCCGTCGGCGGCAGCGAATTGTCGACGTAATGATCGACGGGCTTCACTGTCTTCAGATATGCGAAGACAGCCGTCAAATCCTCGTCCGTCATCCCGCGATAATGGCCCCATGGCATCACGTCGCTGATCTGCCGGTCGCGCACGCGCCCGGTGCGCATGACCTCGACGAAGAGGTCCTCGTTGTAGTAGGGGATCCCGTTCGGTGACGGCGTCAGGTTCGCCGCCGCACGCGGCGGACGCGCATCGGCGTACTCCAGGATATTTCCCCCGGCCAGGTCCATCCCCGGGAGGTACTGTCCCTTGTCATCCATCGGAGTGTGGCAGTCGCCGCATGAGGCGAGCGTGACGAGGTAGGCGCCACGCTTCTCGCGCGTGCTCAGGTCCGGCTCGGCGACAACGCCAGCGATCGGCTGTGGAACGGAGTTGATCAGCCGATTCAGCGGAAACGAAATCGCCGTCGGCGGGTTCTCGTGCCTGACCGCCGGCAACGATCTGATGTACGTCACGACAGAGGCGAGGTCCTCGTCGGACATGTGCCGGTAGTTCTGGTAGGGCATGAACGGGAACAGCGCGCGTCCGTCATGGCCGATGCCTTCGCGAATCGCACGCGCGAGCACGTCGTCGGTCCACGCGCCAGCGCCTGTTTCACGATCCGCGGTGAGGTTGGGCGCCGTGAGCCAGGGCATGTTCTCCGCGGCGATCGTCCGCCCGGAGCCGGCCATGCCCGTCTTGATCGGCAGGCCCTCGACAGCGGTGTCGATTTCGGAATGGCAGAACAGACACCCGGTGACGCTGCGCACGAGATACTCGCCGCGCTGAAGTCGCGCAGGAGTCGGTTCGAAACGACGGTCTGTCAGCGGTCGTGTCCTCGGCCCGAGAAAAGGCCGCCAGCCCACGGTTCCGGTGATGCCTGCGAGCACGAGCACGACGAGCGCGAGCATGGTCGAGAGGACCACCTTCTTCCAGCGTATGGCCATGAGCTCCCTTGAATGTGAGGATTTCGGGCGGAATTCTAACAGATCCGCGCCGTTCACCGGCCGGACAGTGGCGTTCGCCGAATGACAATGCCTGTTCCGCGCCGTCCTCCCGTATCGTGCAGACATGGAGCCGGAGAGCGCGATGACACACGGCGAACGGGCGCGCACGAACGCCCGCGTCCTTCTCGGGCTCGCCATCGTGCTCATCGGCGTTGCCATCCTGGTCCAGAAAAACGCGCATTGGAGGCTGCATCTCGATATCCGCTGGTGGCCTTTTCTGCTGATGTTTCTTGGACTCGCGAGAATGATCGTTCCCGCTCAGCGCAAGGGGCGACCGCGATCGCGGCGGGGCGGATTCTGGCTGCTGGCCGTGGGCATCTGGGGGTGGATCAGCGAAGCGGAGTTCTTCGGCTTCGACTATTCGACATCGTGGCCGCTGCTGCTCATCGCCCTTGGCATCAATATCGTCTGGAGATCCGTGGAGGGTCCACCGGGACGCCGGCTGCAGGAGCATTGATATGGGTACCGGCGCATCGCCGCCTTCGTTGAGGCTGACGCCTCACCTCATGTTCGGACTGCTGATCATTCTGGTCGGCATCGTTTTCACCCTCGACAATCTCGACATCGCCGATGCGCGTGATTACCTCCGGTTCTGGCCGGTCGGGTTGATTGCGATCGGAGCCGCCAAGCTGTGGCAGGTGCGCGAAGGCTACGGCAGTCCCGTCGGTGGCGTCCTCTTTCTGATTGCCGGCTCGTGGATGCTGCTCGACAGCCTCGATATCATCGAGGTCAGTTTTCTGGATTTCTGGCCCATCCTGCTGATCGTTGCGGGGTCACTGATCGTCTGGCAGGGGATCCGCGGACGACATCTGGCTGCGGTAGGGCCGGGCGACGAGACGATCAACGCGATCGCCATCCTTTCGGGAGTCAACCGCGGCAGCAACTCGGCCTCCTTCCGCGGCGGCGAGCTGACCGCGTTCATGGGAGGCTGCGAGATCGACCTGCGCAATGCCGCGATCAACGGTGAAGCTGTCATCGACGTATTCGCGATGTGGGGCGGCATCGAGATTCGCGTACCCGAGAACTGGACGGTCGTCGGCCGCGTCACGCCGATCATGGGAGGTTTCGAGCACAAGACGCGGCCGGCGCAAGGGTCGAACACTCATCGTCTTATCGTCCGCGGCGTCGTGATCATGGGCGGCGTCGAGGTGAAGAACTGAGCGCATGCACCCTCTTCTCGCCCGCGGCGAGCGGCTCGCGTTGTACCTGGCGCTCTGGGCGATCGCCGGCGCGCTGCTGGCGACGCTGCTGGCATCGGAAGCAGGGCTGTCGCTGTGGGAAGCCGCACTCGTCGCTTTCCCCCTCGCTTATGCCTACGCCTTCGTGTGCCTGTCGGCATGGTACGTGTCGCGCAGCACGCCCATCGCGACGTCCGGTATCACCCGGCTGATCGGGACGGCGCTTGCCGCATCGGTGCTGAGCAGCGCTGCCTGGGTACTGCTGGCGCGCACATGGAACCAGGTGCTCGGCTGGTTCTGGGGGATGCGCATCCCCTTCGGAGAAATCGCGGCGCTGCTCTTCGGGTTCGGGTTGCTGCTCTACATGCTCTCGATCGCGGTGAGCTACATTGTTGCGGCGTTCGAGCACGCGCGGGAGGCGGAACGGCGGCAGCTGCAGGCGCAGGTACAGTCGCGGGAAGCGGAACTGCGATCATTACGTGCGCAGATCGATCCGCATTTTCTGTTCAACAGCCTGCATTCGATCAGCGCGCTCACCGCGATCGATGCGTCGGGTGCGCGGCGGATGACGATTCTTCTCGGCGACTTCCTGCGCGAGAGCCTGTCGCTCGGTCGATCGGAACGGATTCCATTGGCGAAAGAGCTGGCGCTCGCACAGAAGTACCTCGACATCGAACGCGTCAGATTGGGCGATCGGCTGCAGGTGGCGATCTCGTTCGACAACGCAGGCGACTGCCTGGTCCCGCCGCTGCTGCTGCAGCCGATCGTGGAAAACGCGGTGAAGCACGGCGTCGCCCATGTGCTCGAAGGGGGAGCGGTCACCGTTCTTGCGAGCTGCACGCCGTCGCGCCTGACCGTAACGGTCGAGAATCCCGCCGATGCCGACCGGCCAGCGAGCGGCGCCAGCACGGGCATGGGGCTGGAGAACGTACGGCAGCGGCTTCGTGCGCTGTTCGCCGCCGACGCCTCAGTACACTGGCACGAGCGCGACGGCCGCTGGCGCGTCGAGGTGGCGCTGCCTGCCGTCCGTGCCATCGGCACGGAGTCACGAGCTGGACAAGATGCCTGAAGAGCAATCGTTACGCGTGGTCATCGTGGATGACGAGCCGCTCGCGCGGGCAGTCATTCGCGAATACCTGAAAGCGCATCCGGACGTCGAAGTGGTCGCCGAGTGCGGCAACGGTTTCGAGGCGGTGAAAGAAGTCTCGGATCTGTCACCGGACCTCATGTTCCTCGACGTCCAGATGCCGAAGCTCGATGGTTTCGAGGTGCTGGAGCTGCTCGGGCGATCGGTGCCGGTGGTCTTCACCACCGCGTTCGACAAGTACGCGCTGCGTGCCTTCGACGTGCATGCGGTCGACTACCTGCTCAAGCCCTTCGATGAGACCCGCTTCGCCGAGGCGCTGTCTCGCGCCCGGGCGCGCATCCAGGCGAAAGAGCCGATGCCGGTGGAGGACCTCGTCGCCGACGCGCGGCCGCGGCAGGGCCCGGTCGAACGTGTGCTGATCCGTGACGGTGCGCAGGTGCACGTCATTCCGATCGACCGTATTGACTACGTCGAGGCGCAGGACGATTACGTCTGCTTCAAAGCCGACGCAAAGGATTACCTCAAGGACCAGACCATGGCGGCGGTGGAAGCAATGCTGGACCCGACGCGTTTTGTCCGCATCCACCGGTCCTACCTGCTCAACATCGAGCGGATCGCGCGTGTCGAACTCTACGCGAAAGACAGTCGCGTCGCGATCCTCCGCGACGGTCGGCGTCTGCCGGTCAGCCGCGCGGGCTACGCACGACTGGCGAAGTTGCTCTAGTTTCCGGCTTGCGGCCTGCGGCTCGCGGCCTGCGGCTTGCGGCTTGCGGAGGTGCCATCGCCTCGGCTTGGGCCTTGCGACGAGCTTGCTCCCGTAGCAGGTCAGCGCTGGGGCCGCCAGCCCAGGCGCCGTAAGTCCCAAGCCCGCAAGCCGCAAGCCGCAAGCCGGATGCCGCAAGCCGAAATTTGACAAACCAACCAGTCAGTTATATTAACTATCCAGTTAGTTATGACAGCGCGGCGACGGTCCGGGAGCGCGGCACGGCGGAACGCGGCGGCGACAAGGGAGCGCTTGTTCGCGGCTGCGGCGGCCGAATTTGCCGCCCGCGGGTTTGCCGGCGCCAAGGTCGACCGGATCGCGCATGCCGCCCGCGTGAACAAGGCGATGCTCTACTACCACTTCAAGAGCAAAGCCGGCGTTTACGCCGAGATCCTCCACGATATGTTCCAGGCCGTGGCGACCCGGCTGGCCGGATCGACGCCGCCGGGCTCGTCGCCAGAGGACCGCATCCGCGCCATGGTCGAGGCGATTGCCCGCGAGGCGGAGGCGCGGCCGCACTTTCCCGCGATCTGGCTGCGTGAGATCGCCGAAGGCGGCACCCACGTCGACAAGGGGTCCATGGCGATCGTCGCCGGCATCCTCCACCAGGTCGTCGCGGCCGTGAAAGAAGGGGTGTCGAGCAAGCGGTTCGTGCCCGCCAACCCCCTTCTCGTCCAGTTCGGGATCGTCGCGCCGCTGCTGATGTTCTTTGCGACAGCGCCGCTGCGCCGGCGAGCCGCGGGGCGCCTCGACACGGCACTCCAGCTCACGACCGAGCAGGTGATCGCCCACGTGCAGCGTGTGACGCTGCTGACGCTGCAAGGAAAGCATCCATGAGAGCCGTAACCGGAGCCGTGCTGGGTCTTGCGCTGATTTCAGTCGTCGCCTGTCAAAAGAGAGCCGACGCCGTGCCGCGTGCGTCCGGATATGTCGAAGCGACAGAAGTTCGTGTCGCCGCTGAAGCGGCTGGCCGCGTGATCGAGATGCTCGGCGACGAAGGAAAGCGCGTCGCCGCCGGGGATGTGCTCGCGCGTGTTGATGCGACGGACCTCGAGCTCACGCTGCGGCGGACCGAAGCCGATCGAGATCAGGCAGCGGCGCAACTCCGTCTGCTCCAGGCAGGAGCGCGGCCGGAGGACATCCGCCAGGCCAGTGCGCAGGCGGAGTCAGCGCACGCAGATGTCGCGGCCACGGACGCGGAGCTGAAAGCGGCAAGCGAGGACCTCCGCCGGTTCGAAGCGCTCCTCGTGGCGAATGCCGGCTCGCGCAAGCAGCGCGACGATGCCGCGACGCGCGTGTCGGTGGCGACCTCGCGTGTGGCTGCGGCGCGCGAGCGAGCGCGGGCCGCCGATGAGGCTGCGGCGCGTCTCCGTGCCGGCTCTCGCCGCGAGGAGATTGCGGCAGCGCAGGCGCGGGTCGCCGCCGTCGGCGCGCAGGTCGCAGCCGTGCAGGAGAACATCGCCGATGCGACCGTGAAGGCGCCAGTGGGGGGAACGATCACCTCGAAGCTTGTCGACACCGGTGAGACGGTGGCCCGAGGCACGCCGGTCGCCGTCATCTCGGACCTCGATCATGCGTGGGCAAATGTCTACGTAGACGAACCAGTCGTGCCGACGCTTCGGCTCGGCCAGCCCGCGACGCTGGTGACCGATGCCGGCCAGCAGCTCACCGGAACGATCACCTATATCTCGCCGCGTGCGGAGTTCACCCCCCGCAACGTGCAGACGGCAGAGGAACGATCGAAGCTGGTGTACCGCGTCAAGGTGACCGTCGACAATCGCGAAGGCATCCTCAAGCCGGGGATGCCGGTCGAGGCTACCTTCGGTGGCCGGTGACCCGATCGGTGCTCGGTGCTCGGTCTGGGTGCTCAGTGCTCAGTGCTCAGTGCTCGGTGCTGGGTGCTCAGTGCGACGGAAGCCGGAAGCCGCGGGAGCCGGAAGCCGTGGAGAAGCCGAAAGCCGGGAGCGTCAATGAAGGCCCTTGAATTCAGCAACGTCAGCAAGGCATACGGCGCAATCAAGGCGCTCGACGGCGTCTCGTTCGCTGTGGATCGTGGCGAGATGTTCGGGGTCATCGGACCGGATGGCGCGGGGAAGACAACCGCGATCCGCATCGCGTGCGGACTGCTGCGCGCTGATGGCGGCAGCGTCAGCGTTCTTGGCCACGACCCGGTCAAGGACCATCGTCATGTCACCGGCACCGTCGGTTATCTCTCGCAGCGTTTTTCTCTGTACGGGGACCTTACGATCGACGAGAACATCGCGTTCTTTGCTGAAGTTCATCGCGTGCGGGATTACGCGGCGGCTCGCGATCGGCTGCTCGATATGACGCAACTCACGCGCTTTCGTTCGCGTCGGGCAGATCGCCTCTCGGGCGGCATGAAGCAGAAGCTGGCGCTCGCGTGCACGCTCGTCCATGAACCGGACGTGCTGATTCTCGATGAACCCACGACCGGGGTGGACCCGGTCGCCCGCCGCGAGTTCTGGAAGCTGCTCTCCGAGTTTCTCTCGCGGCGCCTGACGATCGTGATGGCCACCCCGTACCTCGACGAAGCGGAACGCTGCGGACGCGTCCTGCTGCTGCATGAAGGACGCGTGCTGGCGATCGATGAGCCGGCCTCCCTTCAGTCGCGCCTCGCCGGCCGCCTCTACGAGGTGATTGCGGCGACAGCGCGTCCGCCGCTCGATGCGTTGCGGCGCGTGACCGGCGTCGCCGATGCCCAGAGCTTTGGAGATCGCGCGCACGTCACCTTCGAACGCGTCCCGGACAGCGGCGCGGCGGGTGAGCTGCGTGCGCAGTTGGAGCGCGACGGGATTCAGGTGACGAGCGTTCGGCCCATTGGTGCGTCGCTGGAGGATGTGTTCATTGCCGTGCTCGGCGAGCCGGCGCGCGAGTGAAAGGACCGTTGTGAAGCTGAGGATGTTCGTCGTCGCGTGGTGCCTCGCGTCCACAGATGCGTTTGCGCAGCAGCTGCTGACGCTCGAGGAGGCGATCGCACGCGGCCTGCAGTACAGCGCACGGCTCGCGGAGATCGAAGCGAGAAGGGCGGGAGCGGAGGCTGCGGAAGCAGGACGGTCCGCCGCCAAACTGCCGGTCCTCGCCGCACAGGCGGGCTACACGCGAACCAATCACGTCGACGAGTTCTTCATCGTGACGCTCGGCGCGCAGCGTGGCGTGTTGTATCCAGATGTGCCGAACAACTATCGATCGCGTCTCGACCTGCAATGGCCTATCTACACGGCGGGCCGCGCGGACGCGCTCGAACGGGCGGCGCGCGCCGAAGTCAATGCGGTGGGCGCGGACCTCGATGCCGCTCGCGCCGATCTGAAGCTGGAGATTACGCGCGCCTACTGGGCGCTGGTCACCGCGCGCGAGACGGAACAGGTCGTCGCGCGATCGCTCGAGAGCCTCGACACACATCTTCGCGATCTCCGCGCACGCCTGGGTCAGGGCCTGATCCCTCCGAACGAGGTGCTGACGGCGGAGGCGCACCGTTCGCGTGAACGTGTCCTCTCGATCGAGTCCGCAAACACGCGCGCCGTCGCCGAAGCCGACCTGCGCCGCCTGATCGGCGCCTCCGACCGGGGTCAGATCTTGAATCTTGCACCGGTTGTCCTCGAGCGAGGACAACCGGCGCAAGATTCAAGATCTGACCCCGGAGACGCGCGGCCCGAGCGGAGGGCACTCGACCAAAGGCTGACGGCGGCACGTGAACGGGTCGCCGCCGTGGCGGCGAGCGGCAGGCCGCAGCTCTTCGCGGCCGGTGGCTACGACTACGCGAGACCGAACCCGCGCATTTTCCCGCGCGCCGACGTATGGGAGCACTCCTGGGACGCTTCGATCAACGTGTCGTGGACGCTCTGGGATGGCGGACGTCGTCGTGCGGAGGAGGCCGAGGCGGCAGCCGTGGCGACCGCTGTTGAAGCCCGCATCACAGAGTTCGATCGTCAGGTCGACTTCGACGTCGAGGCCCGGCGGCTGGAGCTCGAGTCGGCTCGCGCGGCGATCGTCGCTGCCGAAGACGGGATTCGCAGCGCTGCTGAAGCGCGGCGCGTCGTCGGCGAGCGTTACAACGCTGGTGTCGTCACCAGCACGGACGTGCTCGACGCTGAGATCGCGCTGCTGCAGGCCGAACTGGATCGAACCCGCGCGATGGCTAACGCCCGTCTCGCCGAGGCGCGGCTCGAGCGTGCCCTGGGGCGGTGAGCATGAACGCCATCGAGGTCCGCAGTCTCACGCGCCGCTTCGGCGCCTTCACCGCCGTCGACGGCATCTCCTTCGACCTACAGAAAGGAGAGATCTTCGGCTTTCTCGGCAGCAACGGCGCCGGCAAGTCGACCACGATCCGCATGCTCTGTGGACTCTTGCGTCCCACGTCCGGCCGCGCCGCGGTCGGCGGCGTCGATGTCGGTAACGATCCGGAAGGCGTCAAGCGCCGCATCGGCTACATGTCACAGCGATTCTCGCTGTACGAAATGCTCACCGTCGACCAGAACATCGCCTTCTTCGGCGGGATCTACGGCCTTGCCGGCGAGCGCCTCGCGCGCCGGCGCGAGTTCGTGCTCGACATGGCAGGCCTTCGCGGACGCGAAACGACGCTGGCGCGCGATCTGTCCGGAGGGTGGCGGCAGCGCCTCGCGCTCGGCTGCGCGGTGCTGCACGAACCGCCGATCCTGTTTCTCGACGAACCGACGGGCGGAGTCGACCCGCTCTCGCGACGGCAGTTCTGGCGGCTCATCGACTCGCTCTCGGCATCGGGTGTGACGGTCCTCGTGACCACCCACTACCTGGACGAAGCGGAACGATGTCATCGCGTAGCGCTGATCCACGCCGGCCGCCTCGCCACCATCGGTACGGTGGCGGAGGTGAAACGCATCTTTGCGTCGCGACCGATCGTCGAGATCCGCGCCGACCGGCCGGTCGATGCGATGAGCGCGCTCGACGCGATGGCGGAAGTGGAGAAGACCTCGCTGTTCGGCACTGCCGTCCATGCCGTGCTGAGATCCAACGCGACGTCACAGCAGCAGATCCAATCGGCCTTGAACAGCCGTGGTCTGAAGGTCACCAGTGTGGATCTGGTCGAGCCGTCGCTCGAGGACGTGTTTCTCGACGTAGTAGATCGGGCCGGGGAATGACGCGCTGATGCACTCCGTCTTTGCCGTTGCAACGAAAGAGATGCGGCAGATTGCCCGCGACCGGCGGACGGTGGTCATTCTCGCATTCGTGCCCGCGTTCTTCCTGCTCGTCTTTGGTTACGCGCTGAACTTCGACGTGAAGAACATCAAGCTGGCTGTCGAAGACCGCGATGGAACGCCGGAAAGCCGATCGCTCGTGTCCGCCTTCGTGAACTCCGGCTATTTCAACCTGGCCGGCTCCGTCTACGATCCCGCCGCTGCCGAACGGATGCTGGATCGCAACGACGCGCGCGCCGTCCTCGTGATTCCTGAAGGATTCTCCGAGACGATGACCTCCGGCGGCGTCGCCCCGGTGCAGGTCATCGTCAACGGCGACAACGCCAACACGGCGACCGCGGTCGTCGGCTATGCGACGAGCATTCTTCAGACCGCCAGCGCGCAACTGGGCGGCACGATCCAGCTGCCGGTCTCGGTCGAGCCGCGGATCTGGTACAACCCGGAGCTTCGCAGCGCGCTCTTCCTCGTCCCCGGGCTCATTGCGTACCTGACGATGTTGATGTCGGTGACATCGACGGCATTGTCCGTTGTCCGGGAGAAAGAGTTGGGGACCATCGAGCAGGTGCGCATGGCGCCGGTGGGCACGCTTCCTTTTATCCTCGGCAAGACGGTCCCTTATTTCGCTATCTCGATGGTGTCCGCGGCGCTCGTGTTCATCGCCTCGCAGCTCCTCTTTGATCTGCCGATGCGCGGCAACTGGTTCACTCTCGTCGCCGTGCTCTCGATCTACCTGCTCGGCGCCCTTGCCACCGGCCTGCTCGTGTCGACCATTGCCGACACGCAACAGGTTGCGTTTCAAATCGCGCTGCTGGTGGCGTTGCTGCCGACGCTCATGCTGTCGGGATTCATTTTTCCCATTTCGAGCATGCCCGAGTTCCTGCAGGGGATCACGCGGCTCGTGCCGGCGCGCTACTTCCTCATTGCGCTGCGCGCGATCGTGCTGAAAGGCAGCCCTTTCACGCACCTGCTCCCAGAGTTTGGCGCGCTCGCGCTGTATGCGACGGTCGTCCTGGCGCTTGCTTCATTGCGCCTCGCGAAGGAGCGCGCCTGACATGCGCGCGGTGCGGATGCTGAACAGCCGCCTGGCCGTCCTCATCTGGAAAGAATTTCTCGAGATCCGGATGAACCCTCGCCTGATCGGGATCGTCGTGGTCGCGCCGATCCTGCAGTTGACCATGCTCGGTTATGCCGCGACGACCGACGTGCGAGACGTCCCCATCGTTGTCGCGGACGGCGACCGCTCCACGAGTAGCCGCGAGCTGGTGCGCCGCTTCGATGCGTCCACGAGCTTTACAGTCATCGATACGGTGACCACCGTATCGGCGATCGACCAATATCTCGAACGTGGAACCGCATGGCTCGCGCTATCAATCCCCAGCGGCTACGGCGACGCCCTCGAGGCCGGTCGCGCGTCCGTCGTGCAGGTCGTTGCCGACGGCACGGATTCGAACAGCACGACGAAGGCGCTCGGATACGCGACCGCTTTGATCGGCGGGTATGCGAGGGAAGTTGCGGACGCGCGGCCGGCGCCAGGGCCGGCTCAAGCCGGCCCCTCCCGCGACGCGCCGGTCGGCGACACGGCTTTCGATAACGTAGGGACCGGCTTCAGCCGGCCCGGCGCGGGATCTGCCGGCGGTATCGACGCGCGGATCCGCGTCTGGTTCAACCCGCAGCTCGAAAGCCGCTATTTCATGATCCCGGGCGTCCTCGCGCTCGTACTGCTGATCGTGACCACCAATCTCGCCGCGATGGCCGTCGTGCGGGAGAAGGAAATCGGCACGCTCGAGCAGCTGAATGTGACACCGATCCGGCGCTGGGAGCTCATTGCCGGCAAGCTGCTGCCGTACGGACTGATCGGCATGCTCGACATCCTCCTCGTCATCGCCGTCGCGGTGTTCTGGTTCCAGGTCCCGCTGCGCGGGAGCGTGTGGCTGCTGCTGGCGATGAGCCTGCTCTACGTGCTCTGCACGCTCGCGCTCGGTCTGCTGGTCTCGACCATTTCCGACACGCAGCAGCAGGCGATGATGACGGCGACGTTCTTCTTCCTCATGCCGATGATCTATCTCTCCGGATTCATGACGCCGATCGAGAACATGCCGGCGAACATCCAGTGGATCACCTACGCGATCCCCCTGCGTTACTTCCTGGTGATCGTGCGCGGCATCTTCCTGAAAGGGATCGGCCTCGAGATCCTCTGGCCGCAGGCGAGCGCGCTCGCCGCGTGGGGCACCATCGTCATCTCGCTCGCGGTGGTGAGAAGCCGCAAGCGGGTCGGGTAAACCGGCTCGCGGCTCGCCGGTAAATCGGCTCGCGGCTCGCGGCTCGCCGGTAAATCGGCTCGCTCCTACCGAATGACGAACTCGAGGCCCAGCGTCTTCGCCCGTCCATTGATCTCGGCGACATCCTTCGAGAGCAGCGCCTGCGCCTGCTGTTCGAGCGGCGCGAGCTCCTGTTCGAGTTGCGTCAGCACCTGTTTCATACCCTCGGTCGGCGGGCCGTCGCCGCTGGACGCGAACATCAACAGTGGTGAGAGCCGCGAATACAGGCGTGCGCCGCCGCGCTCGGCGAGGATGTCGTACGTCACTTCAGCCTTCGGATTGTGCAGCTTTCCTTCGAGCGCGTCGATCTTTTCGCTGACGGCGTCGCCAGCTTTCAGCAGGTCCGCGACCGCGCTGTCGGACTTCCGCGCGTCGAGCGTCTTCTTGCGCGACGCGAGCTGCTCCTTCACCGAACGCATGGAATCCACGAGTCCTGTGACCTTCGTGATCGCATCGCGCACGCGCAAGTTGAACGCCAGCTGCGCTTCGAGGTCCGCCTGTGAGGCCTTCTCCCGCGGATCCGCAACAACGGTGAGCGGCTTCGTCAGCGTCTTGCCGCCGGCCGTAAGCCGCACCGTGTAGGAGCCTGGCACGGCGCGCGGGCCGTCAGCGGGATCGCCGGTGTCGATCTTCGCGCCGAGGATCTTCTTCGCGCCTTGCCAGGTGAGATCCCACTCGGCGCGCTGCACCCCGGCCTCGACTGGAAGTGCCGCTTTCTTCAAATCCTCGGGGTCCTCTTCGTCGTCGCCGCTCCTGTCGGAGGTCCGCGGAATGCTGCTCAGGCTCTTCACGACACGGTTCGCCGAATCGAGGATCTCGATCTTCACCTCACCCTTTTGTTTCTCCTTCAGGTAGTAGTAGATCGATGCGCCCATCGGGGGATTCGCGAAGGCGCCGTATTTCGACGCCCAGTGGCCGTCCCCTCCCCGCCAGCGGGTCGCCTCGGGGACCGTCAACAAGGCCACGTCGGTATCCACGACTGCGGGAGTCATCTCTCTCACCGGCTGCAGGTCGTCGAGGATGTAAATGGATCGTCCGTGCGTGCCGACGACGAGGTCGTCGTTCTTCACCACGAGGTCATGCACGGCTACGGTGGGCAGATTGAGACGCAGCGATCGCCACGTCGTTCCATCGTCGGTGGAGTACATGACCCCGCGCTCGGTCCCAAGATACAGCTGGCCGCGCTTGGCGGGATCCTCACGGACCGAGTGGAGGTACACGTCATCTGGCAGCTTCGCGTGCAGCGGCTTCCACGACTTGCCGTAGTCCGCCGTCTTGTAGATGTAGGGATGATTGTCGTCGAGACGATGGTTGTCGATGACGACATACGCGGTGGCCGCATCGAACGGCGACGGTTCGATGATGCTCATCGTGCCGAGCTTCGGCGCACCCACCATCCCGCTCGTCACGTCAGTCCACGTCTTGCCTGCGTCACGCGTGATGTGCACACGGCCGTCGTCTGAACCGGCCCAGATGAGTCCTTTCTCTTTCGGTGACTCGGCGATCGCGAACACGGTGCCCCACGTTTCGACGCCCGTGTTGTCGCCGGTGATCGGCCCGCCGGACCACTTCTGTTTCGACTTGTCATTGCGCGTGAGGTCGGGGCTGATGACTTCCCAGCTCAGGCCACCGTTGGTCGTGCGGAAGACCACCTGCGCACCGTGATAGACCACATTCGGGTCGTGCGGTGAAATGTGGATGGGCGCCGTCCACTGGAATCTGTACTTCATGTCTTCGCCGCCCAGGCCCGAGGGATTGTCAGGCCACGCGCTCACGTTGCGCGCTTCCCCGGTTCGCCGGTCGAGGCGCGTGATGATCCCCAGGTACTCACCTGCATAGATGATGTCTGGATTCTTCCAGTCGGAGACCACGTACCCCGCTTCACCGCCGCCAACTCCCCACCAGTCGCCGAGCGCGATGCGGCCTCGCGTATTCATGCTCGGGCCCTGCGCGGTGCCCCAGTCCTGGATCGCGCCGGCGACTCGATAGGGCACGCTCGTATCGGTGGCCACGTGATAGAACTGGCTGATCGGCAGCGGCGGAGAGAACCATGTATCGCCCGCGTTGAGGCTGATATCGATGCCGCCGTCGTTGGAAGCGATCATCCGCTTCGGATTCTTCGGATCGATCAACAGGTCGTGATGATCGCCGTGATGGAAGCCCTTCATGTATTGCAGGGTCTTGCCGCCGTCGATCGTCTTCAGCATGGGGACCTGAGGAAACCACACCTCCTCCTGGTTGGTCGGATGCACCGTCAGGGTGGTGTAGTACCACGCGCGCTGCCGGATCGCGTGATTCCCCGTCGCCAATTCCCAACTGTCGCCGCCGTCGTCAGATTTGAACAACCCGCCCTTTTCCGCTTCGATCAGGGCGTAGATGCGATTGCGGTTCGAAGGCGCGATCGCGACACCAACCTTGCCCCACATACCTTCTGGCAATCCGCTCTCTTTGAGCTGCTTCCACGTGTCGCCGCCGTCGCGCGAGACGTAGAGTCCGCCGCCGGGGCCGCCGCTGGTGAGGTCCCAGGGGGTCCGCCTCGCCTGCCACAACCCCGCGAACAGAACCGACGGGTTCGACGGGTCCATGGCGATATCGGAGGCGCCGGTGTCGTTGTCCTTCTTCAGCACCTGCTGCCACGTCTTGCCGCCGTCCTTCGTCCGGTAGACGCCCCGTTCCGGGTTCGGACCGAATGCCTTGCCGAGCACGGCCGCGAAGGCGATATCCGGATTGGTTGGATGGACGACCATCGTGCCGATCTGCCCTTCCTGCTTCCAGACGTGCGTCCAGGTTTTGCCGCCGTCGCTCGTCTTGTAGATTCCGTTGCCCGCGGCGACGTTGCCGCGGATGTTCGCTTCACCGGATCCGACGTACACGACGTTGGGATCGGATGCTGCGATCGCGAGCGACCCGGTAGACGAGATGGGCTGATCGTCGAAGACCGATTTCCACGTGAAGCCGCCATCGGTCGACTTCCACACACCGCCCGAGGCGGTGGCAGCCCAGTACGTCGTCGGATCACCCGGTACCCCGGCCGCGCGCGCCACGCGCCCGCCTCCAGCCGGGCCGATCAGACGGTACTTGAGCGCCTTGAATTCCTTTGGTGAGGCGTCGACGGTTTTCGGTGTGTCCTGCGCGGTGACGCCGATGGTCAGGATGACGGCGGCGGCAAGAGTAGTAAGAACCCGTGGGATGGTCTGCATGCGTGATGAATTGTACCGCGGGCACTGGGCGGGGCGACTCAATGCTCAATGCCGCCGCGATAAAGCTCAAGGCTGAAAGGACGCCGCATCGAGGATCGCAAAGTTGTTCTTAACCTGGCTCGCATCACTGCATTGTCTTCGTCAATCGTCATTCGTGATGCGGCATTTCGACATTCGGGCACTGGGCATTCGGCATTGACAAGAGCACCATTCCGCAGCGCCATGGGTCCGCGTCGGACCGCCTCACTCCGCCCGCAACGCGATCAGTGGATCCACTCTGAGCGCGCGCCGCGACGGAATATAGCTGGCCAGCAGCGCCACCGCGAGCAGAAGGAGCGCGAGGGCCATGAACGTCAATGGATCCGTCGCTTCGATCCCGAAGAGGAACGCGGCGATGACTCGTGTCGCCGCGAGCGAACCAACGAGGCCGAGTGCGATCCCCATGACGGCGAGCGTCATGCCCTCGCGGACGATCGGGCCGACCACCTGCGCAGGACGTGCGCCGAGCGCTACGCGGATGCCGATCTCCCGCGTCCGCTGCGCGACGGAGTAGCTGATGAGTCCATACACCCCGATCGCCGCGAGCACGAGCGCGGTGATCGCGAATGTCCCCAGCAGCATCGTCCGGAAGCGCGGTTCGGCGACCGACTCGCTGACGATCTGATCGAGTGGCCGCACCTTGTCGATCGGCAGCTCCGGGTCGAGCCGGCGCACTTCGGCGCGCACCGCGGATCCGATCGCCGCCGTGCCTCCCGCGCTGCGGACGACGAGGTTCATGAACGGGATTGTGAAGGCCTGGAACGGAATGTACATGACGGGCTGCGGCTCGGTGTCCAGGCCATCATTTCTCGAATCCCCCGCCACTCCCACGACTGTGAGCCACTCGTCGGCCGCATCGTCGAAACGGATCCGTTTGCCGAGCGGGTCTTCGCCGGACCAGAAGCGCCGCGCGAGCGTCGCGTTGACGATGATCGGCGTCGCCTTCGCCTCACCGTCGTGTTCGCTGAAGGCGCGCCCGGAGATGAGCGGGATCCCCATCGTCCGCAGATAGTCGGGCGATATGGACGCGATGAACGCCGAGGGACGATCCGCGGGTGTCGCCGCGGGGCGTCCTTCGACGGCGAACGAACCGTGCGCGTTGTGCGCTTCGAGCGGACCGGGGAAGACGATGGCCGCCGACCGGATCTCGCCGCGCGTTTTCAATCCGTCGAGGAGCTGTTTGTAGAAGGACGCCTGCGCCTTGCCGTCCTTGTACTTGCCCTGCGGAAGTGCCATCTGCATCAGGGCGACCTGCGACGTGTCGAAACCGGGATCGACGCGCTGCAGCCGGAGGAAGCTGTTGGCCAGGAGTCCGGCGGAGACGAGCAGCACGAGCGTGAGCGCGACCTCGATCACTACCAGCGCAGATCGCGTGCGCTTTCGGGCCCGCCCCGACGTGGACGCGCGGTCCCCCGCGTCCTTCAGCAGCAACGATGATTCGGTTTTCGACGCCTGCAGCGAAGGCACCAGCCCGAACAGGATCGCGCTGGCGAGCGAGATGAGCACGGCGACGCCGCCGACGCGCGCATCAATGCGGACCTCATCGAGGCGCGGCACCATGTCCTTGGGAATGAGCGCAATGAGCAGGTCGAGCGACCACGCGCCCGCAAGAATGCCCAGTGCGCCGCCCACGACTGCGAGCAGCACACTCTCGAGGAGCAGTTGGCCGACAAGACGTCCGCGCGACGCGCCGAGCGCTCCGCGGATTGCGAGCTCCCGCTGCCGCCGCGACGCGCGCGCGAGCAGCAGACTGGCGACGTTCGCGCAGGCAATCAGCAGGACGACGGCGACCGCCGCGAGCAGCACCAGCAGCGCCAGCCGTACATCACCTACGATGGCATCACGCAAGGGTTCGATCAGCACGCCGCGCGAGGCATTGGACTGTGGATGCTGCCTCTGCAGGTCGCTCGCGATCGCGGTCAGTTCGCTCTGCGCCTGCTCCACGCTCGCTTCGGCCTTCAGCCTTCCGACCGCGAGAAAATACTGAATGTTGCGCTCTTCGAGCAGGTCACCCTGAACATCGACCGGCGCCGGAGGCACGGGCTTGTTCGACAGGATCCACGCGCGCGCCCCGAGCGGAAAATCGAACGCCTCCGGCAGCACGCCGGCGATGGTGTGCGGAATGCTGTTGATACGAAGCGGCCGTCCGACGATGGCCGGATCGGACCCGAGCGCGTCACGCCAGGTGCGATAGCTGATCACCGCCATCGGTTCCCGTGCGCCCTCGTCCACCGCGCGATTGAATACCCTTCCCATGGCGGCTGTGACGCCGAACACGTCGAAGTAGTCGACCGTTACATGTGCGCCGCTGACGGTGACTGGATCGCGTCCGGCTGGCGCAAGCGTGAGCGCGTCCTCGCGATAACCGGCAAGCCTGTCGAGTGTTCGAGTGCGGCGCTGATACTCGAGAAAGTCGGGCGCCGCATGGTTGCTGCGCTGTTCTTCCGGACCGGTGCTCCACACCTGCACGATGCGGTCGGCCGCGGGATAGGGAAGCGGTCGCAGGAGCACACCGTAGACTGTGCTGAAGATCGCGGTATTCGCGGCGATACCGAGGGCGATGGTCAGAACGGCGACGACGGTGAATCCGGGATCTGCGGTGAGAGAGCGAACTGCGTTCCGCATTCCCGGATCATAGCTTGCATGATGGGCTGAGCGGCTTCCGAGGGGCGGGACTGGGGGACGCGGGTGCGAAAGGGGTGGCAACCGGTGCGATCGCCAGCGTCGAGGCTCCTCCTCGGTAGCGTTGCGCTCGCGTTGTGCGTGGCGTGTTCTGCGCCAGGGCGCGCCGACTCACCGGCCTCACGGGTATACGTTTCGAACGAGATGGACGGTACGGTCAGCGTGGTCGATCCGATCGCCCTGCGAGTCGTTGCGACGATCTCGGTGGGAAAGCGGCCGCGAGGCATCCGCGCGTCGCTCGACGGACGAACCGTGTTCGTCGCACTGAGCGGTTCACCGATGGGCGGACCTGGCATCGACGATTCGAAATTGCCTCCGCCCGAACGGCAACATGACGGCATCGGTGTGATCGATGTGCATTCCGGTCGCCTCGTCCGAGTGTTGAACGGGGGCACTGATCCTGAACAGTTCGCCATTGCCGCCGACGGCAATCGGATGTTCGTCGCGAATGAGGACGCCGGTCAGGTCACCGTTCTCGATATCCATACGGGCGAGATCCTGAAGACGATCGACGTTGGCGGCGAACCCGAAGGTGTGGATCTCGCCCCGGGTGGCCGCTTCGTATACGCGACCTCGGAAGCTGACAACCAGGTCTTCGTGATCGACACGGAACGTCTCCAGGTCGTGCACGTCATCAACGTCGGACCGCGGCCGCGGTCGACGGCGTTCCTGCCCGATGGCTCGCGCGCACTCGTCTCTGCTGAGAACGAGCCGGCTGTCTACACCATCGATACGGCGACGCACGGCATTCTGAAGAAGACTGAACTGGACGCGGGCCTCAAACCAATGGGTCTCATCGCCTCTCCCGACAGCAGGTACGTCTACGTCACGACTGGGCGAGGCGGAACGCTGCTCAGGATCGATGCGGCCTCCTGCACGGTCACTGGTTCACTGCCGGTCGGCGAGCGCCCGTGGGGTGTCGGGATCTCACCGGACGGCCGCATGGTGGTCACCGCGAACGGACCGTCGAATGACATCTCGATCGTCGACACGGGGAATTGGACGGTCACAGGGCGCGTGCGAGTCGGTGAGCGGCCGTGGGGAGCGGTGTTCCTGAGGTAGCGGATAATAACCCGCAGTGTCCATTCCAGAGACCCTCGGTCACTATCGCATTCTCGGCCTCCTCGGCAGAGGCGGCATGGGTGAGGTGTACGCGGCGGAAGATACGCGATTGAATCGCAAGATCGCCGTCAAGGTGTTGCCGGAGCTCGTGGCCGGCGATCCCGAGCGGCGGCATCGTTTCGAGCGCGAAGCGCAGGCGGTCGCCGCCCTCAACCATCCCAACATCGTCACGATCCATTCAGTCGAAGAGGATCAGGGCCTCCCGTTCCTCACGATGGAGCTCGTGGAGGGACAGCCGCTCGGCGACATCGTCCGCGCGGGCCAGCTCTCGATCGATACCCTGTTGCGAATCGGGATCGGCGTGAGCGATGCGCTGGCCGCCGCGCACCAGCGCGGGATTACGCATCGCGATATCAAGCCGGGGAACATCATGATGACGCCCGATGGGCGTGTGAAAGTCCTCGACTTCGGCCTCGCCAAACTGCGAGAGGCGGAGGCCGAAGCGGCAGCCGATGCGGTGACGCGGATGCCCACGCAAGACGTCACCGGCGAGGGACGGATCATCGGTACCCTGGCCTACATGTCGCCGGAACAGGCGGAAGGCAAGGCGGTCGACCAGCGCTCCGACATTTTTTCGCTCGGTGTCGTGCTCCACGAGCTGGCGACGGGTGAGAAGCCGTTCAAGGGAGAAACGACTGTTTCGCTGATCTCGTCGATCCTCAAGGACACGCCGACGCCGATCACCGAGATCAATCCATCGCTGCCCCTCGGGCTCGCGAAGGTCATTCGGCGTTCGCTCGTCAAGGATCCCTCGCGGCGCTACCAGACGGCCATCGAT
>DATLLF010000290.1:0-3878 GCA_035537955.1 Vicinamibacterales bacterium | reverse complement strand
GCAATTCGAGGAAGCTGCGGTCGAAGAAGCCGGCGACGACGCCCGGATACTCGACGAGGTCGGCGACCTCATCGATCAGCGCCGCATGCTCTTTGAGCTGAACGCGGGCGCCAAGGCGACGCGCGTGATTCTCGAGGTCGCGTGCGATCCGTCCGCGGCGCTCGAAATGTTCGAGCACCACGAAGTGCTCGGACAGGCGCGCCTGATACTCTTCGAAGCTGCGCACCTTGACCGATCGACCGGCGCGGCCGCTCGTCGCCAGGAACCGGTGGCCGTAGGTGACGGCGCCGGACTCGACGTCCTGCACCAGTGAGCCCGACGCGTCATCGGCTCTGGGGATGGTGTACGGCACGACGCGGCCGCCGTAGAGAAACAGCAGCCATCGAATCGGCCGGCCGAACGTGAAATTCCCCTTTTCGTCATCAAGCCGTGCGTCCCAGTTCATCTGCTTCGGAAACGACAGCTCCCGCAGCAAGCGGGTCATCAGCTCCGGCAGCGCATCCACGGCGCTCTTGCCCCGTACACGACGGTGATATGCGAGGTACTCACCCTTCGCTGTGTGAACGCGGGTGATCTGATCGAACTCGACACCCTGCTTCTTTGCGAATCCGAGTGCGGCGGGAGTTGGAGACCCGTCCTTGAATGCTGCTGATACCGGAGGGCCGGTGATGGTCTCCTCGAGATCCTCCTGTCGTTCGGCAATCTTTGCCACGCGGCCGGTCAGCCGCCGCGGCGTGCTGAAGCTTTCGATAGGCGCGAGCGGCGCGATGCGCAACCCTCTCAGACACGCCTCGAGCTTCACGGCCATCTGGCGAGTGAGGTTCGGGAGCCACGACGCGGGCAGCTCTTCGACGCCGATCTCGATCAGAAGTTCTCTGTCCATTCAATGATCCGAACGCTGTCCGGCGACGTGTGTTGCCGAAGGCAGGGCCGTCATCACGTTTTCCGTCCCGTCGTCGAGCCCGGCCCACCTCTTCGCGATCGCCACTGCAAGCTGGCGCACGCGCAGGATGTATGCGGTGCGTTCGGTCACGCCGATGCCTCCGCTCGCGTCGAGGAGGTTGAACATATGCGAGCACTTCAAGCAGTAATCGAGCGCCGGCAGCGCCAGATTGCTGCGCAGGAGCATTTGCGACAGGCCGTAATACCTCTCGAAGAGATCGCGATGAAGCGCGTGCAGCTCCGCCGACGGCATGTCGACGTGACCGAAGGCATACTTCGATTGCTCCACCTCGTCGCGGTGCCGCACCTCCCGGTACTTGACGCCAGGCGCCCATTCGAGATCGAAGACGTTGTCCACGTCCTGCAGCGCCATCGCAAAGCGTTCGAGCCCGTAGGTCAGCTCCACGGATATCGGTGCGAGGTCGACGCCGCCCGCCTGCTGGAAGTAAGTGAACTGGGTGATCTCCTGGCCGTCGAACAGCACCTGCCAGCCGATCCCCCAAGCGCCAAGCGTTGGGGATTCCCAGTTGTCTTCTTCGAAGCGAATGTCGTGCGCGCGGAGGTCGATGCCACACGCCTCGAGGCTCTGCAGATAGAGCTGCTGCACTTCGTCGGGCGCGGGCTTGAGGATCACCTGGAACTGATGATGCTTGAAGAGACGGTTCGGATTCTCGCCGAAACGCCCGTCCGCCGGACGGCGCGACGGCTGTACGTACGCCACGCTCCAGTGCTCGGGACCGAGCACGCGCAGGAACGTTTCGGGATGCATGGTTCCCGCGCCCATCTCGATGTCGAGGGGCAACTGGAGCAGGCATCCGCGCGATGCCCAGAACTCCTGCAGTTTGAAAATCAGTTGTTGCAACGTCACCATCTTGTTCGGCTTCCGGCTCTCGGCTTGGGCGGCTCCCGGGCTTCCGGCGGAAGCCGTTTCACCGGCCCATTTCGCGAAGTACGCGGACGGACTTCAGCTCCTTCTCCAGGTGCGTGTGCAGGAGACGCCTGTGTGCGGTTTCGAGCTCGCGCGAGGCGCGGGCGTCCAGCGCCAGGCTCTCCATGCGTTCCGGCGCCGTGCGGCCGGCCGCGCGCAGAAAACCGAGCGCTGCTGCACTGATCCCTGTCCCGTTCGCGGCCGGCGCGCAGCGGAGGCACACGAACATGTGCTCTCTCGGCGGCATCACCGCACCCGATTCGAGGGCGCCGCCACATGCCGGACATATTCGCAATTCCGGATAGACGCCTTGCAGCCGCAGGATCCAGTACTCGAAGTAGCGCGCCAGCCGCTCGATCGGCGCTCCTGCCGCAAGCGCATCGACGACCGCCGATCCAAGACGATACAAACGCTCATCCGCATGCGCTTCCGGCGCCCACTCATCGATCAGTTCCGCGAAGTACCCGACGTGACCGAGAACCGACGCGCCGCCGTCCGCGCTCATCACGGCAGAGAGCGGAGATTGCTGCGCCTCGACGTAGTTCAGTCGCACGAGGTCCCGCATCTCACGCTCGTAATAGGCGACGCCGGCACGCGTCATCGGCTCGAGCGCTCCCATGTACCGCGACTTCGCGCGCCTCGCCCCTTTCGCCACGCCGCGCTTCTTCCCTCGATCGCGCGTCAGGAATACGACGATGCGATCCGCCTCTCCCAGCTTGTAAGTGCGGAGGATCAGCGCCTCGGACGTGTAAACGGGCACTCTTTATTCTATGCGCCGCGCATCAACCGCCGGAGTACTTCAACACGAGCGTCGCCAGCCCGAGAAACGACAGAAATCCAAAGACGTCGGTCAGGGTGGTGATGAATACCGAAGACGCCAGCGCGGGATCCACCTTCAGGGCACGCAAGCCGAGCGGGATCAGCGTGCCGGCTGTTGCCGCGACGAACATGTTGATGACCATCGCCGCGCCGATTACCGCTCCGAGCGCCGGACTGCCCTTCCATATCCACACCACCAGTGCGGCAACGACGCCACAGGCGACGCCGTTGCCGATCCCGACGGCCGCTTCCTTGAGAAGCGCTTTCCGGGAATTCGCCCACGTCAACTCCCCAAGCGCGATCCCGCGGACGATGACCGTCAGCGTTTGCGTCGCGGCGTTGCCGCCCATGCCGGCGACTACCGGCATGAACACCGCGAGGGCGCTCCAGCGATAGATTGCCCCTTCGAAGATGGCGACGACGGACGCGGCGATGAAGGCGGTGACCAGGTTGACCTGCAGCCACGGCAGCCGCTTGCGCAACGATTCGATCGGACTCGTGAACACACGATCGTCGCTGCTCACGCCGGCGAGCCGATAGACGTCCTCGGTCGCTTCGTCCTTGATGACGTCGATCACATCGTCGACGGTAATGATGCCGACCAGCTTGTTCTCTTCGTCGACGACAGGGATCGCCAGCAGGTTGTACGACGCGACCTGGCGCGCGACCTCCTCCTGGTCCATGTCGGCCCGCACGCTGATGATGTCGGTCGTCATGATCCGCTTCAGCGGAGTCGTCGGGGGAACGAGCAGAAGACGACGCAGTGACGCCACGCCAACGAGGTGGCGGCGTGAATCGATGATGTAGAGATAGAAGACGACTTCGACGTCGCGTGCGCTCTGAACGGCGGTGATCGCTTCGCCGGCGGTCATGTCTTCCGAAAGCGCGAAGACTTTCGGATTCATGATGCGGCCGGCGGTCTGCTCGGGGTACTCGAGCAGTTCACCGACGTCGGCGCCGGCCGGGCGTTTCTGGATCTGTTCGAGGACCGCGGCCGAGAGCTCCTCGGGCAGGTAGTCGATGATCGCCGCCGCGTCGTCTGACGGCAGTTCCTGCGTCAGCTTGACGATTTCATCGGCGGATCGATCGGTGAGGAGTCGGGCGCCGGCTTCGGGGCCCAGCTCCGACAGTGCCTCCATCGCGAGACGGCTGTTGCGATCGACGAGGACAGAGAACGCCGCCTGGCGAT
>DATLLF010000289.1:0-2177 GCA_035537955.1 Vicinamibacterales bacterium | reverse complement strand
CGATGGGCAATCGCGAACATGAAATGCCGCCAGCCCCACCCGAGATCGGCGGCGCAGTGGTGAACGTATGGCACGAGATCACGGCGCAGCAGGAACGGACCGTAGGAATAGTCGCCGTGCGCGCCGAAGAACCCCTCGCACAGGTCGTTGATGGTGCTCTCGGTGAAGCGCTGCATCGGCGGAAAAGTCGAGAACCCGGACGATGATCGCGCCGCGAGCATCACGCCGAGCGACTCGTCGGCGCCCAGGTGTCCGATGAACGCAGGCAAGCGTGTTTCAAAGAACTCCTGCTTGTCTGATTCGGTATAGAGCACGAACCGCGCGCCGGAGCGAGCGGCGGCGGCCAGGCTGCCGCGCACCTGGCCGACAAGACCGCTGCCGGTGGCCTCGACGGCGTTCACGTTCGGCAAGGATCGCAGAAACGAGACGAAGCCATTACCAGACCCGCCGTCGCTGACGAACACCGGCCGGCCCACTCGCGCGAGCGCCTCCACCGAGTGACGGAGGAGTGGCTCTTCGTCGTCATCGCGCACGAGCGTCATCGTCGCGACCGCCAGGTCCGCGGTGATCGTCATGGCGTCAGTGCGTCGTCGTGAGCGTCGGGGCCGGCCGCGACGGCCGCCAGCTCCGACACGACAGATGCGGGAAGCGGCTCGTCAGGAATGTCGAGCACCGAAAGCAACGGCAGATGGTCGGACGCCTCCCGCGCGCGCGGCACGTCCATCACTTCGCAGGAGTGGAGCACGCTCGCAACCCGGCGAGGCACGAACACGAAATCGAGGCGGACGTGCGGGTCCCAGGTCGGGAAGGTAGGCGTGGGCACGCCCTCGTGGAGCGATCGGAAGCCGTCCACATACCCGCTGTCGAGCACGATCTGGATCGTCCGCCACCGGACCTTTCCGCCGCTCAACCAGACGAGCGCACGGAGCCGCCGAGGGAGACGACTGAAATCGAGCAGCTCGCCTGGCGCGAGAGTGTTGAAATCTCCGGTGAGGACGTGCACGCCCTTCTGGTGCAGCGCGACGCTTTTGAGCAGTGCGCGCAGCTCCACGATCCGCCGGCGCTCGGTCCAGGCGGCGTGCACCGCACTGAGGTGAACACCGAAGATGCGCGCACCGGTGTCCGGCATTTCGATCTCCAGAAACGCGTGTCGCGACATCCGCGGCTTGTGCCAGCCATACTGTCGCACGGGCTGACGGCTGAGAAACGCGAGAGACTCTCCCGCTCGCGACGCGTGTTGGTCCATCCCCGTGGCACGCGCAAGGCTCGACACGACGGAACGATCCGTGGCTTCCTGCAGAACGACGACATCGGCGCGGCAGGCCCCGATCACGTGGCAGAGAGCCTCCTCCCGCCCCTTGCCGCCACGGCAGATGTTGTAGGTCAGGACTCTGAGGACCAATCGTCTTTGTCGATGAGCACGAGGTAGGGCTGGCCGATCACCTCGCCGCGGAGATACATGACGAAGTCACGCGTCGCCTGGATGTTCACCGGCCGGTCAACCATCTCTATCAGACGGTCGCGCAGCGGCGTGAGGTCGGGCGCGATGTCGGGATCGTCTTCGCTGATCGGGCGCGAATGGATACCGGGCACGAAGAACCCGGTCACCTTGTAGAGGCCGATGACTTCGTCGCCGCCCACGAGCGTGAGATCCAGATCGCTGGTGCCGACGCCATCCGAGTCGAACGGCGCCCCATCCTTCCACCGTTCACCTGTCACAGCGCTGCCCCGCAGAACGACACCAGTTCCCGGCGGGATGGCCTGACGTACGGTCTCGACGAACTCGTTGAAGCGCTCTTCACTGCCTGCGAACGCCAGGCGAATCACGTTGTCGCGTTTCTGCCGCTCGGGCAGCTCATCCGAACTGATGCGCTGTTCCTCAGCCATTCCTGACGGTCCCTCCACTGTTCTGATCCGCTGCAACGTGCGGGCCGGTTAGAATCGCGCAGCCAGCCGATGGAACGCATTCAGCATGGATCGGGCGAAGGGCTCGCGTGAACCGTGCAACTGTTGTCGGCGCGGGGGCATTTGGCGCGTGGATCGCACACGCGCTCATCCATCGGGGCTGGCAGGTCACACTCGTCGAACAATACGGCCCGGCGAACTCGCGTGCGAGCTCCGGCGGCGAGACGCGGATCATCCGCTCGGGATATGGAAGCATCGCGCTGTACTCGCGA
>DATLLF010000288.1:0-23914 GCA_035537955.1 Vicinamibacterales bacterium | reverse complement strand
CGCCGCCTCCGGAACCGAACGCGTGCTCGAAACACCGCCCTGGCGCACCCTCGGCGGCATCGCCTGGCTGGCTGATGGCAGCGGTCTTCTCGTCAACGCGCAGGAGTCGGCCGGGGAAGCGTCGAGCCAGATCTTCCTCGTGCCCTATCCGACGGGAACGCCGCGGCGGCTGACGAATGACTTATCCAGTTACGCGGGAATCTCCGTCGCGCCGGACGGGCGGTCCTTCGTCACCGTCCGCAACGAGCGCCGCGCGACCATCTGGACGATGCCGCTCGACGATCCGTCGAAGGCGGTTGCGGTCACGACCGAAGCGAGCGCGGACGATGGCGCGCATGGTGTGGCGTGGATGCCGGACGGCCGGGTGGTCTACACGACCGAGGCGGCCGGCAACCCGGATATCTGGATCATGAGCGCGGATGGGAGCGGGCGAGTGCAGCTGACGTCCACGTCGGGCCAGGACGTCTCGCCCAAAGTGACGCCCGACGGGAAGTACATCGTCTTCGCCTCCGACCGCGATGGCGGCATTCGTGCGTGGCGAATGGCGCCTGACGGCAGCGGCGCGACGAGGATCTCGCCCGACATCGTCGCGCGCGGGCGCGTCTATCCGTCCGCCGACGGCAAGTGGATCTACTACAGTGAGCAGTCGGGTGACACGAGGCGCGCGCCGGTCGAGGGGGGCGCGTCAGAGAAGGTGATCTCCGACGATCTGTACAAACGTCTCGGCGCCGAGCTGCCGAGGGAATTCCACGAGCCGATGCTGTCGCCCGACGGGACGATCCTCGCCGGTCATTATTTCGATGCAGCGTCGCGAGGCGAGCGGATTGCGCTGCTGCCGATCGCCGGAGGCGCCGTCACACTGCTGAACACGCTGCCCCCCTCGGCGGCGTGGATGCCCGACGGCAAGAGCATGGTCTACGTCGACACCCGGGGAGGTGTGTCCAATCTGATGCGCCAGCCGATACCCGCCGGTCCGGCAGCGCCGCTGACGAAGTTCTCAGCCGAGCAGATCTTCACCTACGCCGTGTCGCCGGATCAGAAACAGATCGCCATCGTCCGCGGGCGCGTGTCATCGGATGTCGTCCTGGTGTCGAGCGCGAAGTAGAGCCGGCCGAAGATTGACCTTCGAAGTGATCGGGCAGGCGACTGCGAAGACCTTCGAACCCCAGACGATCGCCGTCGCTCGCTTCATGCCCGACGGCGAGAGCATCGTCTTCAGTTCTGCACGGACAGGCAACGTCGTCCAGCTGTTCGAGATTCGATCGGGAACGGTGGAAGCCCGTTCGTTTGGGCCGCCCCGCACGCATCTCCTGTTCGTGTCGTCGAAGGGAGAGCTGGCCGTTCTCACCAACGCGAGGTACATTGCGCAGCGATTATTCGAAGGGACGCTCGCGCGGATGTCCCTCGAAGGCAGCCCGCGTCCGTGGATGGAAGGTGTGCGCGAGGCCGACTGGAGCCCGGACGGCTCGACGCTGGCGATCGCACACGACGTGGGCTCGAGCGATCTGGTCACCCGACGAGACCTGGGCGTTGGCGCAGATCTTTACGCCGCCGCAGCTCGTGCTCTATCCCATTGGCCCAGGCGAGCCGGTCCGGCTCAATCGCGGGGCGATTGCCGAGTACCAAGGCGCAATCTGGTTTCGCGACGGCAAGGCGCTTCTGGTTGTGGGCAACGAGCCTCAAAAACCGATTCGCGCCTACCGGCAGAACATCTCTGGCGGAGAGCCGACGCCGCTGTTGCCGGAAGGTGTGGTCCCGGCGTCGATTTCGCCTGACGGTCAGGCCATTCTCGCGGTAGATCGGGAAAGGAAGTGGGCATGGTATCCGGTGGCCGGCGGACCTGCGGCGCCGGCGCCGGGTATGACGGCCAGCGATCCGCCTATCTCTGTCGTTGGCTGGAGCGAGGATGGCCGCGCTTTTTACGTGCATACGGGCACCGACGTCCCGGCTCGGATCGACCGCATCGACATCAAGACAGGGCAGCGGACGTTGTTGAAGGAAATAGGACCTGCGGACCTGACGGGTCTTGGGATGTTCGATCCGCTCACCGTGTCGCGCGACGGGAGCCAATACGCGTATCGCTACCGGAAAGTCCTGTCGACGCTATTCATCGTATCCCGGTGATTTGACCCGCTATGAAGGACGATGGCATCGTCGTCCTGATGGATGCCCGGTGCTATCCTCACCGCATGGCGCCTCCTGCGCGCCGGCCAGCCACGTACGACGACCTCGTGGCAGTGCCGGAGCACCTGGTCGCGGAAATCATCGACGGCGAACTCTACACGTCGCCGCGACCGGCGCCGCGTCACGCGACGGCGGCGAGTTGCCTTCTGAGTCTGCTGCACGGACCGTTCGATCTGGCGCGTGGCGGACCCGGAGGGTGGCGTATCCTCTTCGAACCCGAACTGCACCTCGGCGGCGATGTCCTCGTTCCCGACATCGCGGCGTGGCGGCGCGAGCGCCTGCCGAGATTGCCGGACGAGGCGTATTTTTCCACCGTGCCAGATTGGATCTGCGAGGTCCAGTCCCCCTCGACGGCTGCTCTCGATCGTGGAAGGAAGCTTGGCGTCTACGCCCGCGAAGCCGTGAACCATGCGTGGATGCTCGATCCCATCGCGGAGACTCTCGAGGTCCTTCGACTCGAAGCCGGACGCTGGACGATCCTGTCGACGCACGTGGAGACGGAGGTCGTCAACGCGGAGCCCTTTCAGGCGCTCGGCCTCGAACTGACGCTGCTTTGGGAAGAATCAGATCCGCCGCAGGCGTGACTGTGGAGAGACGCGACATTTTCTTCGCCGCCTGGTGGCATACGGCAGCACGAGCCAATACAGACCGGTGAACAGTTGCTCCAGTTCATGGCGTCCTTTCTAGCCTCATCACCGCCGCGCCGGCGGCGCACTGCCGACGGCAAAGACCCGCACCAGCACGGCGCCGGCGATGAACCCGCCGATGTGCGCCATGAAGGCGACGCCGCCGCCTGACTGCGGTCCTTGACCGAGGACGCCGTAGGCACTGATCAACTGGAGGATGAACCACAGCCCCACGGCGACGTAGCCGGGAACGGTGGTCAGCATTCCGCAGGATGATCACGCGCACCTGCCGCTGCGGATGCATCACCAGATAGCGGCCCATCACGCCCGATATTGCCCCCGACGCGCCGAGGTTCGGGATGAACGGATTGTCGCCGAACGCAAACGTCGACACCACGTCGCGGCCGAATAGCCCTCGATCGCCGTTTTGCCGTTCGCCGCGCACAAGGATCAGGAATATTTTCCGACGGCCTCGCCGAGGAGCTGCTCAATAGTCTCGCGAAGATCCCAGGCCTGCGCGTGGCCGCCCGGACGTCGTCGTTCCAGTTCCAGGGAAAGAACGAGGACCTCCGTACCATCGCCGAAAAACTGAATGTGAGCACGATTCTCGAAGGCAGCGTGCGCACGCAGGGGGGGCGGGTGCGGATCACCGCGCAGTTGATCAAAGCGTCCGACGGGTTGCCGCCTCGAATCAGGGCAACCTCATCGTGTCGGAAACAGGGACGTTCGCGGCCGGCCGGCCCCGCGGGGGTGATCATGCGCGGCCGGACCATCTACGTGGTGCTCGGAATCGGCGACAGCGTCCTGGCCGCGCCGATCCCCACGCGCCAGCTGGCCAACCCGGCCGTCTCATCGCCGATCTACAGCTCCGTGCTCGCGATACATGTCAGCGCGCCTGTCGAACAGACGACGAGCGGATTCACGCTCTCGACGGCCGACCAGCAGACGCTTGCCGCCGGCGGACGCGTGATCCTGTCGAACGGAGGCGGCGATACGATCGAAATCGAACTGATCGCCGATTCTCCCGATTACGTGCCTGCAGCATTCGTCTGGCCTCGCGCCGTTCTTCGGCGGGTCAGGCGCGCTGCAGATCAGGGGTTGCGCATGGCGAATCCATCGAACATGACGATGTGAGAGCGGATGCGGTAGCGGTTGACGGCAAAGGCGCGGTCGTTGTCGATCCAGCTGGCGCGGAAGTAGAGCTGGAAGGGTTCGGGGAAGCGGACGGCGACACGGCGCTTGCGCGTGGCAGTGTCGTACACCGCAATCCCCTGGCGTCCGGGCCCGTCCGTGAAGGCAACGCTGATCGACCTGCCGTCGTGGTTGAACATGGGCAGTGAGTAGCCAGTGGCGAACGATTCGCGCCACAACTCTTTGCGGTTTTCGACGTCGATCAGCCGGATCCCTGGCACTGGATCGCTGCTCGACACCGCTATCGTGCCGGTGCCGTCAGGTTTGGCGATCCAGTCGCCGCGGAAGAAGCCATCGACGACTTTACCGGGCTCACCGCCGTCGGCCGGGATGATCATTGCCTGCCGGCCGGCGCTGTACATGATCGATTTGCCGTCAGGCGACCACACCGGCCACGCCTCGGCGACGGGGTCGTTGGTCAGCGCCTTCAGCCCTGAGCCGTCCACCTGCTGCGTCCATACGTCGGCGTGACCGCTGGCGCTCGAGATGAAGGCGACGCGCGTGCCATCCGGAGACAACGACGAGTGCATCACGCGGTCCCCGGCGATCGAGGTGATCTGGCGTGCGGGCCGCGAGCGATCCAATGGGAGCAGCCACAGATTCCGGCTGCCAACCATCGCGTTGTTGTAGAGGAGCGTACCGCCGTCGCGCGTTACGTAGGTCCACATCGGATCGTCGGTCACGTCGAGCAGCCGCTCGGCGCGCTTGCCGTTGGCGATCGGGTCGGGACCGTCGTCGGGCACCTTCCACATCTCGCGCTCGTAGCGGCTGGCCGTCACAATCGCACGGCTTCCGTCAGCCGAGAGGCTCGGAGCATTGAAGCTTTCCGACACGTTCATTGTCAGGCGCGAGATCTCTCCGGTGTCCACATCGAGGATGCCAAGGTCATTGACGAACTGCGCGCGGGACTGCGCCCAGTAGGAGACGAGCAGGTGGCGGCCGTCCGGCAGCCACGACTGCGTCGTCGGACCTTCACCACTGTTCGTGAACCGCGTCACCTGCCGCACGGTGCCGTCGTCCGCATCGACGACCGACAGGTTTCTCGGTTGGAACAATCCGCCAGTCGAATAGGCAATGTGGCGATTATCAGGTGACCATGCCGGCGGAGCGGCGGGCTGGAACGCCAGGCCGCGAACGAGCGTGCGCGGGTTTGCGCCGTCGGCTGCGCCAACGACCAGCGTGAATTCGCCGACGGGTTCGCGCTCGATCCACGCGAGCCGGCGTCCGTCGCGTGAGATGGCGGGCGCCTGCGCGTTGTCGACAACCTTGCGCGGGTTGCCGCCGAGCGCGCCGATGCGCCAGATCTCGAGGCGTCCGCCCTTGTCACGCGTGAAAAAAACCGTCTCGCCGTTTGGGGCAAACATCAGGTGCGATTCAGTGGCGGGATCGTTGGTCAGACGCACGGGATCGCCGCCTTCCGCCTGACGTCTATAGATGTCGGTCTGGGTTCCGTCAGTCGACACGTAGACGAAGGAACCGCCATCCGGCGCGATCGCACCGTCGGACTCGAACCCGCCATAGTTGGTCAGCTGAGTGACGATGGCGCGGCCGCCGGCGACAGTCACCGTATCTGACTGCCGTCGCGCACCTGCCGCCAGCCAGATGCCCAGCACAGCGGCCAGCGCGGTCGAGACGATGGCGAGGGCGCGCCAGATCCCCGCCGAACGTGCCGGCGCCGGCGCTGCGATGCGCGGCTCGACGTGATTCTCGAGCTCGAAGCGGACGTCAGCGATGTCGCGGGCCCGGCGCTTCGGATCCTTCTGCAGGAGGCGCGCGAGCACGCGGCGGACGTGCGGCGGGGTAGTGGCGGGCAGGGCCGACCAGTCGGGCTCCGCGGTGAGGATGGCTGCACTGACGTCCGAGACGGTTTCCCCGCGGAAGGCCCGCCGGCCGCTGAGCATCTCGTAGAGCACGCAGCCGAACGCCCAGATGTCGGCGCGGCGATCGACCGCCTGGCCGCGGGCCTGCTCCGGCGACATGTAGGGCGCGGTGCCGAGAATGACGCCGCTTCCGGTCATTACGGGAGACGTGAAGGTTTCTGCTGCCTCGATACCGCCGGCCGAGGCGATCGCGGGATCCAGCGCCTTGGCGAGCCCGAAGTCGAGCACCTTCACCGAACCATCGGGCGTGAGCTTGATGTTCGCGGGCTTCAGATCGCGGTGCACGATGCCGCGCTCGTGCGCGGCATCGAGCGCGTCAGCGATGTGCGCCGCGATGCGCAGGGCCTCCTGCACCCGGATGGGCCCGCGCGCGATGTGGTGAGCAAGATCCTCACCCGGCACGAGCTCCATCACGAGGGCCGGAACTGCGTCTGCGCCGCTGGCGGCGGACGCATCGACGACACCGTAGATCTGCGCGACGTTGGGGTGATTAAGCGCCGCGAGCGTTTGCGCTTCGCGTTCGAAGCGTGCGAGGCGATCAGGATCGCGAGCCAGGAGTGCCGGCAGGACCTTGATTGCAACGTCGCGATTCAGCCGGGCGTCGCGCGCCCGGTATACCTCGCCCATTCCACCCGCACCGAGCGCGGACAGGATTTCGTAACCGCCGATTTTCGTGCCGGCAGCGAGCAGCATGTTCGATCGCTAGTCGTTCCTCTCAGCAATGATCGCGTATCGCGGATCGTCGGCGCATGCTGCTCGGGCAATGCCGCATCCGCTCGCGCTGCAAGAAATGCAACGGGCAGCCGCTACTGAACGAGCCAGCGTGCGAACCACTGCCACGCCGGCGTGCTCGAGATCGCGAGTCGCACTGGTACGGACAGTGCGATGACCGGCGCGCCGACCTTGTAGATGCGATGGATTCGCCCACGCGACGTCCAGTCGTAGACCATCCCCGCCACTGCGAACAGGAACGACAGCGCAAAGAACACCAGCGGACCGAGCGGCAGGATGCCCGGCATTCGCGCGATCGCCGCGGTGATGATGCTGACGTAGGCGAGCACCATCAGCCGCTTGTGCGATTCTTTGTCGCGTCGCTTCAGCAGCGCGGCCGATACGAATCCGGTGAACAGGACGATGTCGAAGATCGGGACGACGAGGAAGGTAAGTGGGTCCACGCCCGGAGGGGCTGCCCCCTGCGCCGCGCCCTCGATCGCCGTCCGCAGGCCAACGACGATCATCGTCGCCGCGAGCGCGATGCTGGCGTAGCCGAGACGGCGATGAACCTGCACGCGGCGTGAGGCGACGAGCAGCGTCTGCACGACGAACAGCAGCACCCACGCGCTGAACGCGATCGCGTGCACGCGGAGGTTCGGCGTCATCGCTCGGCCGGTCAGCGTCGTCGGTGTGCCTGACAGCAGGCGGAAATAGTAGGTCTGCCCGAAGCCGGCGAAGACCGTCAAGGCCATCACGGCCGCGAGGCTGCTGTAGAAGAGGCGATCGCGCGCAGCCAGCGTCCGTGCAGGGGACTGGTTGACGACGGTGGTGACCATCAGTTGTCTCGGTTTTGAAGCGGCGACATTATCACATCCGTCCGGATGTTCCGTCCCCTGGCAGCCCCGTCAGACGGTTCCTTGCGTTCGAAGTCGATGATTCGTCGTTCAATTGGCGCACGTTCGATTTCGATGTGGATCCGCTGCGAATGACGCCCATGCACGAGATCATCGATCCGGTGAGCAACAACCTGGACGCGTTCGCAGAGGCGGGAGGGCGGATGATCATCTATCAAGGATGGGGCGACGTTTCACAATCACCGTTCCGCACCATCCAGTACTACCAGGCACTGCGTCGCCATCAGGGCCGGCGCGCCGTAGAGGATTACGCTCGACTGTTCATGGCCCCTGGGATGTATCACTGCGGCGGAGGCACCGGGCCGAATACGTTCGATGCGTCGTCGGCTCTCGAGCGCTGGGTCGAGCAAGGGCAGGCGCCGGCATCGATCATGGCGACGAAGACGGCGGGGCCGGGCACGAATCGTTCGCGGCCGCTGTGCCCGTTCCCCCAGCATGCGATGTACACAGGGCGCGGGAGTATCAACGATGCCGCCAATTTCGTCTGCCAGGGAGCGGCGGTCGGCAGTAAGCAATAATCAGCCGCCGCGCGGCGGAGGGCCGGCCCCTGCGAGCCGGCCTTCCGTTGATCGCGACGAATCTCTCTTCTCCGAGGTGCACTCAACCATCGCCCTTCGTCGTTCACAAACGGCGACGCTCCGCAGATGATGTTCCTTCGACAATTCGTGGGGCGTCGATAGTGGGGCGTCTGGCGCCACCGTGACTGGCGCCTTCGCACCATAATGACGGCATGTCGCAGCGACAGCCCGAAGTCTGGATGCGCGGCGCCGTGCCCGGCTATCCAGCATTGCTGCAACCGGTCGTGCACTCGCTGTTGCAGTCGCTCGAAGAAGTACAGGCACACGTGCCGGACCTGACGGCCGAGGCATTGTGGACGCGCCGTAACGGCGCCGCGTCCGTCGGCTATCACGTACGGCACGCCGCCGGCAGCCTCGACCGGCTGCTGACGTACGCGCGCGGCGAGATGCTGTCGCCAGCGCAACTCTCCGCTCTGAGATCAGAAGGTGAATCCGACATGGAGCCTGGTGCGACGCGGCGGCTGGTCGAAGGATTCGCGGGCGCTGTCGACCGTGCGCTCGAGCAGATCAGACACACGAACGAGTCATCGCTGCTCGAGCCGCGTGGCGTCGGCCGCGCCCAACTGCCATCCACGGTCATTGGTCTGCTCTTTCACTCGGCCGAACACACCCAACGTCACATCGGCCAGATGGTGACGACGATCAAGATCTCGGCATCAGCCGCCCTGTAGAAATGCCCCCACGCTCACCGCACGAGGACTCTGCTGAATGACCGCGATGGCTCATCGCATCCGCAACGCTGTCTTGGTGTGCGCCGTCGTCCTCGCGACGACCACGCTCACGGCGCAACTCGCCCCTTCGCTCGACGATGCGCTGCGCGCGATCTTCGAACGGGAGGAGTTCAAGGGGCAGGCGGTCGCTCAGAGCGCATGGCTCGATGACGGACGGCGCTACACCGCACTGCGCGGCGCGGGTGACCTCGTGGCCTACGACACGGCAACAGGCGGCGAACAAGTGCTCGTTCCCGCATCCGCGCTCGTGCTGCCCGGCTCAAAGGAGCGGATGAAAATCGATGAATACGCGTGGTCTTCGGACAAGTCGAACCTGCTCCTCTTCACGAACACGCGCAAGGTCTGGCGGACGAACGCGCGCGGCGACTACTGGGTGCTCCCGCTCAATGCAGGAACGCCTGGCGCACTGAAGAAGATCGGCGGCGACGCACCGGAGGCGTCGCTGATGTACGCGAAGTTTTCGCCGGACGGCACCCGAGTCGCCTACGTCCGCTCGCAGAATCTGTATGTCGAGGACCTTGCCTCCGGGCGCATCCTCCCGCTGACCCTCGACGGCGTCGGTGACATCGTCAATGGCACCGGCGACTGGGTGAACGAGGAGGAGTTCAGCATCTACGACGGCTTCAAGTGGAGCCCGGATGGCCGGCGGATCGCCTTCTGGCAGTTCGACACATCCGGCGTGGAGCGGTTCACGCTGATCAACAACACGGACGAACTCTATCCGCGCGTCTTCCAGTTCCCGTACCCCAAGCCAGGGACGAGGAACTCGGCGGTGCGCGTCGGCATCGTGCCGTCTGGCGGCGGGCCGACCATGTGGGTGAAATCCGCCGAACCGCTACGCGACCACTACATCCCTCGCATGGAGTGGGCCGACGAGCGCACCCTGGTCGTGCAGAACATGAATCGTCTCCAGAATCGGAACGACGTCCTGCTGGCCGACATCGCCACCGCGGAAGCGCGCCGCGTACTTCGCGACGAAGGCAAAGGCTGGGTGGAAGAGATGGACGAGGTCGCGTGGCTCGAGGACGGCCGCGAGTTCGTCTGGGTGTCGGAAAGCGACGGTTGGCGGCACGCGTATGCAGTGAAGCGGGACGGATCCGGCAAACGGCTGCTGACGAAGTTCGACGGAGACCTCGCCTCGATCGCCGCGGTCGACGCTGCGGGAGGGAAACTCTACTTCATTGCCTCCCCATCAAATGCGACGCAGCGCTACCTGTATGCGGCGAGACTCGACGGCGACGGCACCGTTTGGCGCATCACGCCAGAGAATCAGCCCGGCACCCACACGTACAACATTTCACCGGACGGACGATGGGCGATGCACACGTGGTCGTCGTTCCAGAGTCCGCCGAAGACGGAGATCGTGACCCTGCCGGATCACCGATCCGTGCGGATGCTGATCGACAACTCCGTCCTCGCCAGCAAGGCGGCACCGATCATCGACCCGCCCGTCGAGTTCCTGAAGGTGACGGTCGACGATGGCGTCGTGCTCGATGGGTACCTATTGAAGCCGAAGGCGTTCGACGCCAGCCGCAAGTATCCGGTGGTTGTTTTCGTCTACGGCGAACCTGCCGGCGTGATGGTCAACGACGCCTGGGGCGGCGTGAATATGTTCTTCCTTCGAGCCCTGGCCAACCAGGGCTACGTCGTCGCGTGCTTCGACAACCGCGGGACGCCGGCGCTGAAGGGAGCCGCGTGGCGGAAAGTCGTGTACGGTTCGGTGGGTGAGCTGTCCTCGAAGGAACAGGCGGCAGCGATCCGTGCGCTCACAGAGGAACGGACGTACCTCGATGCGACGCGCGTCGCAATCTGGGGCTGGAGCGGCGGCGGCTCCAACACGCTGAACGTGATGTTCCGCTACCCGGACGTCTACAAGGTCGGTGTGTCGGTCGCTCCCGTCCCCGACCAGCGGCTCTACGACACGATCTATCAGGAGCGCTACATGGGCCTCCCCGCCGAGAACGAGAAGGGCTACCGCGCCGGGTCACCGATCCATTTTGCAGAAGGATTGCGAGGGAAGCTGCTGATCATTCACGGCACCGGTGACGACAACGTCCATTACCAGGGGACGGAGCGCCTGGTGAACCGGCTGATCGAGCTGAAGAAGCCGTTCGACATGATGGTGTATCCCAACAGGTCGCACAGCATCTCGGAGGGGCCTGGCACCTCGCTGCACGTCTACTCGCTCATTGCCCGCTACATAGTCGAGCATCTGCCAGCGGGACCGCGCTGAAGGGCGGACCGGACCATGCGCAGACGTCAGTTGCAGGAAGAACCGACGCTGCGAAGAGAGCTGACCTGAAGTTCGCGGCTGGTCAGCAGGCCCGTTGCGGCAACGCGTTTGCCGACGCTCTTCTTGAGCACGAGCGGGTCGGCGACTCCGACCAGAGCGATGGGAGCGGTTCGCTTTTTCAGGAATCCCGTACGCCAGCTCCGCGACCTGGGTGCGTCGGCCCCCTCGGTATCAGCCAGACGGAACTCATTTCCATCAGTGCTGATTTCGAGGCAACCCGTGATCGTCGTCGGGGACAGGTTCGCTGCCGACGCTGACGAGGGTGCGGCGGGCATCGGTTCGGGCAGAACCGGCTCCGTCGTCGAGCCTTTGGCCATGGGGACGTTGTCGTTCGCCGCGACCGAGCCGGGCGAAGTTGATCTTGTCGGTTCCGCAGTTCGATTCGTCGCGTTCTGCACCGACGATTTCTTCGGGACTTCCGTGAGTGCCGATGTCTTGACGACGGGCCGCCGGGCCATGGCCGCGACGGGCGCCGCAGGCGCGGCCGTAGTCGGCAACGGTTTCGCCACGGCGGCGGCACTTTCCCGCTCTTCCGGCTGCTGCTGCGAGCGCAGTGTGTCATTTGCCGGCGGCCGCAGCGGCAGGGCCACGGTTGCGATCACGAGCACGGCGATTCCGGCGAGTACCACCATCTGTCCACGGGTCGGTTGCCACGCTGGCGTCGGTTGCATTACCGGGGCGGTCGGGACGGGCGAAGTCGATTCGACTGCCGGCCGCGTCGCCGCGATGGGCGCTGCCGCAGGTACCACCGTTTCTGTCGTCGACGATGTGACTGAGTCGTGCCCTGCGTGATCACGCGGATCCGATGACCGACTCGCCAGCTGCGCGATTGGGCGCGCGCGCTTCCGCTTCTTTGCGGGTTTCTTCACGTGCGCGCGGTTCCCCGCGCCGACGTCCGCCGACACTTCGAAGGTCCAGCGGACGCGGCGGCCCGACCGGAGCGGCGAACGTTTGATTTGCTGCTTCTTCGGCACGGAGCTGACCGGCGCAACGCACGTGCCGACCCAGTCTCTTGGGAAGTTCGGCCGATCGCCGAACCGGCCGTTACAGAACTGTCAGGCGGCTTTCAACTCTAGCCTTTCTCCGAGGGGCTTCGCCCCTCGGACTCCCCTACACGCGTTCTCGCGCGCCGCTACGCCGGCGCGCTCCGTTCGCGTGGCTCGCTCGCCGTGCTCACTCGCCGCGAGTGCGGCCAGGGATTTGTGAGATGGGTTCTAACCGAGCGCAACGTTCGCCCAAGTGCCGAGAAGGCCTTCGCTGGCCGCCATTTTCATCCTTTTTCATCGATCGCTCACGACTCCTGTGCGCTGCTGTCCGTATCTTCCAAGCAGAGCACAGGGGGCACGATGACTTCGATTGCACAGACGCGCGATGGCTATACCCCGGAGTGGCGGCGCCCGATTGCAGCATGCTTCCGTGCCACGGCTCGTTACGCGGTTCGGTTCTGCGTCGCTCATCGCATTGACGCCGACACGATTTCGTATTTGTCGATCGTCGCATCTGCCGCAGCGGGCGTGTGCTTCTGGCGCGCGGCGGACTCACCGTGGCTGCTGGTCGTCGGCCCCTTGTTCTGCTACGTCCGGCTGTGGCTCAACATGCTCGATGGGATGGTGGCGCTGGCAGCGCGTCAGGCGAGCGCGCGCGGTGAGATCCTCAACGATCTGCCTGACCGTGTGTCGGACGTACTGATTTTTGTCGGTGTCGCCCATAGCGGCCTGGCGTCCCCGTTCAGCGGCTACTGGGCCGCGATCTTCGCGCTGTTGACCGCGTACGTCGGCACCCTCGGACAGGCGGTGGGCGTGCAGCGCGAGTTCAGCGGTCCGATGTCGAAGCCGTGGCGCATGGTGCTGCTTCACGCCGGCGCATGGTGTGCCGCGGCAGCAACGTTCATCGGCACGCAGACCGCCGGACCCGTGACGCTGCTCGACTACACGTGCCTTCTCATCGTTCTCGGTTGCGTCCAGACGATTGCGATTCGTCTGCACCGAATCCTCGACGCGCTCGAGACGAAACCGCCCGCGGGCAGATGAGTGCGAGCGAGCACCGCGAGCGAGCCACGCGAACGGAGCGAGCCGGCGACGCGGCTCGCGAGAGAGCGTGCAGGGGAGTCCGAGGGGCGAAGCCCCTCGGAAGAGAAAAGAGGATCGCGATGACACACACACGCACGTGTCTCGAACGCACATTCACGACGTGGGACGGCGCCACGCTCGCCTATCGGGTGTGGCTGCCGCCTCCGCGCGCGCGCACTGAGACGAGCTTCGGCGAGGCAGGCTCCCCTCCGCTCGCGCGCATCGAGGCAAGCTACGGCGAGCGTGGCCCTGGTTCAGCGAGGCGAGCGATCGCGCTCTTCCATCGTGGTCACGAACACGGCGGACGCTGGCAACACGTCGTCGATGCGCTGGGCATGGACGATGTGGCGGTGTTTGCGTGGGATGCGAGAGGCCATGGCCGGTCCGCGGGCGAGCGAGGCGCCGCGGAGAGCGTGTCCGCGCTCGTCAAGGATGCCGACGCGTTCGCACGGCACATCCGCGACGCATACGGCGTCCGCACGGAAGACACCGTCGTCGTGGCGCACAGCGTGGGTGCTGTGATCGCCGCCGCCTGGGCGCACGATTTTGCGCCGCCGCTCGCCGGCCTCGTCCTCGCCACGCCGGCGTTCCGCGTGAAGTTGTACGTGCCCGGGGCCGTGCCGCTGCTGCGTCTCCGCCAAGCACTGTTCGGCGACGGCTACGTCAAGAGCTACGTCAAGGCTCGCCTGCTGACTCACGACGCCGCGGAAGCCGAGCGCTACGCGAACGATCCGCTCATCTTCCGGCAGATCGCCGTCAACATGCTGCTCGATCTGCACGACACGTCGCGGCGGCTCGTCGCGGATGCGGCCGCGATTCACATACCGGTCCTGATCCTCAGTGCGGGCAGTGACTGGGTCGTGGACCTGAACGCGCAGCGGCGGTTCTTCGAGCGGCTGTCGTCCTCGGTCAAGGAGATGCACGTCTACCCGGGTTTGTTCCACGCCCTCTTTCACGAGCGTGGCCGGGAGCTGCCGATTGCGAAGATGCGTGAGTTCATCGCGCGGCGGTTTTCGCAGCCGGCCACCCGGCCGTCGCTGCTTCACGCCGACGCGACTGGGCACACGAAGCGGGAACACGATCGCCTGCGCGCGCCCGGCGGGCATCGGTATGTTCCGCTGCGCTGGGCGATGCGAACGCTCGGCTGCCTGAGCCAAGGCGTGCGCCTGGGATGGCGAACCGGGTTCGATTCAGGTCTGACGCTCGACTACGTGTACGAGGATCGCCCGCGAGGCGTGACGCCGCTCGGCCGTGCGATCGATCGGGCGTTTCTGTCGAGCGTGGGCTGGCGCGGCATCCGCCAGCGCCGCGAACATCTCGAGCGCACGCTGCACGACGCCGTGACACGTGTACATGCGCGCAGAGCGCCGGCGCGCCTGCTCGACGTGGCGGCAGGTCCAGGCCGCTATGTCCTCGCGGCCGTTCGATCGCTGCCGCAGCCGGTGACGGCCGTGCTGTGCGACAACCGTGAAGAAAACCTCGCGGCGGGTCGACGCCTTTCCGCCAGCATGGGTGTGCCGGGCATCACGTTCGCCCGCGGCGATGCCTTCGAGGCGCGATCGCTGGCCGCGACTACGCCGCGTCCCAACGTCGCGATCGTGTCGGGCCTCTATGAGCTCGTCCCCGACAACGCGCGTGTGATGGCGTCGCTGAGGGGCCTCGCCGACGCGGTCGAGCCGGGGGGGTATCTGATTTATACGAACCAGCCATGGCACCCGCAGATGGAGCTGATCGCGCGCACGCTGATCAATCGTGACGGAGAGCCGTGGGTGATGCGGCGGCGTACCCAGGCGGAGATGGACGAGCTCGTTCGCACTGTGGGTTTCCGCAAGATCTCGATGGAGATCGATCGATGGGGCATCTTCACCGTTTCCCTCGCCGAACGCATCGCGGCCTGACGGCGCAGGCGCCTCGACTGCGCTCAGGACAGGCGGCGATCCGGTCGCTGCTGCTGTCGGCGCTGTTCCTGGCGGTCTACGGGGGCTGCAACTGGATCACGTCACGGCGAGTCGACGTCGGCACGTGGGCTTTCGCCTGGGAACGGCAGATCCCGTTCTGGCCGGCGATGATCCTGCCGTATCTGTCGATCGATGCGCTGTTCATCGCCGCGCCCTTTCTCTGCCGCGACCGCGACGAGCTCCGTGTCTTCACGTGGCGAGTCGCCGTTGCTGTGCTGTCCGCGGGTGTGTGCTTCCTCATGATGCCGCTCCGGTTCGGCTTCGAGCGACCGCTCGCTGACGGCTGGCTCGGTATGGTGTTTCAGCAGTTCACCGCACTCGATCGACCGTTCAATCTCTTTCCGTCGCTGCACATCACGCTCACTGTGATTCTCGCGGAAGCGTATCGCCGTCACGCGCGAGGCGTCCTGCGGCTCGCGGTCACTGCGTGGTTCGTGCTCATCGGACTGTCGACGGTGTTCACTTACCAGCATCACGTCGTCGACGTACTCGGCGGCCTCGCGCTGACGGTGCTGGTGTTCTACTTCGTTCGCAGCAGGATCGAAACGACCGCGCAGGCATCCGCTGACGCGAGAAACCCGCGCGTCGCGCTCTACTATCTGGCAGGCGCGGCAGCACTCCTCGCGAGCGCGCTCGTCCTCTGGCCGTGGAGCGCACTGCTGCTGTGGCCGGCGCTGAGCGTGGCGATCGTCAGCGCCGCGTACGCCGGCGCCGGGCCCTGGGTATTTGCGAAGTCGAATGGCCGGCTGCCGCTGACGACGTGGCTCATGCTGTGGCCGTACATGGTCGGCCAGCGTGCCTCGCTGGCGTGGTACCGCCGTCAGTGCCGTCCGCATGATGCGGTCACGCCGCACGTGTGGATTGGACGACAGTTGAACGACCGTGAGGCGGCGCAGGCCGCCGCCGCCGGTGTCGTTGCGGTGGTCGATCTGACCCCCGATTTCAACGAGACACCGATCTTCACGCGTCTTCCCTACTTGAACGTGCCGACGCTCGACCTGACCGCGCCCGATCCGGCTTCGCTCCAGCGAGCGGTGCAATTCGTAACGGCTCACGCGCAGCGAGGCACCGTCTTCGTCCACTGCAAGGCTGGCTATTCGCGAAGCGCGGCGGTGGTCGGCGCGTTTCTGCTCGCGAGCGCGCGGGTGCGCACGGTGGACGAGGCGCTGGCGACGATTCGGCGCGCTCGACCGCAGGTGGTGATCCGGCCGGAAATCGGCGCATGTCTGCACCGGCGCAGGCGAGAGGAGGCGGCTGGTTTTTCAGTACTGCGTGGGACCGCGTCGTGCGTCCTTGCTGCGGCGGCGCGACTGTTCTGTGGATCGCCCACCTGGGTGGGGAAGCCGGATGCGCGGCCGCGCATCTACTACGCGAATCACACCAGCCATCTCGACTTCGTCGTGATCTGGGGATCGCTGCCGCGCGAGGTCCGCATGAGGACGCGACCCGTCGCCGGCCGCGACTATTGGGAGAAGACGCCGCTCCGCCGCTGCATCGCGCACGGCTTCCTCGATGCGCTGCTCGTCGATCGCACCAGCCCCGACGCGGATCGCAGGATGACCATCCGGCTCGCCGAGCGTAGCGTCGAACAGTCGGCGCGTGCCCTCGACGCCGGCGCATCGCTGATCGTGTTTCCCGAAGGGACGCGTGGATGTGGGAACGGTGTGCAGGCGTTCAAGAGCGGGCTCTATCACCTGGCGCACGCGCGGCCGGACGTCGAGTTCGTGCCGGTGTTCCTGGAGAACATTCATCGCATTCTGCCCAAGGGCGAGACTATTCCCGTTCCCCTGTCGGCCAGCGTGAGCTTCGGCGCGCCGCTTCTTCTGCTCCCCGGCGAGAGCAAGGCCGTATTTCTCGCGCGTGCGCGGCACGCGCTACTCGCGGTGAACCGTCCATGCACATCACCTTCGACCGAGAGTTCGCGTCCGTCGTTGCTGGCCTCGTCGTCGTCTTGACGGCCGCCACGGCGGTCGCTCAGACGCTGCGTGCGCGAGTGGAGACAGCCGCTCGCACGGCCGCCATCGCCAACCTCAACACCCGCATCCTCTCGTGGTGGGTGATGTGCGCCGTGGTGGTCGGCTCACTGCTTTTGAGCCCGATCGGAGCGATCGTGCTGTTCGCGGTGCTCTCGGTTGGCGCGCTCCGCGAGTTCTTCGCCCTGGCGCCGATGCGGCGTGACGATCATCGCGTGCTGCTGCTCGTCTTCTTCGTCTCGATTCCACTCCAATACGGCCTCGTCGCGGTGCGCTGGTACGGGCTGTTCGCGATCCTCATTCCCGTGTACGGCGTGCTGTGTGTATCGGCTGCCGCCGCGCTCGCCGGTGATACCGTGCGATTCCTCGAGCGCATCGCCAGGATGCAATGGGGGCTGATGGCGTGCGTCTATAGCGTCAGCCATGCGCCTGCTCTGTTGATGCTCGACATACCGGGATACGGCGGGCAGAACGCGAAGCTGCTCCTCTATCTGATACTGGTCGTCGAATCGAGCGACGTCCTGCAGTACATCTGGGGTAAGCTCTACGGCCGGCATGCGATCGCGCCAACGGTCAGCCCGGGCAAGACGATCGAGGGTTTCGCCGGAGGGATCGCCACAGCGGTGCTGCTAGGCTGCGCGCTGTCACCCATCACCCCGTTCACGCTGTGGCAGTCAGCGCTGCTGTCACTCACCGTGGCCATCCTGGGGTTCGCCGGCGGCCTCGTGATGTCGGCCATCAAGCGCGACCGCGGCGTCAAGGATTTCGGCACCGCGATCGCCGGGCACGGCGGCATCCTCGATCGCATCGACTCGCTGTGCTTCGCCGCGCCCGTGTTCTTCCACCTGACGCGATACTTCTTCGCGGTGTAGCCCCTGGGGTCCCCCCTGGGGTCCCCCCCCTGGGGTCAGATCTTGGTTCTTGCACGAATGTCCTCTTCTGGCAGCGGCCTCCTTCGACCTTTACCGTGTATCGGGCAAGATCTGACCTCGCTGACGGTCAGTCGTGCAAGAAACAAGATCTGACCCCAGGGCGACAGCTCCACCTGATCGTTGACACGAGGCCGTTCTCGATCTGCGCACGGGACCGCTTGACATATTCCCATATAGGAATATATAAGGGTAAGCATGCCGCGCGCGAGTACGACGTCCGACGCATTCAACGCCATCGCGGAGCCTCGCCGCCGGCACATTCTCGAGCTCATCGCTGACGACGAGCGCTCGGTCGGCGAAATTGCTGACGCCCTGGACTTGGGACAGCCATCGGTCTCGAAGCACCTGCAGGTGCTCCGTGACGTCGGTCTCGTCCACATGCGCCGCGACGGCAGGCAGACCCTCTATCGAATCAACGCTGAAACGCTGCGCACGGTTCACGACTGGTGCGGAATGTTCGCGCGACACTGGCGCGGACAGCTGCGCCGCATCAAGGCACATGCCGAGGAGAAAAAATGACCACGACGGCACCGGTTTCAGAAATGCAAACGTTCACCATCACCGAGGAGATCGCGGTACGCGCGACCGTCGAGCAGACGTTCGCCTCGCTGTTAGCGCAAATGGGACGGCTCAACGAAGCACCTGACGGCACGCCGCTGCCGATGATGCTCGAGCCTTACCCCGGCGGCCGCTGGTTTCGCGATCTCGGCGGCGACAACGGTCATCTGTGGGGATTCGTGCAGAGCATCAAACGTCCGGCGCTGCTGGAGATCTGGGGACCCCTGTTCATGTCCACCGCGGCAACGTCCAATCTGATGTACCGCCTGACTGAAACACCGGAAGGCACGCTGATCACGTTCACACACACGCTTGTCGGGCCGTTCCCGGAAGACCATCGCGCGCGCCTTGGAACGGGATGGGCTGCGCTGCACGCGCGCGTGCGTAAAGCGGCTGAATCTGCCGCCCACTAGGAGGATGCGATGAAGATGATTGACGGAATGCTCGCGGAGCTCGAACAGGAAGCCGAAACGACGCGCCGCGTGCTGGAGCGAATACCGCAGGCACACTTGTCCTGGAAGCCGCATCCGAAGTCGATGTCGCTCGGCCAGCTCGCATTGCACGTCGCCACCGTGCCCGGCATGGTCGCCGAGCTGGCGGCACTGGACACCATTCCGGAGCCACCGGCGTTCATTCAGCCGGAGGCGGCCACCACGTCGGAGCTTCTGCCGTCATTGACCGACAGCGTGGCGAAGGCGAAGCGCGCCCTCGGTGGATTCGACGATTCGAAGATGGGCGAGACCTGGCGTCTGCACAGCGGCGGCAAGGAGATCCTGGCGATGCCGCGCGCCGCCTTCGTCCGCGCCATCATGTTGAATCACTGGTATCACCATCGCGGACAGCTGCTCGTCTATCTGCGCCTGCTGAATCTGCCGGTTCCGTCGGTGTACGGGCCGACCGCGGACGAGAATCCGTTCATGGGTTGATCGGGTCCGGTCATTGTCTAGACGCGGCGGCGTTCAGCAGCGCGGGCCGGTTCTGCACCCAGCAGCGCATGCGGACGATCACCGGGCGTGTCGCCGCGGCGCCCGACCAGGAGGCGGTGGTCGCGAACCACATCGAAACCGGTCGGCGTCGCGTCACCGGCCAGGAGCGTTCGAGGAGGGCCGACCGTCAACGAGGATCCGGCGGTCAGCGGCACCGCCACAAGGCGCCCTTGTGGCGCGGCCGCCGCGTTGCGGCCGCCCCTCAGGAAGTACAGCTCGCGACCATCGGGCGAGAACCGCGGCGAGGTGCCGCCGCTGACGTATCTCGCCGTGCCGGCCGTGCTCCTCGGAGTCGTGCTGCTCGCCTGCTTACCTGCGCGTCAGGCCGCGAAGGTGCATTCGGTCGAGGCACTGCGCGCTGAATAGCCGCATTGTCCTTCCTCTATCAGTCTCCAGGCAGTTCTGTAACGGCCGGTTCCGAACACTCGCCGAAGCCAGCGTGTCTTCAGGCGGCGCTCAGCGGCAGCGGTGAACCAGCGAGTACAATCCCCGCCATCCGAAAGCTGATGATACGGCCGTCCACTGACGACGAGGAGCACGACCATGATCGACCGGCGCGAGTTCTTACACACCAGCCTGGCGGGCGCAGCAGGGCTCGTCCTGACCGACCCCTTGCTCGCTGGTCAGAACGCCAAGGCCGACGGCTCAGACCGCGACGCGGTCCGTGCGGCGATCAGGCCACGACACGATGCGACCGTTCAAATGCTTCGGGACTGGATCGCGGTGCCGTCGATCGCTGCCGAAGACCTGAATTATCCGCAGGGCGCGGAGTACATGGCGCGGCTGGTTCGCGAAGCAGGATTCGACCGGGTCGAGATCGTTCCGACGAAGGGCAAGCCCGGCGTCTTCGCGACGCTCGATGCCGGCGCCGACACGACGCTTGGCATCTACTTCATGTACGACGTCAAGCAGTTCGATCCGGCGGAGTGGTCGTCGCCGCCGCTCGAGGGCAGGCTCGTGGATCGGCCGGGTGTCGGCACAGTGATGATCGGGCGCGGCGCCACAAACACCAAAGGGCCGCAGATCGCCTTCCTCGCGGCTCTGCACGCGTTCAAGGCAGCCGGGCGGAAGCTTCCCGTCAATCTTGTTCTCGTCGCGGAGGGTGAAGAGGAGATCGGCTCGCCCAACTTCTCGCAGATTGCGTTGCGGCCCGACGTCGAGGCCGCGCTGAAACGCTCCGCGGGTGTGATCATCCCCCTCGGCAGCCAGAGTGCGAACGGCGTCGAGATCAATCTCGGCGCGAAAGGAGTCGTCGAGCTCGAGCTCGTGTCGACGGGCGAAAAGTGGGGCCGGGGGCCGAGGGCCGACGTGCACTCGAGCTTCGCCGCGCAGATCGACTCGCCGGTGTGGCACCTCGTACAGGCGCTCAACACGTTGGTCAAAGCCGACGGCCACACTCCGGCTGTCGAGGGATTCTTCGACAAGGTCCGTCCGTTGTCCCCGGAACTGCAGCGGATTCTGCGGGAGGCGATTCCCAGCCGCAACGAGCAATCGGCCAGGAAGACGCTGGGCGTTGGGCGGTGGATCGACGACGAGGCCTGGGACGTGTCGCTCCGCCGGCTCGTGACGCAGCCGACGATCAATATCGAGGGGCTGGTGGCCGGGTATACGGGGTCCGGCGGCAAGACGATCCTGCCGCACCGCGGCGTCGCGAAGATCGACATGCGTCTCGTGCCCGACATGACGGCCAGGGAAACGCTGGAGCTGTTGAAGCGGCACCTCGCGGCACGTGGGTTCGGCGACATCGAGGTGAACATGACGGGTGGATACGACCCGACGGAGACGGCTGCCGATTCGCGGCTGATCCGCGCCGAGCAGGCCGCCTACCGCAAGTCGGGGGTCGAGCCGAGACTCTGGCCGCGCCTCGCGGGGTCGTGGCCCGGCGTGACATTTACCGGTCCGCCTTTGCAACTGCCAGCCGGCCAGTTCGGGCTGGGCACTGGCGGCGGCGCGCACGCGCCCGACGAGTTCTTTCTGATCGACTCGATGAATCCGAAGATGGCGGGCCTCGACGGCGCCACGGCATCGTACGTCGATCTCTTCTTCGCGCTCGCCGAGGTCCGCTGAGAGCAGGCCTGCGCTGATGAAGAGAACATCATTCGTAACGCAGTGCGGTCATCACCGGCACTTTTGCAGCTCGGCGCGCCGGCAGATAGCATGCGACCAGCGCGAGCGCGGCGAGACCGGCGGCGACCGCCGCAAACGTGATCCAGTCGGAGGCGTTCACGAGCGGCAGAAAGTGTGAGAGCAGCTGGCCCATCCCGATTGATAACGCGAGTCCTGCGAGCAGCCCCCCGGCGACCAGGGTGAGCCCCTGGCCGAGAATCAGACGCAGCACGTCGCGCGTCTGGGCGCCAAGGGCGACGCGAATGCCAATTTCGCGCGTGCGCAGGCTGGCGCCGAACGAGACAACGCCATACACGCCGACGGTCGCCAGGATGAGGCCGAGCAGACCGAGGCCCCCTGCCTGAATGGCGCCAATGCGGAAGATCAGAAAACCGAACACCCCCTGTAGCGACTGCGTCATCGTGCGCAGATCGGCGATCGGCATGTCGGGCGCGAGCGTCTTGATCTCTCGTTCGAGACGCGGCCCGAGTGCCGCGGGGTTGCCGGCCGCCCGCACGATCAGCGTCCGAATGGACATATCGCGGACGACCGGCAGGTAGACGTAGGGCCGCTGCGACTCGAAGACGACCACATACTTGCTGTCGCGTGCGACGCCGACGACCTGCAGCAGCGGCTCCGACGTGTTGAAGGCGTGGAAACGCTTACCGATCGGGTCCTCGCCGGGCCAGTGGGTCGCCGCGAACGACTCATTGACAATTGCGAACCGCCGCGTCGTCGACAGTTGCCCTTCGTCCGCCTCGGTGAATGCGCGGCCGCGCACGATCGGGATGCCCATGACGGCGAAGTAGTCGTGGCCGACATGGTTGATGAAAGACGCCGGCGGCTGGCGGTTCGCGGTTTCGGCACGCCCTTCGACATAGATGGAGCCGCCGCCGATCAGATAGCTCATGGGCGGCGCGAGGCACACCGAGACCGACTCGACGTCGGTCCATCGCCGGATGCGGCCCTGAAGCTCCCCATAAAACTCGACGGTTCGATCGTCGTCATAGCCGACCTGTTTCGGATCGAGACGCACCGAGATGAGCTTCTTGGCGTCGAAGCCCAGATCGATATCCTGCGCTGAGGTCAGCGTTCGGATGAAGAGTCCCGCAACTACAAGGAGCGTGAGCGCGCCCGAGATCTGTCCGACGACCAGTGTCCGCCGCAGCCGCTGACGGCCGCCGCCGTCAGAGCTCGTCCAACCGCCATCGTGCAACGCCGCGCGCGCATCTGCCTTCGACGCTCGCCACGCCGGCCAGAGTCCGATCACGATTCCCGTCAGGACGGCCGTGCCGAGTGAGAAGAGGAAGACACGCAGATCGAACGACGTGTCGAATCGCAGCGGCAGATCGGCGCCGAGGTCGAGGCGCGAAATGTACGCTCCGCTCACCCATTGTCCAACCGCATAACCGGTCAGACCGCCGATTGCCGACAGCAGCAGCCCCTCGGTGATCATCTGCCGCACGAGCCGGCCCCGGCTGGCGCCGAGCGCTGCGCGTACCGCGATTTCCCGCTGTCGCGCGGTCGCGCGCACGAGCAGCAGATTCGCGACGTTCATGCACGCAAGCAGCAGCACCAGCGCAGCCAGCGCGAGCCCGAACAGCCGGACGAACGGCACCGCCTCGCGCACCGATCGCATCGGCATCGGCCGCGCGAGGGGTTCCGGCACGACGACGGCGGCGATGCCCTGATCGCTCGCCGGATATTCGGCGGCGAGGGTTGTCATCAAGACGTCCACCGATGCCTGCGCTTCCTCGACACTCACGCCCGGACGCAGTCGTCCGAGAAGATTCATCGGGCGCGCTTTGCGGTTTCGGTACAGCCAGCGATTGACGTCGGGGTTGAGGACGCCGTAGTCCTCGATGGCGATGTAGCCGTCCATCTCGACACCCGTCAGGGTTCCGCGGAACGATCGTTCGACGACCCCGGTGATCACCGCTGGAGCGCCATCGACGCGGACGGCTGTGCCGACGACGTTCGGATCCCCGCCGAAGTTCTTCATCCAGAAGGAGTACCCGAGCACGACGTGGACGGGGGAGCCAGAATCGCTGGTGAACAACGTCCCGGCGGCGGGTCGGACGCCGAGGCCGCCGAAATAGTTGCCGCTGACGGCGGCGAACCAGAATTGGGACGCCCTGCCATCAATCGCGAGGCCGCCGATACGCGGCATGAAGCCGACGACGTCGCTGAACGGCTCGGCGCGTTCCTGAAAGTCTTTCAG
>DATLLF010000287.1:0-7719 GCA_035537955.1 Vicinamibacterales bacterium | reverse complement strand
GGCCGCGGGGCTCGTCGGAACAGCGAAGTACTTCCTCTGGCTCGACGAAGGCGCGCTCACCCCGTTTCGCACCGGAGCGATCGCACTCGAGGTGATTCTCGGGTACCTGACGCTGACCGGCAGCCTCATGGCGGCGGGCAAGCTCCAGGAGATCGTCCCCACGCGTCCGATTACCTATCGAGGGCAGAACGTCGTCAACCTCTCACTCCTGGCCATGGCTGCGGCCTCAGGCGTTTATCTCACCTTCAGGCCCGACGCATGGCCGCTGATGATCCTCATCATCGTCCTGGCGCTGTTGTTCGGCGTGCTGCTCATCGTGCCCATCGGCGGCGCCGACATGCCAACGGTCATCTCGCTGCTGAACTCGTATGCGGGCCTTTCGGCAGTCGCGATGGGTTTCGTACTGGAGAACAAGGTGCTGATCGTGGCGGGCGCGCTCGACGGGGCGTCGGGTCTCATCCTGTCGATCATCATGTGCCGCGCGATGAACCGGTCGTTCACAAACGTGCTGTTCGGCGCATTCGGCCAGGTGCAGACCGGCAGCAGCCGAGGGGAGGCGCGAGTCGCGAAAAGCGGAACGCCGCGCGATGCGGCAGATCTTCTGGGCAACGCAGGCAGCGTGGTGATCGTGCCCGGCTACGGCATGGCGGTCGCGCAGGCGCAGCACCGGGTCCGCGAAATCTACGATCAGCTCACCAGGCGCGGAATCGACGTCAAGTTCGCGATTCACCCTGTCGCGGGCCGAATGCCCGGACACATGAACGTCCTTCTGGCGGAAGCGGAAGTGCCATACGACGCGCTGATCGAGATGGACGACATCAATCACGATCTCCCGCAGACCGACGTCGTACTGGTCATCGGCGCCAATGACGTCGTGAACCCGGCCGCGCGAACGGACCCGAAGAGCCCCATCTACGGGATGCCGATTATCGACGCCGACAAGGCGCGGTTCGTCATCGCGAACAAGCGCTCGATGAACCCGGGGTTCGCCGGCATCGATAACGATCTCTATTACGCCGAGAATACCTTGATGGTGTTCGGCGACGCGAAGACGGTGCTCGGCGAGATCGTCAAAGGGCTTGCCGGCGAAGCGGTCGGCGTCCACTGACGCGCGTCAGGCGACGCTCGAACGCTGCTTGAGCACGTCGCCGGCCAGGCGGATCAGCTCCGGTGCGACGATCGGCTTCGCGTGATACCCATCGAATCCCGCGGCCCGCGCCTGCGCCGCATCCTCGGCGCGCGCGTACGCGGTGACGGCAATGGCGGGCACGTGCGGGTGAGCCTCGCGAAACCGCCGAATGAGCGTGTACCCGTCGACGTCGGGCATGCCGATGTCGGCGACGAGCAGGTCCGGCAAAGTCACGAGCGCGATCCGGAACGCCTCATCCGCTGACGCCGCGCCGGTCGCGATCGCGCCCGCGGATTCGAACAGCGCCTTGAGCAGATCGCGCGTGTCGTCGTGGTCGTCGACGACGAGCACCCTGATGCCTGCGAGTCCGGCACTCTCCGCGAGAGGCGGGCGAACAGCCGGCGCATCCTCGCTCACAACCGCGACAGGGAGGCACAGGCGTATCGTCGTTCCGCACCCGGCTCCTGCACTCGCTACGTCGATGCGCCCCCCATGGAGATCGACGATGTGCTTCGCGATGGCGAGTCCGAGCCCCAGACCTCCATGGCGCCGCGTCGCGCCGCTGTCGGCCTGCCGGAACCGCTCGAACACGAAGGGGAGGAAATCCGGCGAGATCCCCACGCCGGTGTCGGTCACTTCGACCGTCACTTCGCGGTCATCAGCCTGTGCGCGCAGGTTTACGCGGCCGCCACGGTCAGTGAACTTCACCGCATTCGAGAGGATGTTGCCGAGAACCTGCTGCAGGCGATCCGTGTCCGCGTTCACTGGCAGGAGGTAATCGGGCAGCTCCGTCGTGAGCTCGACGCCACCAGCGATCGCGGACGGCAGCGCGGCGGTGGCGGCACTGACCAGCAGCGGCTTCAACGCGATCGGGGCGACATCGATCTCGAGTTTTCCCGAGATGATGCGCGACACATCGAGAATGTCCTCGATCAGCTGCGCCTGCAGGCGCGCGTTGCGGCCGATCACCTTCAACGCGTCGTGCAGGCGGTCCGCAGAGACGATGCCGGACTCGATGATCTGGACCCATCCCAGAATCGCGTTGAGTGGTGTGCGCAGCTCGTGTGACAGCGTCGCCAGGAACTCGTCCTTCAGTTGCGCCGCCTCGTGCGCCGCTTCGAGCCTGGCGAGCTCGGCCTCCTTGCGCCGCGTGACGATCATGCACACCCCTGACATGCGCACCGGACGGCCATCGACGTAGTGCACGCGCCCCTTGCCCTCCGCCCAGCGCACGGTCCCGTCCGGCGCAACGAGACGGTACTCGACGTCGTGGTCCCCTTCCCCCGCGAGCGCCTGCGCGACCGACGCGAAGACCCGCTCGCGATCGTCGGCATGGATCTCGCGGGCATAGCTGTCGAACGTGCCGTCGAACGTCCCCGATGGAAGCCCGTGGATGCCTTCGAGGTTCTCGGACCAGCGGACGGTGTTGGTCAGCAGATCCCAATCCCAGGTGCCCATGAGCGACGCGTCGAGCGCAAACCGGAGGCGCTCCTCACTCAAGCGGGCCTGCTCCTCGGCGAGCGCGCGCTCTACCGCGAATGCGACTTGCGCCGCGAGCACGCTTGCGAGCTCGAGGTGCTCCGCTTCGATCGCCGTTGGCTGATCGAAATAGAGCATCAACTTGCCGAGGAGCCGACGCTGGCTCACCAACGGAATGAACGCAAGGGCGAGGATCCCTTCCTTGTTGAAGATGTCGAGGTATCCGGCCAGCGCGCCATCGTCGCGCACGTCCGGCACGACGATGGGCTGCGGATCCACGCATTCGGGAGACCAGGGGCTGTGCCCCTCGACTGCGTGCCGGTACGCCTCGGAAATGCCGCGCCAGGCGCGAAAACGCATGACGCCCTCGTGATCGAACAGCAGGATCGAGGCACGCGCGACTCCCATCGCTTCGCCGAGCGCGTCCAACGCGGCACTGTAGATGTCCTCGACGGTTCGCGTCGCGCTGATCGCCTGCGTGAGCCGCAGACAGGCGTGAATTCGATTCGGCACGTCCCCTCCGGGCGCACATTGTAGTGCGATCCAGTTTCAGCCCAACAATGTCCGCAATTTTTGCAAACCGCTGACCTGTGCGTCGATCGTTCGGCCAAAACTGCACACAAATCGCCTGCTTATGGTCCAGGTCGGGACCGCGACACGATCACGACCCGGAGCCCTGTAGCCGTACGCCCGCCCACAGGCGCTCGCGCACCGCTCGCGTCTGCCCGAGCGAGCGGACGCCCGCCGCTGTCACGGCGAACACGCGGCGTGACACAGCGTCGTTAGCGGAAGTCCGTGACGACGATACGAGTCCTTTCGCCTCCAGCCGATCCAGCGTGGCATACACGGATCCAATCGTGACGTCGCGTCCTGTGACCGTCTCGAGTTCGCGCCGTACGTTCATGCCGTAGGCCTCGCCGTCGGTTCGAACGACGGCTAGCATGACCTGTTCCTCGAGCGACCCGAGGAGCACCGCCTGGGATTCGCTTCGTGACCGGCTCATTGCCGTAACACCGCCACTGGGTCGAGCAGGCTCGCGCGCCGCGCGGGCAGGAACGCCGCCAGCGCACCCACGGCAAGAAGCAGCAACACGGCGCCGCCGAGCGCCAGCGGATCCGTGGCTTCCACGCCGTAGAGCAGCGACGCCAGCACGCGCGTGACGACGAGAGCCGCGGCAATGCCGATCGCGCTCCCGATCGCTACGAGCGTTATTCCGCGCGAGACGACCTGGCTGATCACGCGCCCGGGCTGCTGCCCCAGTGCGATCTGGATCCCGTAATCACGGGCGCGGCGCGTGACGTAGTGAGAGATCGCGCCGTAGACACCGACCGCGCCGAGCACGAGCGCCAGCCCCGCGAGCAGCGTCAGCAGCGTCACCACCTGACCCGCCGCGCCGAGCGCCATGTCGAAGACCGTCCGCAGCGTCGTCATCTCCTGTATCGCCAGCTGCGAGCTCTCGCGCTGGATCGTCGAGCGTACCGCGTCGGCGAGCGCACCCACGCGCTCTTCCGAATCCGTGCGGACCGCGAACGTGACAGTGTTGCCCGACTGCGGGATGTGCTCGTAGAGCATGTAGCGCGCCGGAACCGGCGCGTCAGTCAGATCCGCCTCCGCCGCGTTGCTCACGACGCCGACGATCCGCTCGCCGCGCTCGTCGAATGTCTGGAGCACTTTGCCAATCGGATCCTCGCCAGGAAAGTACTTCGCCGCCAGCGCCTCGTTGATGATCACCACGGGATCGCTGCCTTCACGATCAGACGCATCGAAGCTGCGCCCGGCACGGATCTGCATGCCCATGGTCGTGAAGTACTCGCGCGTTACCATGCGGAACGCAGTTGTCGAGGACGGCAGGTCCGGCTTGCCACGGATGCCGATGCCCCAGTTGTCGCCCGAGCCGCGGAGCGGCACCTTCTGTGTGGCGGCCACGGATTTCACCCCGGGCAGTGCCTGGAGTGTCGGGATCATGTCGATGATCGCGCGGCGCCGCTGCGCGGGCACCAGCCCGCTCGGCATCGTGGCATCCACGAGCACGAGGCCGCGCGTGTCGACGCCGGGATCGATGGCTCGCAGGTTCGCAACGCTGCGGATCAACAGCCCCGCGCCTCCGGCGAGAAGTACCGCCAGCGCCATCTGCGCGACGACGAGGCCACCCTCCAGCCGTCCGCCGCGTCCGGCGATGCCGCCGGTCCGCGTGGTCGCCATCGTCGCCTGCAGGCTGCTCCCGCGCCACAACGCGAGACCCGGAACGATCGCGACGATGACCGCCGCTGCGAGTGCGGCAATGACGGACGCGCCGAAGATCGTCCAGTCCAGCGTCGCGGTCGACGCCAGCTCACCGAGCGGTAACGACTGCACGAGCACTCCGAACCCCACCGCCGCGAGCGCCGCCCCGACGATGCCTGCCAGAAGTCCGATGACGATCGACTCCATGACGAGCTGCTGAACGAGCCTCTGTCGGTTCGCACCAAGCGCGGCACGCACGGCGAGCTCGGTCGAACGTGCATCGATCTGCCCGAGCATCAGGGCGGCGACGTTGGCGCACGCGATCAGCAGAATCACGCCCATCGCCGCAAACGTCGCCACAAGGCTCGGACGGATGTCGCCGACGAAGAACTCACGCGCGGGTGTGATCTCCGGCGCCCGGGATTTGTCCCACTGCTCGGGTGCGGGGAACTGTTCCTGCACGCGCGCGCCCATCGCGCGGAGCGGGCCGTCGAGCTGGGCGAACGTGGTGCCGGGCGCGACGCGACCTATCAGTGTGTAACGTCCGGATCGACTCCTGGGATTGAGCGGCGCCGTGTTCCACGCGCGTGTCAGCGGGCTCGGAAACCAGAAGCCGGCCGGCATCACACCGACCACGGTCCGGCTGGCACCTCCGAGACGCACAGGCTTGCCGATGATCGACCGATCCGCGCCAAGCTCCTGCCAGAGTGAGTAGCTGAGGACAGTGGCGGGCTCGGCGCCTGGCGCATCGTCGCCAGCCTTGAACGTCCTCCCGAGCATCGGGGCGGTGCCAAGGACGTCGAACAGCTCGGCTGACGTAGCAATACCAGGAATGAATCGCAGCGGGCCGCCGCTCACCTCGAGCGTCGCGCCATCCGGACGGTATGCCGCCATGGACTGAAAACCCTGGAAGTTCGGCCGCAGATGAAGAAACTCTGCCTCGGACCACGACCCGGTGAACCAGAGCACACCGACTTGCTCCTCGTTCGCCATTGGAAGGGGCTCGAGCAGCAGCGTGCGAACGACGCTGAAGATGGCCGCCGTGCCGCCGGCACCAAGCGCGAGCGTCAGCACTGCGAGCAGCGCGTAGGTTGGACGGCTCATCAGACGGCGCGCCGCGTAGCGAACATCCATGATCCAGCTCTCGAACATTGGTCCTCCAGGCCGCATTCGATTCGCTTGCGGCTCGAAACCTGTCATTCCTCGCCACCATCCCCGGCGAAGCAGCGCCGGGATCGAGAACAGCGCCTGCATCAACGCCCAGCGCCGGGCCGACCCTCTGCCCGTGCTGAGGGCGCGCATCTCGTACTCTGCCCGGAAATCGGCAAGCACTTCGTCGCGCTCGGCAATCGGCAGCAGTCCGCGAAAGACTGCTTCTGCGAGAGTTGGCGGGCGTTCAGGCACTGCTGTCCTTGATTCTACATTGTAGAAACGCAGGGACTGCCCGTTTGGTTCACTCGACCCGATAGAGTCGTGCGCACGCTTGTTGCAGACGTCGGCGTATGGCACGCGCACTCTGGACCGGATCGCTCAGCTTTGGACTCGTGAATATCCCCGTCGAAATCCACACGGCCGTGAGAGACCGCGGACCGCACTTTCGGCTGCTGCGGCGGACGGACCGCTCCCGCATCCGCTTCCAGCGTGTCGCGGAGAAAGACGGCGAGGTTGTCGCCTGGGAGCAGATCGTCAAAGGGTACGAGTTCGCCAAGGGGCAATTCGTCGTGCTCACCCCTGAAGACTTCGAGAAGGCGGCGCTGAAGAAGGACCGTGTCATCGACATCCAGGATTTCGTCAAAGGCGATGACATCGACGATCGCTACTTCGACAAGCCCTATTACCTGCTCCCCGGGAAGGGCGGCGACAAGGCATATGCGCTGCTGCGCGAAGCGATACGCGAGTCGGGGCGCATGGGCGTCGCGAAGTTCGTGCTGCGTTCCAAACAGCGCCTCGCCGCGATCGAGACCATCGGCGATGCGCTCGTGCTCTCGACGATGCGGTTCCGCGATGAACTGGCGAGTCTCGAGGAGTACGAGTTTCCGGCGGAAAAGGGGATCCAGCAGAAGCAGCTCCAGCTCGCGGAGAGACTGATCCAGGAGTTTGCGTCGGACTGGGATCCGGAGAAGTACACGGATGACTATCGCGAGAACATCATGAAGGTCGTTCACGCGAAGCGTGAGAAAGTGAAGCCGGATCTGGAGCCCGAAGCGGATCCGCAGTCGGCGCAGGTCATCGACCTCATGGAACGGCTGCGTAAGAGTCTGGGGACGAAGCGCGCCTACACGGCCAAGGCGGCGAAGGCGTCACGGGCGGCGAAGGGCACCCGCAAGAAGACCGCGAGGAAAACCGCGCGGCGCACGGCCGCCTGATCTCTGGAGCGCGTCGGCGCGCTAGCGCGTCGCGGGTAGATCGACGTCTCGCTATTTCGAGGCGGGAGGCACGGTCCAGAGATACAGCAGCGTGCCGTCCTCGGCGCGCACCGTCTTCTCGGGAGGCCACGTCCCGATCGGGAACTGGTGCGACACGATCCGCGTGCCAGGACGCAGGTCCTTGCGCAGCTTCGGTTCGAGCCGGGCGTTCACCGTGGGCGAGAGATAGATCATCACGACGGTTGCCGCCGAGATATTCGCCTCGAACAGGTCGCCGCTGATGAACGTGACGCGGTGTTCGACTTCTCCCTGCTTCGCGACCTCGCGGGCAACCGCGACAAGTTTCGGGTCGATCTCGATACCGACCGCGCGCGCGCCATATTTCTGCGCGGCCAGCATCACGATGCGTCCGTCGCCCGAACCGAGGTCGTAGAGCACATCCTTCGAGTTGACCGCAGCGAGCTGCAGCATCTCGTCCGCGACGCTTTCGCGAGTGGGGACGAAGATCACGTCCGGCTGGCG
>DATLLF010000286.1:0-8435 GCA_035537955.1 Vicinamibacterales bacterium | reverse complement strand
GTCAGGGGATCGCCATCCGCGTCGGTTGATTTCGATCCGTCGAGCTGCACGGTCGTCTTCCACCGGGCCGTGGATAACGCTGACGGCGAAGCGACGGGCGCGCTGTTCACGGTGGAGATGACGACAGAGTCGGGATTGCTGCCGAGGGTGCCGTCCGAGACGATCAGCTGCGCCACGTAGGAACCCGGCTTGTCGATGGTCAGCGTTGGCGCGGACGTGTCGGCTCCACTCAGAGTCGCGCTGCTGTTTGGTGGTTTGCCGATCAGCGACCAGGAATACTTCAGCGGGTCCGAGTCGGGATCGCTGGAGCCGCTGCCATCGAGTTGCACCGTTGATCCGACGGCGGCAGACACGTCCGAGCCAGCGGATGCGATCGGCGGTGCATTTCCGAGGATTGTCTCGATGACCAGCGTATCCGGGGCGCTCGCGTCAGTGCCGTCGTGGACGATCAGTTGAATCGAGTACGTACCCACCATGTCGGGCGTAAAGCCCGCGATTCCCTGCGAACCGTTTTGAATTTCGGCGACACTGCCCGCAGGCCGCGTGATGACGCTCCACGAATAGGTGAGGATGTCGCCGTCGACGTCAGTGGATCCGGTGCCGTCGAGGACGACCGCCTGGCCAACCGCAACGCGTTGATCTGCGCCGGCTTTCGCCACCGGTGGACTGTTGCGGGTGGTGATCTGCACCGTATCGGGCGAGCTGGAGAGAGTTCCGTCGCTGACGATCAGCTGAATGACATAGTCGCCGTCGCGGTCCGGGCTGAACGTCGGGTTCATGCTGGTGGCGGCGGCGAGGACCGCGGAACTGCCGGCCGGCCGGCTGATGAAGGACCAGGAGTAGGTCAGCGCCTGACCGTCAGGATCCGTGGACGCGCTGCCATCGAGCGTCACCAACTCCCCGATTGCAGCCGTCCGGTCCGGACCGGCATTGGCGGTCGGCGGGCGGTTGCCGCCGCAGTTGCCGCAGCTGACCTGCCACCTGAGAGACCGCAGCACCGACAGCGCCTGGCTGAGCGCGCCCTTGTCGGACCGGACGGATTGCGAGATGCGCAGCTGCAACGTGTCCTGGCTGAGCGAGGCGCCTTTGGCCGGGATGTCGCCGAACCGCAGATCTCCGTCGAGGATGGCGACGTTCGCCAGCGTCGCCGAGATCTGCGCGGTCACCGCAAGCGCCGGATCGCCACGGTTGATCGCCGTGGCTCGAGCGGTCACATCGAAGGCGCGAGCGTCGCCGGCAACGGGTTGAACCTGCGTGATCTCGTAGCCATCCGGTGCAATTGAGAGCTGCGGAGCGGCATGCGAGACCAGGCTCCCGGCCATTAACAGCGCGCATGCAACCGCAGATCGTCTTTGTGTGGTTGTCATAGGTCCAGCCCCGAAACACGTTCAGTTCCTGGTGCGGCAGTGGCGCCCGACGGCGGACGGACACTGGCTGGACCTATACGCGGATTTCACGCAAAAACCGGCTCACGCCGACCGGCAGTGGATGACCGTCCACTTCGCGGTGGCCTGTAAACGCGCATCGGCCGCGCGATCCGCATGGCTCGCGATCTGCGCACCGACTTCATGGGCTGGTGCGGTGCTGGGTGCTCCGTGCTCTGTGCTGGTGCGGTGCTGGGTGCTCTGTGCTGGTGCGGTGCTGGCTGCGCCGTGCTCTGTGCTGGGCGCCCTGGGTGCTCTGTGCTCTGTGCTGGGCGCCCCCCACACTCAGCACGTAGCACCCGCACTCAGCACGTAGCACCCGCACTCAGCACAGAGCACTCAGCACCGAGCACGTAGAACCCGCACCGAGCACGTAGAACCCGCACCGAGCACGTAGAACCCGCACCGAGCACGCAGAACCCGCACTGAGCACGTAGCACTAAGCACCGAGCACCCCTAAGCGGCAGGTGTGATGACCGCCCGTCCTTCGATCTTCCCCGACTTGAGTCTCGCGTAGACGTCGTTTACCTGATCCAGCGAGGCGAACTCTGTGTGGATCGGCGTGAGCCGGCCGCTCTCCGCGAGCGCGATCACCTCGCGCAGCTCCTTGACCGTGCCCCACAGCGTCGCCTCGAACAGGACTTCGAAGCGCGTGTTCTCGAGCACTTTCATGCGCGCCGCGCCGCCCGCAAGGCCGATGTGGCTCACCTTGCCCAGCGACCTCGTCGTCCTCACCGCCAGGTCCAGAGTGCCCTCAGTGCCGACGAAGTCGAAGGCCGCGGCCACGCCGCGACCGCGCGTGAGGTCCATGATCGCCTCTCGCACCTTCGGATCCCGGCCGTTGATCGTGTGCGCCGCGCCGAGCTCGCGTGCGAGGCGCAGCTTGTCTTCCGAGAGGTCGACGACGATGACGGGGGAGCCGCTGAGAAGTCGGAGCAGCTTCAGCCCATACTGACCGAGCCCGCCGAGCCCGATGACGAGCGCGTAATAGTCGGGTTCGAGGAAGGGGAGTGCTTTGCGCACGGCGCGATACGGCGTGAGCGCCGCGTCGGTGAGCGGCGCCGCGTCCTGAGGGCGCAGCTTCGTCAGCGGGACCAGATAGCGCTCGTGCGGAACCAGCATGTATTCGGCGTAGCCGCCGTCATGTTTCGAGAGCCCCGCCCACTCGGGAGCGATGCACAGCTGTTCCTGGCCGCCGACGCAGTAGTCGCAGCGGCCGCAACCCCATGCGCCGAAGACCGCGACCGCGTCCCCTTCCTTCACGGTCACGACTCCGTTGCCGCAGGCCGCAACCGTACCGGCGTTCTCATGGCCAAGAATTACCGGCATGCGCGGAAGAATCCGCAGCTCACCATCGATCACATGGATGTCGCTATGACAGAATCCCGCCCCATCGACGCGGATCAGGACCTCGCCCGCGGATGGCTTCGGCGTAACAACGTCTTCAACGACCAATGGTTGGGCATAATCGTGCAGTCGCGCGGCTTTCATGGCAACACCTCGAATGATTTCGCTGAACACGACAGAAGATGCACGAATCAAGCCCGCCTGGCACCGAGCAGCTCTGTGCCGGGCGCCGGTGCTCGGTGCTGAGTGCTCGGTGCTCAGTGCGGGTGCTACGTGCTGAGTGCGGGTGCTGCGTGCTGTCTGCGGGGTGCGCCGAGCACTGAGCACCGAGCACCGAGCACCGAGCACTGAGCACTGAGCACCCAGCACCGAGCACTGAGTACTGAGCGCCGAGCACCGAGCGCGCAGCCTGGCTTCGCCGGGTCCGATATGCTAATGTGGACATGTCTGATATGGACATATCCGAACCCCTCAAGCCCGCCGTCCTCCACATCCTCCTCGCGCTCGCCGACGAAGAACGCCACGGCTACGCGATCATGCAGGCCGTGAACGAACAGAGCGGCGGCACCGTGCCGCTGCGAACAGGATCGTTCTATCGCCACCTGTCGAAGCTGATCGACGCGGGCTGGGTCGCCGAAGCCGCGCCGCGGCCGGCCGGTGACGACCCGCGCCGCGGCATCTACTACCGCCTCACGGCGCGCGGACGCGAGGCGCTCGACACCGAACGCCGGCGTCTCGTCAGTCTCATCGCGGCATTTCCACAGGGCCGCCGCGCGGCACGCAAGAGCCAGGCGTGATGCGCCACTCGGCGGATCGCTGGTACGCCCTCCTGCTGCGGTGCTACCCGGGCGAGTTCCGCAACCGGTTCGAACCCGGCATGCGGGAGACGCTGCAACTCGAGTACGCCGAAGCCCGCGCCCGCGGGTCTCTCGCACTCCTCATGTTCTGGTTCTGGACCTCGATAGACGCCGCCTGGTTCGGCTGGGCGGAGCGTCGTCCTCGTTTCACTGGAGGGTTCTCGATGAAGTCGCTCCTCACCGTCGATGTTCGTGATGCGGTCCGATCGCTGCGCGCGAGTCCGGTCATCACCTTCGTCGCGATCGTCTCGCTGGCACTTGGCATCGGCGCGAATACCGCGCTCTTCTCGATCCTCAACAGTCTCCTCTTGAAGACGCTGCCGGTGCGCGAACCGCAGCGGCTCGTGCTCGTAGACGACGGCACGTGGACGAACCCGATCTGGGAGCAGATCCGCGATCGCCGTCACGATGTCTTCGAGGATGCGTTCGCCTGGTCCGGTACGCGCGTCAACCTCTCGACTCACGGTGAAACGGACTTTGTCGACGGTGCATGGGCAAGCGGGGCCATGTTCGACGTCCTCGGCGTCAAGGCCGTGCTCGGCCGTACATTCACTGAGGCAGACGATGTGCGCGGAGGTGGCCCGGACGGCGCCGTGGCAGTCGTCAGCTACGGCTTCTGGCAGCGGCGAATGGGCGGAGCGCCAGACGCGATCGGTCGTCGCCTGGTTGTGGACGGTGTCGAGGCGACGGTGGTCGGCGTGACGCCGCGCGGCTTCCTTGGCCCCGACGTCGGCCGCAGCGCAGACGTGATCGTGCCGATTGGCGCGCTTGCGCTCGCGCCCGGGCAGGCAAAGATGCTGGAGGGCCGGTCGGTGTGGTGGCTCGAGATCATGGGACGGCTCAAGCCAGGGCAAACGATAGAAGAAGCAGCGACCCGGCTCAATGCGGTGCGTGCGCAGATCCGCGAGGCGACGCTGCCTCAGGACTGGAGTGCAAAAGACCAGGCCGAGTATCTGAAAGATCCGCTGAAGCTCGTCTCGGCCGCGACCGGCGACTCGGATCTGCGCGAGGGATATCGCAAGCCATTGCAGATCGTGCTGGGTGTCGTCGCCGCCGTGCTTGCGATCGCCTGCGCCAATCTTGCGAACCTCTTGCTCGCGCGCGCGGCGTCGCGGCGGCACGAGCTTGGTGTTCGGCTGGCGCTCGGCGCGTCCCGGTTTCGGCTGGCGAAGCAACTGCTGGCGGAAACGGGGATGCTGGCGTTCGCGGGCGCCGCGCTCGGGTTGCTCATTGCGCGATGGGCAGGGCCACTTCTCGTCCGCCAGCTCGAAACGCCCTCGAGCGGCGTCACGCTGGATCTTTCGCTCGACTGGCGCGTGCTGCTGTTCACCGTCGGCGTGACGGCGGTGACATCGCTCGTGTTCGGGCTCGCTCCCGCACTCGGAGTGAGCGGGATCTCCCCGTGGGACGCAGTCAAAGAGCAGGCTCGTACCGTCTCAGGCGATCGGCGATTCGGTCTTCGCAACGTTCTTGTCGCTGTGCAGGTGGCGCTCTCGCTCGCGCTTGTCGTGGGAGGTGTTCTCTTCGTCCGGACGCTGACCGCACTCTCGAGTACGCCGCTCGGCTTCGATCCTGAAGGCCTGATCGCCATCAACGTCGACGCGCGCAAGAACGATCTCGCGCCGGACGCGCGCGTTCAGCTCTTCGAACGCCTGCGGGAGTCGGCGTCGCAGGTGCCCGGCGTGTCGAGCGCGGCGGTCTCGGTGCTCACGCCGGTCGGATCGATGCGCTGGAACACGAGGGTGGAGCCGACGCCGGCGAGCGCCGGGCTGACCGAACGGCAGCGCGTTCCCTGGGTCAACGTCGTCTCACCGGGATGGTTCCGTACTTTCGGCATGAAAGTCGTTCAGGGACGCGATTTCGAGACGCACGATACGGCAACCGCGCCGCGCGTGGTGGTCGTAAGCGAATCGTTCGCGCGGCGATTCTTCGGATCCGAACAGGCGGTGGGCCAGGAGATTCGCGCTGGTATCGAGGGACCGCAGGTACACGCCTACCGCATTGTCGGCATCGTCAACGACGCGGTGTATTCGGCGCCGCGCCGCGGCTTCGAACCGGTCATCTACGTGCCGCTCGCGCAGCTCGATGACGCGGGTCCCATCAAGGTGGTCACGGTTCGCGCCGCGAACAACGCCGAGACGTTATCGCGGTCCCTCGCGTCAGCCATGACGCGCGTCGACTCGCAGATGGCCTTCACGATCCGCCCGATTTCAACGCAGCTGCGGGCGTCGGTCCGCCAGGAGCGGCTCGTCGCCATGCTCGCGGGCTTCTTCGGCGGGCTCGCGTTGCTGCTGGCGGCGATCGGTCTCTACGGCGTGGCCGCTCATTCGGTTGCACGCCGTCGCGCCGAGATCGGGCTGCGAATGGCACTCGGCGCGGATCCACAGGGAGTCGTGCGCCTGGTGCTGGCCCGCCTGGTCTGGCTGCTCGCCGCCGGCATGACGCTCGGCATCGCCCTGAGCTGGTGGAGCGTCCGCTTGTTCGATCAGCTCTTGTTCGGTCTCGAGGCGCGAGACCCGTTGACATTTGCGCTCGCCGCGGCCGTGCTCCTGCTCTCCGGTCTGCTGGCGGGCTGGTTACCCGCACGACGCGCCGCGCGCATCGACCCTGTTCAGGCCTTGCGAGAAGCATGAGGCGCGCGCGAACTCGCGCGCCGTGACCAGGTCGTGACTTTCAGCACATGCGACCGGTCCCGTGGATCCCTAGCATGTGGGCATGAGATTCACGACCATCTTGACCCTCGCATTGCTCGCCGCCGGATCCGCACATGCGCAGGAGCGGCAGCTGCCGTTCGACAGCGGCTGGACGCTCGATAAAGAAGGAGCCGCAATCGCCACCGCCGACGGGCGCCAGGTGCTCGCGGTGGAGACCGGTTTCGCGCATCGCCGCGACGTGAAGATGATGGATGGCACGATCGACTTCGACGTCCAGCTCACGCGGCGGCGCTCGTTCGTTTACATCAACTTCCGCGTGGTCGCGGAGGGCGAGCACGAGGAGTTCTACCTTCGCCCGCACAAGTCGCAGCTGCCCGACGCGCTGCAGTACGCGCCCGCCTGGCAGGGCGCGAGCGCCTGGCAGCTCCACCATGGGCCGGGAGGCACTGCCGCGGTCGGCTTCGAACCCGGCGAGTGGACGCACGGACGCGTCGTCCTGCAGGGACGGAATGCGGCGCTCTTCGTGAAAGACATGTCCGCGCCCGCGCTGCTGGTGCCGAAACTTGCGCGCGAACCGCAGGCCGGGCACATCGCCCTCGGTGGATTCTTGCCTGCCAACGTTGCCGGCGAGGGCCCTATCGCCCGGTTCGCAAATGTCGTCGTGCGGCCGGATGTCGCCTTCGACTTCAACGCTGCCCTCGACACGATGACCGAAGCGCCGCGAGCGGCGACGCCGCCCTCGGCGACGATCATTCGCGCATGGTCCGTGTCTCGCGCTTTCGTTCCGAAGGACACGGTTGTCCCGTCGTTGCCCGGCAGTGACATGACCGGTCCGCTCACGCGACTCGAAACCGAGCCCGACGGTCTTTTGGAGCTTCATCGTCACGTGAAACTGCCGCAACCGGAGAGCAGGATCACAGCCGCGCTCGCGCGGGTCACCCTCCACGCAACGAAGGCAGGCACGTATGCCCTCGACCTCGGGTTCAGCGACACCGCGACGGTCTTCGTGAATGGCGTGCCGTTGTTCCGCGGCGACGACAGCTATTCCTTCGACCGCCCGCGTCGCGACGGACTGATTGGCTACGAACAGGCGAGGATCTACCTGCCGCTGCGCGCAGGAAGGAATGAGCTGGCTATTGTCGTGAGCGATTCTTTCGGAGGCTGGGGGATCATGGGGCGGCTCACCGCCGGCGCGGGGTTGACTGTGACGGCGGGGCGGTGAGCCTGCGCAATGCTGAATTCTGATTGCTGAAGTAAGGGTGCAAGGTCACTGCGCTGCCAGGGTTTTCACAGGATCCACGCGCGTCGCTCGGCGCGCCGGAAAGTAGCATGCGGCGACGGCTGTTGCGAGCAGCAGGCCCGCGGCCGCGAGCAGGATCTTCGGATCGCTCGGCGACGTGCCGAAGAGCAGCGTCTGCAGCGCCCGCCCGGCGGCGAACGATGCGGCGAGGCCGATCAGCGTTCCGGCGACTGCGATGCGGGCGCCGTGGGCGAGTACGAGCCACAGAATCCCGCCGGGCGTCGCGCCGAGCGCCATCCGCGTGCCGATCTCGCGCATGCGCTGCCGGACGACGTAGGACATGACACCGTAGATGCCGACCGCCGCGAGGGCAATCGCCGCGACCGCGAACGCGCCGAGCAGCGACAGGGCGAGCCGCGTCACCTGCACCGATTCGCGCGTGATCTCGTCCATCGATCGGATGTTGCGGAGCAGCATCGCCGGTTCGATGCCGCGCAGCGCGGATCGCAACGCTGGTCCGAGTTGTGCCGGATCACTCGAGGTGCGGACGAAGAGCGTGCTCCCGTTCGATGGCTCGTGCTCCTGCGGAAAGTACATGTCCATGCGGGGTGCATCGGTCAGCGCAGCCCGGCGGATGTTTCCGACCACTCCGACGATTTCGGCTTCGCCATCGCCGAGCTTCACTTTGTGACCGACGGCCGTTTCGCCTCTGAAGAACTGGTCCTCAATGGCCTCGCTGATGATGACGACCGGCGGCCCGGCGGGGCCGTCCTGCACGGTGAAAAGACGTCCGGCGCGAAGAGGAATGTTCAGCGTGCGGAAGTAACCGCCGGTCGCACTCTGCCAACCGACATCGGGCGGGCGCTGCCCCGCGGGCACCGGACGATCAGCGCGGTCGAATGGCACGGTCCAG
>DATLLF010000285.1:0-11416 GCA_035537955.1 Vicinamibacterales bacterium | reverse complement strand
CCCGCAGCGAGCGTGCGAAGTATCGACCGGCGCGTCAACTCCAAACCTCAAACTCCAGACTTCAAAGAAGATCAACGCATGGTCGTGCTTGGCACCTGGCAGTTCGAAGTCTGGAGTTTGCAGTTGTCATAGCTCACAACTCTCAGAACACAAAGCGCAGACCGACCTGGATCTCGCGACCGTAGCTGTCAACCCTCTTGCGCGTGACCTTGCCGAAGTTGGCATTCCCGAAGGTCGTCTCCGGCTGGTCCCACACGATGTGGTTGAACACGTTGTATGCCTCGACTCGTCCCTCGAGACGGTAGTTGCCGATCGGGAAGGACTTGGTCATCGTCATGTCGACGAACCAGGCGGCCGGTCCATTGAGGCCGTCGAAGTACACGGGATTGGTGCGCGGTGTGAACGCCGGCTGCGCTGAAAACACCGTCGCATCGAACCACCGTTCGAACGTCGGCGAATCCAGCTTCGGGTTCCCGTTGACCGCAATGGCATTGGTGAAGAGCACCGGACGGCCTGAATAAGCGCGGACCGCGGACGTGTACTGCCAGCCGCCGACCAGGTAGTCGACTACCGCCGGAGCGTCCGACATCCACCGCTGGCCCCTTCCGACGGGCAGCAGCCACGTGAAGGCACCCGTGAGACGGTGCTCAGGGAGAGACGGGTTCGCAGGCTGCCACTGCCAGCCTTGTTCGCCACCCGACTGCAGCACCCGGTACTGCTCGATATCGCCGAGCCAGTTCTCGATCCGATCGCGCTGGAACGCGTAGGCGGCGAGGAAGCTGATGCCCGACCGGAAGGGACGCTGCACGCGCATGTCGAAGCTGTGCGTCTTCAGATTGCGCCCGCCGCTCGTGTTCGTCTGGTTGATGGCGCCGTACTGCGGGTAGGGAACGAGCAGGTTCCCGAGCGCGATGTTCGCGTTGTTTCGAAGTGAGCCGGGGAACAGCTCCGGCGTCAGGTAATTTCGAAAAGGATTCGCGACCTGCGTGTTCAGCAGCGCGCCGTACTCATACGAGAACGAGGGATCGCGCATGTTCAGGTTGAGCGTGTAGGGCACGCGCGAGCCCCAGTTGTAGAAGTACGACGCGTCGAAGATGATGCCCCGCCAGATCTCCTTCTCGAAGGAGAGGTTGAAGCGGTCGTTGATCTGCGGCCGCAAGGCGAATTCGTCGTAGCTGACCGCGCCGCCCAGCCCTGTGTAGCGGCCGAGCGTCTGCCCTGTCGGCAACTGTACGGGATTGTTCGCAGGGAACGGGTCCGCCAGCATCTGCTGAGGACGGCCGTTCGCCAGACCCAGCGTCGTCGTCGTCTGGGCATACCCCGTGTACTGATTGACGAAGTCACCCAGCGTGTCGCGCACGTTGGAGATCGGCATCAGGAACCGGGCGTACGCGAAGCGCACCACCGAGTCGTCGGTCATCCGATAGTTCACGCCGACGCGCGGCATCATGTTTTTCCACGACGTGTCCCAGACGCTGCGATGTTCGGAGGTCGTGAACTGCCAGGCGCCGTTGTAGGTCCAGCTGTAACCCTTGCTGGCCATGAGCTGCGCGGCCTGCGCCGGCATGTTCGGCGGCGTGGCGAGCATCTCGGGGATCGGCTGCGACAGGTCGAGCATCTGCGACAGTCGATCCTCGGGGTCGGTCGCGCCCGGTTCGTATTCCCAGCGCAGGCCCAGGTTCAGCGTCAGCCGATCGTTGAACTTCCAGTCGTCCTGGAAGTATGCGGAGTAGCCGTGGAGGTTGGTCGTCTGCAGCGGAACCAGCCGCGCGGAAGTCTGATTGTCGAGGGCGCCGAGCAGGAAGGTTGCCCACTCGTTGCCGGTCGTTGCGACCTGCGGACTCTCGGAGCTGTTGGCCGTAAGAGCGGAGTTGAAGACGAGATTGATCGGCTCGAAGCGTGCCGCCTCGCCGTAGTAGGCGCGCGTCTCACCTCCCCACTTCATGTTGTGACCGCCCTGATAGCGGTTCATCCGGGCTGAGAGCGTCCATGCGTCGGGGTGCTGATACCACTCGCGTCCCTGCCGGCCGAGGCGATTGTTCGTGTTCGTGCCGGTGCCTGAGGTCACGTCGAGGCCCGGGTAGTACGCATAACCACTGTTGTAGAGCGATGAGTACCACGAGTTCGGCCAGTAACCCGCCAACCCGTCCTCGCCAAGCAGCAGGGCCGGGTTGTAGAACTCGTCGATCATGTTGTAGAAGCTGCCGCGAACGTTGGCCGTCGTGCGGTTCGACAGGATCCACACGGCGTCTGCAGCAATGCTGAGCCCATCGCGGTTGCTGCCCGACAGCGGGAAGAAGCCGGCGCCGGTGCCTACCGGGTTGTCCTGATACAGGTCCGCCTTGAATACTCCCGCCCGCGCGAACATCTTGAAGTTGTCGGAGAAGTTCACGTCGAAGCGCTGAGAGAAATTCCAGTAGTCGACCTTCTCGGCCACGCTGTACTGCAGGTTGTCGATGTTGCCCGGCAGATTCGGAAGGGGAATGTTCCGCAGCATCTGAACGGCGACGGGATCGAACATAGCGCTCGGGATCACATTGCCGTCGAAGGCCGGGCGTACGACGCGTCCCGCCTCATTGAGCGTCGAGGCGTAGGGATTGTAGACGGTGCGGACGACGCCGTTCGCCACTGACTGGCTGAAGTCGCCTCGCCGTTCGAGCTCGGTTGGCACCGTCCGCACGATCGACAGCGGCCGATCGTCGTTCCACTGCTCGAAGGACGTAAACGAGAAGATCCGGTTGTGCTTGATGGGGCCGCCGAGCGTGCCGCCCAGCATCTGCAGTTCGCTTCCACGCAGCGGCGTCACACCCGGCGTCGTGCGCAGTGTGGGATCCGTACGGGCGTTCATGCTGGGATCGCGGAAATAGGAATAAGCAGATCCCCTGAACACGTTGGTGCCCGATTTCATGTTCAGGCTGATGATGCCGCCGAGGCTGTTGCCGTTCTCGGCGTCGACGCTGTTCTTCGAGACGGTGATTTCTTCGACGGCGTCCACCGCCGGCGTATACGAAGTCTTGAAACTGGAGCCCAGCGGAACGCCGTCGAGGAGGACGTCATTGGCGCGACGCGTTCCGCCACCAGCGTCGTAGTCATTGGCGTAGGCGTGGTGGTAAGGGCGGTTCTCGCTGGTCGCCGGCGAGACGAACACCGTCGGATCGAGCGCGGCGATGTTATAGGGATTGCGTCCGCCGATCGGCGTCTGGTCGATCAACTTCTGGTCCAGCGTGAGCTGCGCACTGCTCGAGTTGAATCGTACCGATACTTTCGGCGCCTCGACGGTGACCGTCTCTTCCACGCCGCCGACCGACATGACCATGTTGCTTGTGATGTCGCCGCGTTGCTGCACGCGGATGTTCTTCTGTTCCGCCTTCTTGAACCCATTCAGCTCGCTGGTGATCGTATAGATACCCGGCTCGACGAAGTCGAACAGGTAGCGGCCCTGCTCGTCGGTGATGCGCTCGACCGCGACACCGGTGGCGTCGTTGATCAACCTGACCGTGACGCCAGGCAGCGTCCCCTGGCCGGTGTCAACGATCGTGCCCTGTACGCGCGCGCGATAATCCTGCGCGTGCGCGGGAGCGACAGCCAGCCCCAGACCGGCCATGACGGCAATCATTGCGAACATTCTCATAGCCAACTCCCTCGAAAGACGCGCTTAACGCTGGACTCGGCCGCTGGCATCACCGGCGACGAGCCGTTCCACTTCTTCGACCGAAACGTGATTGAAATCGCCCGGGATCGTCTGCTTCAGGGCGCTCGCGGCGACGGCGAAGCGCAGCGACGTCTCCACATCGCGTCCGCTCACCAGGCCGTAGATCAAACCCGCCGCAAAGCTGTCGCCGCCGCCGATACGGTCGACGAGGCGAAGCGTGTAGCGCTGACTCTGATGGAACGTGCCGGATCCGGCGTCGAACAGCACCGCGCTCCAGGCGTTGTCGCTGGCCGACAGGCTCTCGCGCAGCGTCACCGCCACCTGCGAAACGCCGAACTCCGCCACCACCCGCTCGGCTGCCTCACGATAGGCGGCAACGTCGAGCACGCCCTGCGTCACATCGGCATGCCGCACCTGAATGCCGAGCACCGACTGCAGGTCCTCTTCGTTGGCGATGATCAGGTCCACGAGAGGCATCAACGGACGCATCGCCTGCTGTGCGTCTCGTTCGGACCACAGCTTGCGACGATAGTTCAGGTCCACGCTCACTCGAACGCCTGCATGCCGCGCCGCCTGGATCGACTCGCGCGTGCACTCACGCGCCGATGCGCTGAGCGCCGGCGTGATACCGGTCGTGTGAAACCAGGAAGCGCCCTCGAACACGTCGTGCCAGGGCACACTACCGGGTGTGATCTCGCTGATCGCCGAGCCCGTCCGGTCGTACACGACCGCCGAGGCTCGCTGACTCGCCCCCGTCTCCGCGAAATAGATCCCCACGCGCGACCCGCCGCGGACAACCTGCTCGACGTTCACGCCCTCGCCCCTCAGCGCCCGAATGGCGGCGTCGCCGATGGGATTCCGCGGCAGGCGCGTGACATAGCTGCTGTCGCAGCCGAACTGTGCGAGGCTGACCGCGACATTGGCTTCGCCTCCGCCGAACGTCGCCTGCAGCGCGGGTGACTGGAAGAGCCGCTCGAATCCCGGCGGGCTGAGCCGCAGCATGATCTCGCCGAAACAGACGGTCTTCACCAGCTACACTCCCGCACTCACGCCGCGCGCGCTCTGGACGGCGTCGATGAAGTGGCGTGCGTTCGCCGTGATCACGTCGAATCGCCCCTGCGCGACGGCCTCTCGATCCACGAGCGCCGTGCCGACGCCAATTGCCGCGGCACCCGCGCGGATCCAGTCGCCGGCGTTCTCGCGAGTGACGCCGCCGGTCGGCATGAGCCGCACGTGCGGAAGTGGGCCGCGAAGATCGCTGAAGAAGCCCGGCCCCAGCGCCGTCGCGGGAAATACCTTGACGATGTCGGCGCCCGCTTCCCACGCGTCGAGGATCTCGGTAGGCGTAAAGCAGCCGGGCAGCGCGGCGATGCCGTGCTGATGCGCGGTCTGCAGCACCGGACGTCGGAACACCGGCGAGACGATGAACTGCGCCCCGGCGGCGATCACCTCACGCGCGGTGGCCGCATCGAGCACCGTACCGGCGCCGACGATGAACTCTGGCGGCAGCGCCGTCGCCAGCTCCTCGATGAGGGCTGCCGCGCGCGGTACTGTCATCGTGACCTCGAGCGCGCGAACACCCCCGGCGGCGAGTGCGTCGGCCACTGCGCGCAACGCCGTTCCATCAGACAGTCGGATCACTGCCACGACGCCTGCGGCTTCGAGCCGGCGCACGATCCCGATGCGCGCCCCGTTCACGCGAACAGCCCCCTGATGCCGTAGGCAACGAGTGCGAGGGCGAAGAGCGCCGTGGTGGCGAGCACGACGTTGCGGCCCGCACCCGCGCGGTACTCGCCAAGCGAAGAACGGTTGACGAAGTACAGGATGACGAGTACCGCGACCGGCGCCAGCACGAGGTTGCCGACCATCGCGATGATCGCCTTCAGCAGCGCTGGCAGCTGCCAGAACGGCGCGATCAGCGCCGGCACGGCGATCCACAGCGCAAACGTGAGCTGGAAGAGTTTGTTCTCCTTCGTAAACCGCCAGTCACGGCGTGCCATGTCCAGACAGAAGTAGGTCATGGTCAGCGACACCGAGATGAGCGTGGTGAACGCCGCCGCGATGAGACCGAGCGAGAAGAAACGCGGCGCGAGAAATCCGAGCGCCGGGCCGAGCACCTGGCCCGCTACCGGGATGCTCTCGATCTGCGAGTAATGACTCACGCCGAGATACGAGGGGCCGGCGCCCGTGTACACCGCGTGAAGCGCTGTGGCGCCGGCGACGATCACGACCACGGAGAAGAGACCCCAGATGATTCCGAGGTTCTGGACCGTCTTCCAGAAGGCTGCCCTCACGTCCACCGCTCGCTGTCCCGAGTTGGTCGCCAGGTATCCGTACGCCAGCAGCACCGAAGGTGGCAGCGCCTGTCCGGCGATCGCCAGGATCTGCGTGAATCCGTTTCGCGTGCGGTCCGTACCCATGACAGGAAGATCGGGTGGAATCTGGGGCACCAGCCCGCTGCCTAGAGAAAGCCACGTGCGCCAATCGAGCAGCCCTTTGACGGCCACGACGATGAAGCACACGAGGATGACCAGCAGCAGCGCGGTCATGATCTTCTCGATGCGTTTGTAGCCGCCGAACACGGCGGCGGCCACCGTGACGGCCGTGAGGACGACGGTGACGAGCGCCAGACCCATTCCGCGATCTGCACCTGCCGGCGGAAGCAGCCCGAACGCACCGTACGCGCCCTCGACCATCGCGGACATCTGGCTCATGTTCACGATGACGTTCACGAGAAGCGTGGGCGCGAAGATGAACCAGGCCACCCACGCGCCGATGTCGGTGCGGATCATTTCGAACATGCCGCGGCCCGTGAGCACCCCCACGCGCGAAGCGGAATCGAGGGTGAACACCACCATGGGGACGACGTAGAGGGCGACCCAGAGCAGGTCGAAGCCGAACCACGCGCCCGCCAGCAGCCGTGTCGCAACGGCGCCAGCGCCGATCATGCCGGCCGCCGTCAGGGCCGCCGGGCCGACCAGACGCGTGAAGAATCCGATGAACGGCACCCGCGCGAGGCCCTCGCCCGTCGACGAACGCGAGTGTGTGATTGCTGTCGCCATGCTGTTCTGTTCTCTCAGCGGCCCATCCAGCCGCCGTCGACCACCAGCACGTGTCCGTTCACGTAGTCCGATGCGCGGGAGGCGAGGAAGAGCACCGCACCGGCGAGGTCCTGCGGTGTGCCCCATCGCCCCGCGGGAATGCGCTCCGTGATTTGCCGATGTCGAACGGCGTCGGCTCTCAATGCCTGGGTGTTGTCTGTCTCCATGTAGCCGGGAGCGATCGCGTTGACGTTGATGCCGTGCGACGCCCATTCGTTGGCGAGCGCCTTGGTGAGCTGCATGACGCCGCCCTTCGCGGCGGCATAACCGGGCACGGTGATGCCGCCCTGAAACGAGAGCAGCGAGGCGATGTTGATGATCTTGCCGCCCTGCCGTCGATCGATCATGTGGCGGCCGGCCTCGCGACACAGCCGGAACACGCTCGACAAGTCGACCTCGATCACGCGATCCCAGTCCTCATCCGAGTGTGTCGCCGCAGGCTGACGGCGGATCAGACCGGCGTTGTTGACCACGATGTCAAGGCGCCCGAATGCGGCGATCGCCTCAGTCATGAAGCGATCGCTTGCCGCGCGATCGGCGAGGTCTGCGGTCAGCACCACGGGCTCTCGTCCGGTGTTCGAGGCAATCGCACCTGCCGTCATCGCGGGCGGCCGTTCGCTCGCGTGCAGGATCACATCGGCGCCCGCGTCAGCCAGCGCATGGGCCATCGCCGCGCCCAGACCGCGCGACGCGCCCGTCACGAGCGCAACGCGCCCATCCAGACGGAAGAGATCGAGTGTGCCCGTCATGGCCTGCGTGCTAGCGGACGTCATCGTCGATCCTGGGGAGAAAGTCCTCGCGGATCGGAGAAAAGATGTCGATCAGCACGACCTCTTCATCGAGCATCGTGGCGCCGTGCCGTACGCCTGGCGGGAAGTGGAGTATCGCTCCCGCCGACACCTCCCGCACCTGGTCCTCGATCGTGAAGAGCACGCGTCCGCTCTCGACGAGCGTCATCTGCTCGTGCGGATGCGAGTGAACACTGGTGACCACCCGCGGCGCGAGTCGAAGGCGACAGATCATCAGCCGCTCGCCCCAGATCATCTGGCGCTCGATGCCGTCGGCGATCCGCTCGACCGGCACCGTCGTCCAGTCATGGGTGGGGAACTGCAGCAGCTCGTTGGGAGCAGTCATTTCTTCTCCCGCGCAGCGTCGAGGCCGGAGGGCAGCGCCGCGAAATCCGGTTGCACGTTGACGACGCCGTACTGGCGGTCCTTGTCTTCGGTGAGTGCCGCCATCATCCAGAGGAAGTTGATGGATCCGCCCGGGGCGGCGACATTCGGGTGATACCCCTTTGGCATCAGCACGATGTCGCCCTCGCGGACGATCGTGGCGACCTCTGGCTCGCGGGTATCCGTGTACACGAGCTGCACACCGAACGCCGGGGCCGGCATGTCGATATAGAGGTAGGCCTCTTCGAGCATGGCGGCATGTTCGTGGGGTGGCCACGACGTCCAGTTGCCCGGATCGCTGAACGTGACCCCGGCCATGATCCGGCCGGCCTGCACGTTCTTGCCGACGAGCACGTTGAGATCGCGTTTCGCGGTCGGCCCGCCGGCAGCGACATGCAGTGTCGGATCCTTCTGGACGTCGGCGAAGCGCACCACCTGCACGGGATGTCGTCGGCTCACCGGCGCGGCGATCTCGGCGAAATCGCAGCCCTGGTCCCCGGCAATCACTTCGACGCTGCTGTCGCGCGGTACGTAGATCGTGTCGTAGCGCTCCAGAGAAGTGCGCGTGTCTCCGGTGACCACGGTCGCGTTCCCACGCAGACACACCAGGACGGTTTCCCGCTCGTTCGTCTCGAAACGGACCGGCGCATCGCCAGGATCGAGGACGACGCGCCCGTAGTGCAGGTATTGCATCGCCGGTCCGGGCGTCACCGCCTGGGTACGCCCTTTCTTCGCGGCGGTATTGCGCACGACGCAGGTGGCAGATGCGAGGGTGTCAGTGATCATTCGGTTCCCTTTCTGCGTTCTCACGCAACGACAGGCGCGGCGAACGCGGGTGCAGCGACCAGGGCCGCCGCACCATGCAGACGAGAGTGTTCGTTGACCGGCACCGGCCGGAGCTCGGTCTCGGCGGCGGCGGCCGTCAGCGTCCGCTCGGCGAGCGCCGTGCGAACGGCGCCGGCGATCAGATCCCAGGCGGCCGTGATCTCACCGCCGACGTAGACACACGCGGGATCGACGGCGTTGATGATCGACGCGAGGCCGAGGCCGAGGTAACGCGCCGTCGCTTCCAGCGCGGCGATGGCCTTGGCATCGCCCCCGCGCGCGCGTGCGATGAGGTCGTCTATGGTGAACCCGCGCTGCGAGGCGTCTTCAGGGCCGTCACCCTTGACGGACCGGCCGAAGTACCGCGCGAGCGTCGCGCGGTTCGAGATGTACGCCTCCCAGCAGCCGTTCGCGCCGCACGAGCAGCGCGGCCCGTCCAGCGAGAGCGGAACGTGGCCGAACTCGCCGGCGATGTTGTGGCGGCCGCGCAGCACCTCGCCGTTCATGATCACGCCGACACCAATGCCGTCCGACACGCTGACGAACACCAGCTCGCTCGGGATCGACACGGCGTCGCTGCGCAGCGCCCAGGTTTGCGCGAGCGCGCATGCGCGCCCGGAGTTCTCGATCTGCACCGGAAGTGAGGTCGCCGCCGAGAGCGCTTCTCTCAGGTGCACGTCGCGCCAACCCAGCGTCGGCGCGTGCAGCACACGCATCGTCGCGTGCTCCACCATGCCGGGCACGACAACGCCGATACCGGCGCAGGTGTCGACCTCGGGATGCTCGGCGAGCAGTTTCCTGATGGCCGCTGCCAGTGAGTGAACCAGGGTCTTCGGGTCGCGATCGGTAGGGATGGAGACAATCCCACCCAAGGGCTTGCCGAGAAGGTCCGCGAGCATCAGGAACGTTCGGCTTGCCCGGATGTCGGCAGCGACGACGGCGCGCCGTCGAGAGTCGATGTAGAGGAACGTGGGTTTGCGACCACGGACCGTCTCACCGGTTGCGCCTTCGAAAATCAACCTGCGGGTGAGCAGATCGTTGACGATGAGAGTGACAGCCGCGCGGCTGACCCCCATCGTGCGCGCGAGGTCCGCGCGCGAGATCGGCTGGTGCGCTCGGACGAGGTTGAGGACGATTCGACTGTTGATGTCGCGGCTCGTGCCCCTGGTCGCAATCCGGAATTTGGAGGGGTTGATGTGACGCATTTGTCAACAAATCAAACTAAATTGGCAAAACGAGCCGATATCCATGGGCTCACATCAAAAAACAATTGGTTAGGTGGCGAGATTTGTTTCAATAAGTGACAAAACATAATCGAAAATTATGTTTTGTCAAGAGTAAAGGTCGGATGAGTCACCGCGAACGCGACTGGCGTCAGCTTCTCACAGGGTTGCGCTGACGCGCAGGCTGGGAGTGCGCGCCGCTCACGTTCGTGCTGCGAAACCGGATTTTCGGGTGCCGTTCGACGTCGAGGAAATCAGCCGAGCGCAGATGCGCGTCGCGGTTCGGCACACCGGTATCGAGGCTCGAGGCGTCGATCTCCACTTCGACGCGTGATGTCCCTGGGTTTGCCTCGTCCACGTAAACAATCCCGGAGAACGTCTTGAACCGTCCGCGGACGGTCGTGAACATCATGTGTTTTACGGCGAACTCGACCGTCGTGTGTGCCGGGTCGAGCTCCCAGGTCGTCGTGTTGCTCATGAATTCCTCCTGGGCATGATCACACCAGGGTTGCAATGCGCGGACCGACACGCGCGTGCTATAAGGAGCGGCCGATGGCGCGAGGGCTCGTCCTCATCGCGGCGTTGTTCCTTCTGCTGGCGCCCGCGTCAGCACAGCAGAAGACGGTCTTCCGCAGCGGTGTGCAGACCGTCGTGCTGCACGCGACGGTGCGACGCGATGACGGCCGGCTCGTGCCGGATCTCGAACAGGATGCGTTCGAAGTCCGCGACGAAGGGCGCAAGGTCGACATCACGGTGTTCTCGAACGACCCGCAGCCGATTACCGTCGCCCTGCTGCTCGACATGAGCGGCAGCATGGTCCGCCACTTCCTCCGCGTCCGCGAGTCGACCAAACACCTCATCGACGCACTCCACAAAGATGACCGCGTCCGCATCGGGACATTCGGCGTCGAAGTCGCATTGAACCCCTGGCTCACCGACGACAAGGCCATCCTGCGTCGCATCGTGAACGAGGAGTTGTGGCCCGGCGGCGGCACGCCGCTGTGGGAAGCCGTCCACGCCGCAATGGACTCGCTCGAGCACGAAAGCGGACGCCGCGTGATCCTGACGCTGAGCGATGGTGTCGATGCGGGCGAAATACCAGGGATGGAAGGCTCGTCGGGCAAGGCGCGCGAGCGCGCGGAAGGCGACGGATTCATGGTCTACGCGATCGGTGTCGAGGGCGCACCGCTCGATCACGGCATCACCGCTCTTGCCGAACGCACTGGCGGCGGCTACTTCAAACTCGAGGCAGGTGCCGACCTGTCGGCGACATTCGTGCGCGTGGTCGAGGAGCTTCGCCACCAATACGTGCTCGGCTTCACGCCGCCGAAGGCCGACGGCAAGATGCACGAGGTGGACGTCAGCATCACTCGCCCGGGCATGAACGTTCGCGCGCGCAAGAACTATCGCGCGCGCGAACGTTCATGCCCGGGCGAGTGATGC
>DATLLF010000284.1:0-16857 GCA_035537955.1 Vicinamibacterales bacterium | reverse complement strand
GTCCTACAAAGAGCAGTGCCGCGATGCGAGTGGCTTCGCCGTCCGCCGGGTGCTCCACGGAGGGGGCGGCGATCTCAAGCTTGCCGCGCGACGCCTGCTAGCGACGCCGATGTTCACCGTTTTCGCCGTCGCGTCGCTGGCGGTGGGCCTCGCGGTCACTACCGCGGCCTATTCGGTCGTGGCGACGCTCTTCTTCGCACCCTCAGCCATCACAGACGAGCACCGTATCGCCGCCGTGATGACGCCGCTCGAGGGCAAGCTGCTGGGGGGCGGCTTTTCGCTTCCTGATTTCGCGGACCTGCGAGCCGCGCAGAAGTCGTTCGACAATCTGACCGCCTCAGCGAGGTTCTATCCTTCGCTCTCGCTGCCGGCAACCACCGAGCTCGTGACCGCTGAGGCAGTAGACGGCGCCTACTTCGCGACGCTTGGCGTGAGAACCGTTCTTGGCCGCGCCATCGACGAGACCGATGTCGTGAAGACGCAGCGGCTCGTCGTGCTCTCTCATGCGTTGTGGACGCTGCGATTTCGCGCCGATCCTTCAGTGATCGGACGAGAGGTCCGCATCGCGGGGTACCCGTTCGAGGTGGTGGGCATCGCGCCGAAGCACTTCGAGGGCCTGGGACGAAAGCTCCAGGGGACGCGATTGTGGATCCCGTTATCGACCGATCCGCGTCACCCGGCATCTACCCTGCACGAGCGGGATCGTTCGCGGCTCATGGTCGTCGGACGGCTCGCACCCAGAGCGACGATGGCGTCCGCCTCCGCGGAGCTCACCTCCATCGGCACAACCCTCGATGCCAGCTACCCGCGTTCGCCGGATCGCAGCGGTCCCCAGACGCGCGCGTGGGTCGCGCGACCGCTGAGCGAGGATCGTCCCGTCGACGCCATCATGTTCCGGTTCGGCGTCGCCTTCGTGGCGCTGGTGGCCCTCGTGCTCGTCGTCGCGTGTACGAATTTGTCGAACCTGGTGCTCGCACGGGGCACCGAGAGGTATCAGGAGTTCGCCGTGCGGAGAGCGCTGGGTGCGTCCCGGTGGCGGCTCGTTCGCGAGCAATGCGCTGAGAGCATCGTACTCGCGCTGCTCGGCACGGGCGCCGCATGGCTCATCTTCCGCACGCTGAGCATCGTCATGGACGTCGATCTCCCGATTGCGAGCAGGATGCTCGTGTCGTTCGCGCCTACACTCGAGCCTGCCGTCCTCGGCGTGGCAGCGGGCGCATTGCTCCTCTCCCTGTTCGTCTTCGGCCTCGAGCCAGCGCTGCAGCTCACACGCGACGCGGAGATCCGCGGGGAACTCGCCGCCGGCGGCGGTAGTGTGGGACCGCCGCGAACCCGCCGGCAGCGCGCCCTCGTGCGCTGGCAGATCGCGATCTCCACCGGCTTCTTCATCATCGCCGCGATGTGCGTCAAGTACGCCGTCGCCGAAGCGCGGCACGATTCCGGCGTCGATCTCGACAAGATCGCGGTGGCGACGATGAACTTCTGGACGCAGCAATGGGATCAGGAGCGGGCGCATCGCGCCCTCACCCGCGTGCTCGAGGAGGTCAAAAAAGACCCGATGATCCAGAGCGCCGCCGTCGCCACTGGTGTGCCGTTCGGATCGACGGGAACGTCGGCGATCATGTTTTCCACAACCGACAGGCCGATCACCGGGCGCGGTGATTTCCCGTGGGGGCTCGGCATAGCGGCATCACCGGGCTTCTTTGCAACGATGGGGATCTCGGTGCTGCGCGGGCGCGCACTCGATGACCGCGACGGCGCCGGTGCGTCGCCCGTCGTCGTCGTGAGCGAACGGACCGCGCTGCAGTTGTTTGGCACGATCGACGTGGTCGGACGGCCGCTGCTGCTGAAGGAGCGAAGTCCGGCGACCATGAACGCACGGTCCGTCGCGAACAAACTCGCGGTTCCAGTGCCCGGACCGCTCCCCCGCACCGCATCCGACGTTCGAACGGCGACGATCGTCGGCGTCGTTGAGAACACCGACGTCGTTCACCTCTTTTCGCGCGACGGCGACGTCCTCTACGTGCCGCTCGAGCAGCGGACCAACGGTCTGCCGTTCGCAATCGCGATCGTGAGGACGGACGCGAGTCCATCTGCGGGGCTGCGCGCGCTGCGCGAGTCGATTCGGCGTGTCGACCCTGATCTCGCGATCGAATCCGCAGGCACGGGCACCGGCACGCTCGCCGGGCCCACGGTGTTCCTGCGCGCGGCGGCGATGTTCGCCCTCTCGCTCGGCGCGCTCACGCTGCTGCTCGCGATGGTCGGTCTTTACGGCGTCCAGGCGCACGGCGTCACCCGGCGCACCCGTGAGATCGGGGTGCGTATGTCGTTCGGCGCCACCGCCGCGCAGATTCGAACGATGGTGCTGAAGGACGGCTACAGGCCGGTGCTGGAAGGGCTCGGCATCGGCCTCTTCATCGGCTTCATCGGGCGCGCACTGCTCCGCACGTTCCTGTGGGAGAGAATTGAGATCATCGATCCATGGATGGTGCTCGCCGTGCCCATCCCTTTGATCCTTGCGGCGTTCTTCGCCTGCTTCTGGCCCGCCCATCGAGCCTCGCGCGTCGAGCCCATGGTCGCGTTGAGGCATCTGTAATCCACGTGCGAACGTGCGACGTGCGCACGCGTGCCGCACATCGGCCGTTGCTCGCACGTCGCACGGCACGTCGCACGTCGCACATAGCACCCCGCACGTCGCACATAGCACGTTGAGATATGTCGGAGGGCCGGGGGTGTCCCGGCCTCCGACAAGCCTGGCCGCGGGCGCTTACCGCCCGGGAGCGGGGATGGCGAGCCGGCCTGTTTGGCTGACGTAGGCAGGTGGTCAGCCGACCGGCACCGGTGGGTGTAACTCTTACATTCCTTCAGGCGACCGCGAGCGTCTGACCACCTTTCGAATCGATCAGGCGCGTAGGCCGCGCACCTTCGGTCCGGACGAATGCCCCGTCCCGCGTCTGCGAGAGGAACTTCGCGTCGACCAGTGCGCCGAGAAGTGCATCGCAGACGTCGCGCTCCAGACCCCACAGGCGCTGCGCCTGCGCGGCGGTCAGACAAAGCCCAGGCATTTCAACGAACTCGCCTTGGATTCGCTGCAGCACGTCGTCAATACGCATTTATAGGCCCTCCCGGAAGCTAACGAGCCTTCTTTCTTGGTGCGTACCCGAGTCAGCTGCAACTGGCGTACCTGTGCGTCACTGGCGTCAAGTGAGATAAGCGGACACGCCTAACGCACTGACCTGTAAGCTTTTATTGGAATCCGCTCAGATGAGCCATAGCTCAGCCCTACGGCCGATCGTGTGAATCGGCCTTGTACGGAGCGCGACAAATGCCCGTCGGGATTCGATACGGAGCACGGCGGAGCGCCGAATCGGCGCTCAAAGCTCGCGAAGTGCCGTGACGACCGGCATGCGCGCGGCCTTCCACGCAGGCAGCAGACCGCCAAGCAACCCGATGATGGTGGCGTAGATCATCGCCTGCGCCAGCAAGGCGGGGGTAACGGCGAACGCGAACGCCACCTGACTGAAGGACTGCCAGTTCATCGTCGCCGTCTGGTAACCATCGAACGCGGCGTAGGCCAGCAGCCCACCGATGGCGCCGCCGATGAGGCTCAGAACCACGGCCTCCGTAAGCACGGAGATCACCACCGGCAGCCCCTTGAAACCAAGCGCGCGCAGGGTCGCGATCTCGCGGGTGCGGCTGGCGACCGCGTTGTACATCGTGTTCACGGCGCCGAAGACCGCGCCGACACCCATCAATCCGGCGATGGCGAAGCCAACGTAGCGGACCAGCGACTGCAGCACGCGAGATTGCTCCGCATAGTACTCCGGCTCCCGGATCACCGTCACGCGCAGCCGTTGATCCGCGGTCATCGCGTCCTTCACGGACTGAAAGCTATCGATCGACTCCAGCCGCGCGTACACCGACTGGTAGCTGTTGCCCCGGCGATACGCCGGCTGCAACACGCGCGCATCGCACCACAATTCCGACTCCGCGATCGAGCCGTTCGCATCGAAGATGCCGACGACCTGCCAGGAATTTTCTCCCCATCGCACGGTGTTCCCCACGGAGAGATTCGCGAATTGCCGCGATGCGGCGCGTCCGACGACGATCTCGTTGCGGCCGGTCTCGAACATGCGGCCTTCGACGATCTTCACCTCAGGGCGCACCTGCAGAACATTCGGCGAGACGCCGCGCAGCGGTACGTTCGCGTCGGTGCCGGACCGCGCGAGTGGATGGTTGACGATGACGAAGAGCTCCGCCGAAGCGAGAGGTCCATTCGACCCCTTGAGGATGCCTGGCGTATCCATGATCAGGCGCGCGTCCTCACCCGAGAGCCCGCTCGTCATCTCGGTATCGCTTCCGGTCCGCATCACGATGATCCGCTGAGGGTCACCCGCCTTGGCCATCGCCGCGCGGAAACCTTCCGCGATCGAGAGAACGGACACGAAGACGACGACGACACCCGCAATGCCGATGATGGCCACCGCGGAAGATCCCGCACGCTCGCGGATCGACTTCAGGTTCACGCCGGTGACGGCAACGATCTGGGACAGCATGATCAGCTCCTGCGCAGCGCGTCGACGATCTTGAGCCGGCCTGCCTGCAGCCCGGGAACGAGGCCCGCGAGCACGCCGAGCACGAGAACGAGCGCCACCCCGAGAACGAGATCCCTCGGCGGGAAGTGGAAGATCGGGAGGAATCCGCCCGTCGGGTCTCCCTGCGCGATGATCAGCGACGCGAGCAGGAGGCCGAAGCCACCGCCGATCACCGCGACAAGAGACGACTCGAGCAGGACCATTGCGAGCACCTTGCCGTCGGTGAAGCCGAGCGTCTTGAGAATCGCCAGCTCGTTGGTTCGTTCGCGGATCGACTGCGCCATCGCATTACCGGCGACGAAGAGGATGAACAGGATGACCACGGCCGCGATCGCGGTCACGATCGCGCCGATGTCGCCGACCTGCTTGGCGAAATCGGACGCGAAGACTTTCTCGGTGGCGGTCTTCGTCTCCGCGGGCGAATTGGCGAACAGCGAATCCAGCCGCTTCGCTACCCCGTCGGCCTCCGCGGGATTGGCAACTTTGATCAGGTACCACCCGACCTGGTCCGCCATGAACGTGCCCCGCACGCTCTCGTTGAGAAAGTCGTAGTGGAAGAAGAACTGCGTCTTGTCCGTCCCCTTCACCGGAGAGTCATAGATGCCGTCGATCGTGAACTCCCAGGGGGAACCGTCCGGCTTCTGGTAGATCGTGCCCTTCAGCGGCACCCGATCGCCTACTTTCCAGCCAAATCGTTTCGCCAGGTCGGCACCGACGATCGCGCCGGTTCGATCCGCGAACCACGCGCGTTTCTGCTCGTCGGGAACCACGTACTCCGAGTACATCGACAGCCATGTCTCGGGATCCACGGCCATGTTCGCAAAGAAGTTGCTGGGATCCTGGTAGATGCCGCCGAACCAGTTCGCATGCGAGATCAACGTGATCCCTTCGACGGGGCGCATGCGCTCCAGGTAACTTTTCGGCAGCGGCTGTATGAACGAGACCCTGTGGATCATCATCAGGCGGTCGGCGCCCGCGACCTCGACGCCCATGCTGAAGGCTGCCTTCAGCGCCATGAGCACGCCGAAGAGCAGGAACGCGATGAAGATCGACGCCGTGGTGAACAGCGTGCGGATTTTGCGGCGCAGCAGGTTCCGAACGATGAGCGGGAGGTACTTCATGCAGCCACCTCCGTGACGAGCTGCCCCTTATCGAGGTGCAGCGTCCGCTTCGCGCGCGCTGCGGCGTGAGGATCGTGCGTCACCATGACAATCGTCTTGCCGTGATCGCGATTGAGCGCCTGCAGCAGATCGAGGATCTCGTCACCAGAGCGGCGATCGAGGTCTCCCGTAGGCTCGTCGCACAGCAGCAGGGTCGGGTCCGTGACGATCGCGCGTGCAATGCCGACGCGCTGTTCCTGCCCGCCGGACAGTTGCCGCGGATAGTGATTCGCGCGATCGGCAAGACCGACGACCGAGAGTGCCACCTGCACACGCTTGCGCCGGTCGGCTTTCCCGAGCTTCGTGAGGAGCAGCGGCAGCTCGACGTTGCGTGCGGCCGTCAGCACCGGCAGCAGGTTGTACAACTGAAACACGAAGCCGATGTGCCTCGCCCGCCACGCAGACAGCTTGCCGCCGGACATATTGTCGATCCGGTCCTGGCCAACGGTGATCGTTCCCTCCGTGGGCGTATCGAGACCGCCCATCAGATTCAGGAGCGTCGTCTTCCCCGATCCGGAGGGCCCCATCAGCGCGAGAAAGTCTCCCTGCGGAATTTCCAGATTCACGCCCTGCAACACATCGATCCGCTCGCCACCACGGTGATACACCTTGCGAAGGTCACGGATGCCCACGAGAGAATTGCTCATGACTGCTCCTGCTGCTGGATCCTGATCTGGTCGCCGTCCTTCAGCGTCTCGGCGCCCTGAACGACGACGCGCTCGCCGGCACTGAGGCCCGAGAGCACCTCTACCTGGTCACCACGTTCGTTTCCGGCCTTGATCGCCCTGCGCTCGACGCGATCGTCGCGGACGACGAACACGACAGTGCGTCCGTCCAGGGATTTCACCGCGGTCTTCGGCACGAGCACGCGCGGCGTGTTGCTGGCCGATGCATCTGCCGCCTTCTCCTCGCGAAGGAATGAGACCTTCACACCCATGTCGGGGAGAATCCTCGGATCGAGCGCCGACTCCTTCGATGCGCGATCGAATCCAATCCGCACGCGCACCGTCGCCTTCTGGCGATCCGCAGACGGAACCGTGGTGATCACATGCGACGGGATCGCCCAGTCGGGATAGGCGTCCAGCACCGCGCTGACTTTCTGCCCGGGGCGGACGCGATTGATGAAGCTCTCGTTGACATCGACTTCGATCTCGAGCGAGAGCATGTCGACGATGGTGCCGATGCCGGTGCGAGTGAAGCCGCCGCCCGCCGATACCGGAGAGATCATCTCGCCTGGCTGCGCGTCCTTCGAGATCGCCACGCCGCTGAATGGCGCGCGGACTACCATGTCGTCGAGATCGGTCCGGCGAAGGTTCACCTGCGCGTCTGCGACCGCAACCTGTTGCTGGGTATACGCGATGCGTGCCGCGAGTGAATCGACCTCCGCCTGCGCGGTGTCGACCTCCGCTCGTCCGACCACGCCCTCCTTCAGGAGCCGTTCCCGCCTCTGCAGATTCAGCTCCGCTTCGCGAAGTCGCGCCTGGTCCTCGGCAAAGCTCTTTCGAGCCGCCGCGAGCTGTGCTTGGGCAAGTGCCAGGGCGGCCCGCGTCTGCGAGTCGTCGAGCCGCGCGAGCACCTGCCCCTGGCGAACCGCCTGGCCTTCCTCGACGAAGATCTCGAGCACTTTGCCGGTCACCTTGGACGAGACCGTCGCCCGGCGTCTCGCGGTCACGTAACCCGAAGCATCGAGCACCGCGCCCGGTCCGGAACTGCCGGCCGACTGCAGCTGCGCGGCCGCCACCCTGACGGTCAACACACTCCGCGACGTCCTCCAGTACCAAGCCCCAGCGGCTGCGATCAGCAGCAGAATCACGACGACGATCCATCTGCCTGTCTTTCCGCTGCCGGCACGGTCAGCATGATCGATCTTCAGCGCCGCGAGTTCGTCGTTCAGAGTCGCCACATCAGTCCTGACAATGAGTTTCGCCCAAAAAGCGAAAGCATATATCGCTTTCTGTTCCTAATCTACGAAGCGCACGACCGCAGCGCACCCCCGCTCCGGCCAGTGGCGGGGGCCGTCCGGCGAGTGACGACACCCCCACCGCTCTGAGAGATGGTCGGTTCGGCCGGGCAGGGATCGACAGACTCGCCGGAAACGCAAAAACAAAAGGCGCGTCCGCGAGACGCGCCTCGAGAACCCGCGATCGGCTGCGGGATCGAGCTACCGCAGCGTGCCCGGGATCCAGCCGCGGCTCATGTAGTCGCTCATCGTGAGCGTGAACAGGATCAGCAGCCAGAAGAAACCGGATCCGGCCACGACCCACGTCAGCCGCGTGCCCCAGCGCACGTGCATGAAGAACAGCACGACCAACAGCGCTTTCGCGCACGCGATCGAAAGCATGAGGACGTTGTTGAGGGCCCCGAGGTCGAACTTCGCCACGACGACGGTGAGGATCGTTCCGACCATGAGCGCGCCGAAGACCATCAGGTACAGCGAAACGGGAGCGACGTGGTGACCGTTGGATGAAGACATGGTGCGTCAGTGTGCCCCGTAGTGATAGCCGATCAAGTACAAGAGCGGGAAGAGGAAGATCCACACGATGTCGACGAAGTGCCAGTACAGGCCGGCGACTTCGACGGGCGTGTAATAGTGCGCGTCGAACTGCCGGCGCCACGCCATGATCGAGATCACGGTCATGATGCCCAGCCCGATGATCATGTGCAGCGCGTGCAACCCGGTCATCGAGAAATACAGCGAGTAGAACTGCTCGGCGGCGGAGGGATACGTACCGGTCCAATGGAAGTTCGGGCCGGGCACCAGGTGATGCTCGAACTTGTCGGCGTACTCGATCGCCTTGATGCCGAGGAACGCTGCACCGAAGACCATTGTCGCCGCGAGCCAGCCGACCTGGACCTTTGCCCGCGCGCTCGTCTGCGCGGAACGTACGGCCATCGCCATCGTCAGCGAGCTGACGATCAGCACGATGGTATTGATCGCGCCCCAGATGACGTTCAGGTGGTTACTGGCTTCCGCGAAACCCTCGGGCGACCGGTAGCGATAGAGCAGGTACGCCATGAACAGGCCGCCGAAAAACATGATTTCGGTGACGAGGAACACCCACATGCCCAGCGTCGACGCCTCGGCCTGCTGCGCCATGTCATCGAAGTGATGCTGCAGCTTCGGATGATGCGGGTGCGAATGGCCGTCGTGCGGGTCGCCGGCGCCGTGGATCGCCACGCGCCCGGGCAGGCCGGCCGTCGGCGCCTGCGGGTAGCCGTCAGACAACTCCAACCTCCTTGCTCGGCGCGTACTGGTGCGTGCCATGCGTCACGATCGGGGTCACCGGAAAGTTCTCCGTCGGCGGTGGGGAGGCGATCTCCCATTCGAGACCCTTGGCGCCCCAGGGATTGGCAGGCGCAATCGCGCCCTTGAAGAGCGAATACGTGAAATAGATCATCGGCAGCAGATACCCGACCGCGAGTACGGTCGCACCGGCAGTCGAGAGCACGTTGAATACCTGGAACTCAGGCGGATACATGTGATACCGGCGCGGCATCCCGAGGTAGCCGACGAGGAACTGCGGGAAGAACGTCAGGTTGAAACCGACGAAGACGAGCAGCGCCGCGAACTTGGCCCACGCCTCCGGATACATCCGTCCGGTGATCTTCGGCCACCAGTAGTGCAGCCCGCCGAGGTATCCCATGATCGCCCCGCCGACCATGATGTAGTGGAAGTGGGCGACGATGAAGTAGGTGTCGTGGACATGGATGTCGAGCCCCATCGCGGCGAGAAACAGGCCGGTCAGGCCGCCGATCGTGAAGAGGCCGATGAATCCGAATGCGTAGAGCATCGGCGATTCGAGGCTCACCGAACCGCGGTAGATCGTCGCCGTCCAGTTGAAGACCTTGATTGCGGACGGGATGGCGACGATGAACGAGAGGATCGAGAAGATCATCCCTGCATACACCGACTGGCCGGCCACGAAGATGTGGTGCCCCCAGACGAAGAAGCCGATGATTCCGATCGCCAGCGACGAAAAGGCGACGAACGAGTAGCCGAAGATGTTCTTGCGCGAGTACGCCTGCACCACCTCGCTGATGACCCCCATCGCCGGCAGGATCATGATGTAGACCGCCGGGTGCGAGTAGAACCAGAACAGGTGCTGGAAGAGGATCGGATCGCCGCCGAGCGCCGGGTCGAAGATCCCGAAGTGCAGCACGCGCTCTACCGCGACGAGCAGCACCGTGATGGCGATGACCGGCGTGCCGAGGATGAAGATCAGGCTGGTGGCGTAGTGCGACCACACGAAAAGCGGAAGTCGAAACCACGTCATCCCGGGCGCGCGCATCCGGTGCGTCGTGACAATGAAGTTCAGCCCGGTCAGGATCGATGAGAACCCGGTGATGAACACGCCGAGCGCCGCGGTGATGACGTGGCTGTTGGCGGCCGCCGTGCTATACGGCGTGTAGAACGTCCAGCCCGTATCGACGCCGCCGCTGAGCGCGGCGACCATCGTGAAAATGCCTCCAAGGATGTAGATGTACCAGCTCAGAAGATTGATGCGCGGGAATGCGAGGTCCTTCGCGCCGATCATGATCGGAATGAAGAAGTTCCCGAGGACGGCGGGGATCGACGGGATCAGAAAGAAGAAGACCATCACCACGCCGTGCATGGTGAACATTTTGTTGTAGTTCTCGGCGGTCAGGAGGTCGCCTGCCGGCGTCAGCAGCTCCAGCCGGATCATCAGCGCGAACAGCCCGCCGATGAAGAAGAACGCAGTGATCGACACCAGATACAGGATGGCGATCCTCTTATGGTCTTTCGTCAACAACCACGACTTCAGGCCGTGTCCGTTGTTCAGATAGTTCAGGGTAGCCATATTTTCAAAACCACCGGTCAACTCCAGACTTCAAACTGCAAACGCCAAAAACAGCATTCAGCGTTTCGTAGTTTTGAACTTTGCAGTTTGAAGTCTGGAGTTGACACTGTTTCCCTACTTCTTCTCCGTCGCCGGCCGGCTGCTGGCCTGCGGCATCTGCGGCGCGGACGTTCCCGCCGGCGCCGGCGCCGCCCCCTGCTGGCTCAGCGAGCGCACGTAGGCAATCAGCTGCAGCAGCTGTTCCTCGGTCACCAGGCCCTGGAACGTCGGCATGATCGGCTGGAACCCGGCGACGACCTTCGCGCGCGGGTTCACGATCGATTCGCGGATGTACGAGTCGTCCGCTGTGACGCTGTTTCCGTCCTGCAGCTGGACGGTCGAGTTGTAAAGATTCGTCAGCTGCGGACCGCGCGCGGTGGCATCTCCCGTGTGGCAGGTGATGCACGCGAGATCCTGAAACAGCTTCTGCCCCGCCGCCACCGGCGACTCCGACGCGCCGCCGCCACTCAGCCACGCCTGAAAGTCTTCGGGGTCCATGGCGATGACGGCGCCGACCATGCCCGAGTGCTTCGTCCCGCAGTATTCGGCGCAGAACAGGTGATACGTGCCCGGCTTCGTCGCCGTGAACCACAGCACGTTGTAGCGGCCGGGGATGACGTCCGCCTTCACGCGAAAAGCCGGAATGTAGTAGCTGTGCAGGACGTCTTCGGAGCCCATGATCAGCTTCACGGGACGGCCGACCGGCACGTGCAGCTCGTTGATCTCGCGCTGCCCGTCCATGTGCTGCACCTTCCACATCCACTGCTTGCCGACCACGTAGATCTCCATCGCGCCGGCCGGCGGACGGTACAGGTCGAAGAAGACCTTGGCGCCCCATCCGAACATCGCCATGACGATGAAGAAGGGGATGATGGTCCACATCAGCTCGAGAGCCAGCGATCCATGGATCGCGTAGCCGACCTCATCGCGATGGCGGCGGCGGTATTTGATCGCAAACACCACCACCAGAGTGGCGATCACGATCGAGAAGAACGCCGACACGGCGACGAGGAAGAAGTAGAGGCCGTCTACCTGACCCGCCTGAGCCGACGCCTGCTGTGGAAATAACGGAAAGTTCGTGAACATCGTTTAGGTTCGATTGGCTGCCGCGGCCGCGTCACGGGCCGACGTCCGTTCATGGCGAAGCGACACGAACAGGAACACGGCAAATCCCACCATCGTCATCGCGGTCGCGCCGTACTTGCCGGTCGCCGGGTCGTAGTGGTAGCAGAGCAGCAGCACGCTGTCGATCGGCGACCCGACTCTTTCTTCCGAGGCCTCCATGATGCCGAACTTGATGTCGCGCGGCGCGAACTCGATTCCGTAGAAGTAGCGCGCGATCATCCCCTTCGGCGTCAACAGCTCGATTCCCGCACCGTGCGCGTACTGCTTAATCTCTTCGTCGTACGCGTAGCGGAAGCCCACCGCGTTCGCGAGCGCGCGGATGTTCTCTTCGCGTCCGGTGAGGAAATGCCAGCCACCAGCGGTGTGCGGTCTGCCATATCGCTCGACGTAGGCCTGCTTCTTCGAAGCCGCGAGCCCGGGTCCCTCCTTCGGGTTGATGCTCACCGCAACGACGTCGAACTCCTTGCCGACATCGAAGTTCAGGACCTTCAGCGCGCCGGTAACCCCGTTGAGCACCTGCGTGCAGAGCATCGGGCACTCGTAATACACCATGGCGAGCAGCACCGGCCGCTTGCCGAAGTAGTCGCGCAGCTTGACCTCGCGGCCGTTCTCGTCGACGAACGCCAGGTCCAGCGGAACGTGCTCGTTGAGACGCTGGTCGATTCCGATCTTGCTGAGCAGCCCCGGTTTTGCCGACGACGGATCGCCCGGTTCCTCCGTCCGCGGCATCGCCCCCTGCGCCCGCACTGCGGACGGCACCGCAAAGAACAGAACGACGGCGCCGATCACGACGGTCTTGCTGAATTTCACGTCTTGCCTCTTCCTACTACTGCCATCGTTCCAGCTTGCCCACTGACCTTCAACCTTCAGCCCTCAGCATTTCCCGCTAGTGCCCGCCTGACTTGGGCGCTGCCGCGGGCGCGACGGGCGCGGTGTTGTCACCTGATGCCGGTTGCCTCGACGGCTCTTCACCAGCGGCACCGCGAGCAACCGGAATTCGCCGCCCGCTCGACGATTCACCCCAACTCTGCGAACGAAGCCCGAGCCAGACATCAGTCGGCGCCCCCGCTCTCACAGGGAGCCCCTGCTTCAGCAGCTCTTTCTTTGCCGCATCGATTCCCTTCAGCGCCTCCGCCTGCCCCGCCCGGAACTGCTGGAGGTTCTGCGGCTCGTTCGTGAGTAGCCGCGGCTCGGGAGGAAGCTGGCCCACCGGGCGCGCGAGCGGCGACAGCACCGGATCGTTCGCTGCCGCCTGCCGCTCGAACACCTTGAACAGCCCCCACGTCGCCAGGTGCACCACCGCCGCGACAGCGATCAGACCGATGCAGAAGATGAGAATCGCACGGACGTTCACATCACTGTGCTCGTGAGCGACCTCCTCCTTGTGGAGATCGTCCGAGTACAGATGATCGTCGTGGTGGTGCGCCGGTTTAGTGGGCGTCATGCGCGAACGCCTCCTTGAAGAATGGATCGTTGAACGGCATCAGCGCGCGGCTGCGAAGCTGACGCGCAAAGAAGAACAACCAGATGCCGATGAGCCCGGCGGGAATGGCCACGTTCATCCAGTGAATCGGGAAGCCGTGGTGCTCGAAGGTCGGCGAGACCAGCCAGGTGATGTCCACGAGACGCATGACGAGGATGAACATCGCCACACGCGCGAGCCAGCGGCTCTTCTTCAAGTCTTCTGAGAGCAGCAGCAGGAAGGGCAGCGCGAAGTGCCCGAGCACGAGCGCCATTGCCACGACACCCCACCCGCCACGGAACCGTTCGACGTACCAGGGGATCTCCTCCGGGAGGTTCCCCGACCAGATGATCAGGAACTGAGAGAAATTCAGATACGCCCACAGCATGGTGAACGCAAGGAGCAGCTTGCCGAGATCGTGAAAGTGGCGAGGCTTCAGGATCGGCGCCAGCGTGCCCGTCGGCCCGACGGCGGAGAGGACCGCAATCAGCAGCGCGAACGACCCAAGACCGAACCCCGCCGTGAACATCAGGCCGAAGATCGTGGAAAACCAGTGCGGGTCGAGCGACATCACCCAGTCGGTCATCGCGAAGGTGATCGTCAGCACGAGAAAGAGGAGGCCCGGAGCGCTCAACGTGCGGAACCTGACCATCCCCGCGCGATCAATCGACTCCGTCCCGCGGTCCTGCGCCGACGACCATTTGTTGAGCAGCCACGCGCACGCGATCCAGAACGCGAAGTAGACGATGGCTCGCACGACGAAGAACGGCACGTTCAGATACGGCGCCTTCGCCTGGAGGATGCGGTCGCCGGCGACCACTTCCGGCCGCGCCCACAGGAACAGCGTGGGCATGGCAAACGTGATGGGGATGAACACCAGCACGAGCATCGGCAGCGTACCGGCTGCAGCCTCGAACACCCGCCGCCCGACGAGCCCCCACTGGCCACCAGAGAGGTGCTGCAGCATCAGCAGGCCGAGCGATCCCAGTGACAGCCCGAGGCAGAAGATGAAGCCGATCAGCCACGATGCGAAGAATTGTTCGCGATTCGTGAAAAGGCCGAGCAGCCCGGCAGCCAACCCCACGACGCCGACGATCAGCGCGCGCTGCTGCAGCCGCGCGAGCGCGGGGACGTCGGTCGAAGCTACTGCGTGTGTCGCCATACTCTTAGAAACACAAACTCCAAACTACAAACACCAAACTACAAACTGCAAAACTCCATTGCTCCCTTTGAAGTTTGAGTTTGCAGTTGACATCGTCAGCTCCTAGTGCCCGCCTCGTCCCGTTGGCGGCGGCGCGGCCGGCGGCTGCGATCCCGGCTGCTGCCCCGGGGGATTCGTCGCGCCGGGAGCTCCCGGCGGTGGGTCGGGTGCGGTCGGCTGCGCCAACAGCAGCGCACGGATGTACGCCACGATTCGCCAGCGGTCGCGCGGCGATACCTGCGCCCGGTAATCGGGCATCGCGCCGAACCCATTCGTCATCACGTCGAAGAAGTACCCCGCCGGCGCCTGCTTCAGTCGCTCGATGTGGTACGACGGCGGCTGCCGGTAACCGCGCTGCACCACCATGCCGCGCCCGTTACCGGTCTGGTCATGACATGGCGTGCAATAGATGTTGAAGCGCTCCTGGCCTCGATTGAGGTCCGCTTCCGTGATCTCGAACGGCATCTCGGTGACGGGCGCCCCGCCGACCTTGCCGGTGAACAGCGCTTCGTCGTCGTTCAGCGCGCCGCGCGCGACCGTCCCCTCGACGATCGGGCGCGAGCTCGAGTGGTCCGCGAAGAACGTGCTCGGGCGAAGCGGCCGGTACTTCGGCTGGTTGTGCATGTCCTGGCGGCAGCCGGCGAGGATCAGAAGGCAGAAGACCATGAGCAGGTGGCTCGAACGAACGTCTCTGCTTCTATCAATGCGCGCGGGGCCCCGCCCCCACGCGCTCGCGCTCGGCGGTGCCGCTTCGCGGCACTGCGCTCCGCCGCCTCGCTCGGGCCGCAGGCGCTCACGGCCTCCCGCGCTATGGCTCGATCTCATTGACTTCTTTCGCTCCGAGTTGCTTCAGGAAAGAACGCGTCCTCTCGAGGTCGAACTTCGGATCCTCCGCTTCGATGGCGAGGAACAATCCGTCCTGGCTGGCGCGCTGCGCGAAGCTCCTGACGTTGAACACCGGGTGGTACGGCAGCGGCAGGCCATTCAGGAGGACCAGCGTCAGCACCGCGGTGATCGATGCGAGCAGGATCGTGACCTCGAACGTCACCGGGATGAATGAGGGCCAGCTGTTGAAGGGGCGCCCTCCGATGTTCATCGGATAGGCGATCACCGACACCCAGTAACAGAGGCCGAATCCGGCGAGACAGCCCAGGATGCCGGCCAGCAACACGAACAACGGCACGCGGCGATCGTTGAGCGACAACACCTCGAACAGGTCGTGCACGGGGAACGGCGTGTACGCGTCGATCTTCTCGTATCCCTCCGCGCGGGTCTGCCTGGCGGCGTCAACGAGCGCGTTCACGTCGGCGAACTCGGCCATCAGGCCGTAGAGCGGCTTCTGTGCAACTGCCTGCATTGTCTAGTGCCCCTCCGAGCCCTTGACTTCCGCTTCCGGCACCATCGTGCGCATCTCGAAGATCGAAATCATCGGCAGCACGCGGACGAAGAGGAAGAACAGCAGGATGAACAGGCCCACCGTTCCAAAGAACGTCGAGTAGTCCCAGAACGTCGGGTAGTACATGTCCCACGACGAGGGCAGGAAATCACGGTGCAGCGAGGTCACCACAATAACGAAGCGCTCGAGCCACATGCCCAGGCTGACGATCAGCGCCATGATGAACAGCCAGGTCGTATTCGTTCGCAGCCGTTTGAACCACAGCGTCTGCGGAGTGAGGCCGTTGCAGAAGATCAGCAACCAGTACGTCCAGGCGTACGGCCCGTGCCAGGCGCGGTTGTACATCATGAACTGCTCGTACAGGTTGGCGCTGTACCAGGCGTAGAAGGCTTCCATGGCGTAGCCATAGACGACGATCAACCCCGTGACGAGGGTCACCTTGGCCATGTTCTCGAGGTGACGCATCGTGATGAAGTCCTCGAGGTGGTACCACCTGCGCAGCGGAATCGCCAGCAGGAGAACCATCGCAAAGCCGGCGTAGATCGCGCCGGCTACGAAGTAGGGCGGGAATATCGTGGCGTGCCAGCCGGGAGTGATGCCGACGGAGAAGTCGAAGCTGACCACGGTGTGGACCGAGAGCACGAGCGGCGTGGACATGCCTGCGAGCAGCAGGTACGCCTTTTCGTAGCGCTGCCAGTGGCGCGCCGAGCCGCGCCATCCCAGCGACAATACGCCGTACATGCGCGCGACGCGCTGACTCTTCGCGCGGTCGCGCAGCGTGGCGAGATCGGGGATCAGCCCCGTATACCAGAAGAGGGCGGATACAGTCGCGTAAGTCGACACCGCAAAAACGTCCCAGATCAACGGGCTCCGGAACTGCGGCCACAGGCCCATCGTGTTCGGATAGGGGAAGAGCCAGTAGGCCGCCAGCCAGGGACGGCCGGTGTGGATCAGCGGAAAGATCGCGGCGCAGGCGACGGCGAAGAGCGTCATCGCTTCCGCGAAGCGGTTGATCGACGTGCGCCACTCCTGCTTGAGAAGCAGCAGGATCGCCGAGAT
>DATLLF010000283.1:0-5931 GCA_035537955.1 Vicinamibacterales bacterium | reverse complement strand
ACCATGGTGTGCTGCATGGCGTTCGACTTGGTCGCGCTCGCGAGCAGCTTTCGCCGACGGCGTGACGCGAGCTCGAAGGCGAACCTGACGATCCTTTCCACGCCCCGCCGAGTGAACAGGGACGTCTGCTCGGCAACTTCGTGCGCGCTTCCGACGTGTAACCGTCCGCCAACACCCGAATACTCCCCCTCCGAGTTCTCGCGAACGCAAACCATGTCGATGTCTGCCGGGATCCGCCCCTGGAGAGGACAGCGCACCCCGGGCAGCAGCCGCATCGGTCGCAGGTTGACGTATTGATCGAACCGCTGCCGGATCGGCAGGATCAACTCCCACACCGATACGTGATCGGGCACCGATGGGTCACCGATCGCACCGAGATAGATGGCGTCGAATTCCTGCAGGCGCTCGAGCCCGTCCGCCTCCATCATTCGTCCGTTACGGCGATAGAACTCACATCCCCATGGGAACTCGACGAACTCGAGATCGATGCCCGTCGCCGCCTTCTCGATGACCGCGATGCCTGCCGGGATCACTTCCGGACCAATGCCATCCCCGGCGATCACTGCTATTCGGTGGGTTTTCATGTGCCTGGATCACTGAATGTTTCACCGCAGAGACACAGAGTTCCACAGAGTTTTTTGAGTCTTTCAAGGAAAGGGATTTCTCTGTGGATCTCGGTGCATCTGTGGTGCAAGCGTGAGCTGCTACTTGAATATGCCCTTCGGCATCTTCACGTGAACGCCGTAGACAGGGCGATCGACGAGCTGGGTCACGGCAACGTGACCGGCGATGCTGACGAGCTGATACGCCTCGTGTTTCGTCAGCGACTTCGACGCGGCGAGAAAATCGACCATCTCCTGGATCGCGAGCGTCGTGGCGACCTTGAGATCTTCGTCGGTGGCCATGCTGATGTAGTCCGTCGCCGTCTCTGCGCGCGGCCACGTGAGCTTCATGTCCTTGCGGACGGTCAACTGGAGCCGTCCGCGCAGCGAAGTTTCGATCGCAGTCTGGTCGACCTCGCCATCACCCTGCGCCGCGTGGCCGTCGCCGACCTCGAATAGCGCGCCACGCGTAAACACCGGAATGTACAGCGTGCTGCCAGCCACCAGCTCACGATTGTCCAGATTCCCCGCGTGTCTTCCCGGCGGGTTGCTGCTCACACGTCCGAGCTCGGGAGCGGGCGCCACGCCCATACTGCCGAAAAACGGCTTCAGCGGCACGACGATCCCGGGCTTGAACTCCGAGGTCATGGCCTTTCTATCGAGCGTCAGGATCTTTGCGGGGATCGACCGGTCGCAGTTGCTCGGCACGAATCCGCTGCAGCCGTTATATCCGTAGTCGATGGCGAGATCGACTGACAGAACTTTGACGGCGAGTACATCGCCGGGCTCGGCGCCTTCCACGTATACGGGCCCCGTGAGGATGTGCCCACCGGGTCCGCGCCGGTCGCCGGTGACCTGCTCGACGATCGTGCTGAGCGACGCCTGGATCTTCTCGGCAGGTACGCCGGCCCGCTCCAGGCCGCGCGGCGAATTGGTCAGCAATGTGTCGACGTCGATGATGTCGCCCGACGCGATCCGCAGTACCGGCACGGCCTCCGCCCAGTAGTAGCCGTATGCGACGGTGCTCGGTGTCGCCTCGAGACGATGCGTTTTGGGCGCAGCGGCCTGACTTATCAACATCACGGTCAAACAAACGAGTGTGATTCGCATGACTCTCCTGAGTTGTCCATCACCCCGACCCCGCCGCCGCGCCGAGCACCCAGCACCCAGCACCCAGCACCGAGCACCCAGCACCCAGCACCGAGCACCCAGCACCCAGCACCGAGCACCCAGCACCGAGCACCCAGCACCCAGCACCGAGCACCGAGCACCGAGCACCGAGCACCGAGCACCGAGCACGTCTATATCCCTGGCGGCGTGAACCGCCCGTCCTGCGCCAGCCAGCCGCCGTCTGCGTAGATGATCGTTCCGGTCACGTAGCTCGCGGCGTCGGAAGCGAGAAACAGCGTCGGTCCCACCATCTCCTCCGGCGTGCCCCAGCGTTGAAAGATCGTCTTCGCGGAATAAGCGGCGAACCATTCTTCATTGTTCTTGATCGGCGCCGTGAGCGGTGTCTCGATCACTCCTGGACCCACACAGTTCACGCGCACGCCGAACTTTCCAAACTCCGACGCGGCGCCGCGTGCCATCTGGACGATCCCTGCTTTGGTTGCCGCATACACCGACTGGCCGGGCTCGACGACGACCGAACGGATCGAGGAGAACAGGACGATACTGCCGCCGCGCTGCGTCATCATGATGCGCCCGGCAGCGCGCAACACGTTGAAGGTGCCCTTGAGATTGAGGTCCAGCACGCGTGCCAGTTCGTCGTCCTCGTAATCGACGATTTTCTTGCGGACGTTGATGCCGGGCGTGCAGATCGCGATGTCGAGGCGCCCGTGCTTCTTCGCGATCGCGGCAAACACCTGATCTACTGCCGAGCGATCCCGAATATCGAGCTCCCCTGCTTCACACGAGCACCCTGCGTCAACAGCTCGTGCGGAGACACGTGCCGCTTCGATCTGCCTGATGTCGAGACACACGACCGTGGCGCCCAGTTGCGCAGCGCCGATCGTGACCGCTTCGCCGATGCCGGATGCCCCGCCGATCACCGCGGCGATTTTCCCTGTGAGATCGAAGATGTGTTTCATGGCGTGGAACGTCTCGCCATCATCGTCGCCATATATGCGGTGGCCGAGGCGAGCAAACCGAGCATCTCCGGGTTCAACAGGCCATATCCGCGGCCCTCGCCGGTGTAGGTCGCGACGAGCAACGTGCCGACGCCGGCGCTTATCGCGGCGAGCGCCTCTGCCGCACGCGCACGCGGCAGAAAGAGCCCGCCGACGACGGGCACGAACAGGCTCACGCTGAGCAAAGAGTAGAAGATCCGGAGAGCACCAACGATCGTTTCGAGCTGAATGGCGAGAAACACTCCGCCGATGCCACCCGCGACGGCAGCCAGGCGCGCGACGAGCAGCACGCGTGCGTCATCGGCCGCTGGATCGACGAACCGCTTGTACAGGTCCTTCGACAGGGACGTCGAGAGCATGAAGAGGATCGCGTCGCACGTGCTCACCTCCGCCGAGAACACAGCGGCAAGGCCGAGAGCGCCGACGAAAACGGGAAGCTGCGTGGCGAAAACCGTGGGCAGAACGAGGTTCGGATTGTCGACCTGGAGGTGCACCGCGCGCGCGGCGATTCCGAAGAACACTGGAATGAAGGCAAAGAGCATCTGCGCCACGCCCTGAAGGCCGACGCCGAGTCGAATGGCTCGTTCGTCCTTCGCGCCGTATGTCTTCTGCAGCAGGCCGGGGGAGATGATGAACGCAGGCGTCAGCACCGCGAGCATGGCCCAGCCTGACAGTCCGGCTCCCGACGAATACATGATGTTCCAGTAGTCGGGGTGCGGCGGCGCGATCGTGTCGAATCCGACGCTGCCGCCGGCCGCCGAGTACAGCAGCGGCATCGCAACGACGAAGCCCCCGATCAGAACGATCAACTGGAGGAGGTTCACCCACGCCGAACTGAGAAGCCCACCGGCGACGAAGTAGATCGTCATCGCGAGCGCGCCGATGATGATGCCGGTGCTCTTCGGGATGTCTCCCACGGCGGCGAGCACCGCAGCGCCGGCGAGCAGTTGCGCGGCAAGAACGGCCAGCGTTCCGATCCAGATGAGCGATGCCAGCAACCCGCGGACAGTGGGGCTATACCGGTACTCGAGGTAATCGCCTGCCGTGTAGAAGCCTTGTGCCTTGGCCAGCCGCCACAAGGGCGGACCGATCCAGAACGCCAGCACCAGAGAGCCGATCGCCGCGGAACCGTTCCACCACCACGCCGAGATGCCTTCGGAGTACGCGAGACCCGCCGCACCCACGGTCGTACCTGCGCCAATGTTGGCCGCGAGCACGGTCGAGAAGATCAGCGGTGCGGACAAGCTGCGGCCGGCGACGAAGAAATCACCGCTGCCGCGGACAGATCGCCCGATCCACAGGCCCGCTGCCGTCAGCGCGATGGAGTACGCGACCAGCAGAATGAGGTGCAGATGCAAGAATCCGCGATACTAACTGAGGTCCGCATGTTTGACAACGCGATCGGTGAACGGGTGCTCGCGGCGGTGGACGCTGCCGCCGGCGAGATCGTCGACTTCACCGCGGATCTGATCCGCGTGCCGACGATCAACCCCCCGGGGGAGGGTTACACGGAGTGTGCCCGGTTGATCGGTGATCGATTGACAACGTGCGGCTTCGAAGTGGATTACCACGCGGCGGAAGGACGTCCCGAGCACACTTCCGCTCACCCGCGCATCAACGTCGTCGGTCTTCGCCGCGGACGCTCGCTTCGTCCGACGCTTCATCTGAACGGACACGTCGACGTGGTCCCGGCGGGCGCCGGCTGGACGGTCGATCCGTTCGGCGGACTGGTGAAGGATGGCCGCGTGTACGGCAGGGGCGCCTCTGACATGAAGGCCGGGATTGCCGCGGCGGTGTTCGCCGCGGAGGCAATTCGCCGTTGCGGCGTGGCGTTGAACGGATCGCTCGAGATCAGCGGCACCGTCGACGAAGAGAGCGGGGGCTTCGCGGGTGTGGCCTGGCTCGCGCAACACGGCCGCCTGCGTGCGGATCGACAGGATTACGTCATCATCCCGGAACCGCTGAACGTGGACCGCATCTGCATCGGCCATCGCGGCGTGTACTGGTTCGAGATCACCACGCACGGGCGGATCGGGCACGGCAGCATGCCCTTTCTCGGCATCAGCGCGATCGATCACATGGGAGCGCTGCTCGAGCGGATCCGCCGCGAACTCGTGCCGATGCTCGCGTCGCGAACCACCGCGATGCCTGTCGTGCCGGCGGACGCACGCCACGCCACGATCAACATCAACGGCATCGCCGGTGGTCAGCCTGTCGAGGGCATCCAGACACCGTGCGTGGCCGATGTGTGCCGCGCGGTGTTCGACCGGCGATTCCTGCACGAAGAGGGGTTCGACAGCACCCGCGCCGAAATCGCATCGCTGCTCGCGCGCGCCGCCGGCGCGATTCCCAATCTGCGCTATGAGCTGCGTGACCTGATGGTCGTACACCCGGTGCAGACGCCGCCAGCGTCACCGCTCGTGGAGTCGCTGGAGCGATCGGTCCAATCTGTCCTCGGACGCCCCGCCACGCAGGTGGCGAGCCCCGGCACCTACGATCACAAGCACGTCGACCGCATTGCCGGGATCAGGCACTGCGTCGCCTACGGCCCCGGCGTGCTCGACATCGCTCACCAGCCGGACGAATGGTGCGACATCGCTGACCTGGTCAATGCGACGAAAACGCTTGCGCTGACGATCCTCGACCTGACTGGGACTGCGTAAACAGACGGCCCTATACTTGTTCGAGCCATCTCCCATCGCTCAGGACGTGGAAGTCAGGTGCCCCATGAGTCAACGTTCCGCTATCACCATCATCGTCGCTCTCACCATCGGGGCGGCAGCGGCGCTGGCGCAGCAGGGCGGATCGCAGAATGAAGCGCAGCCGGCCGCACTGAAGCCCACCGGGGGCCGGGGACTTACGGAAGTACACGGGATCAAGGTCGGCCATCACACGCTGGCCGAGCGCCCGACCGGCTGCACGGTCATTCTCGTGGATGGCGAAGGTGTGCCCGGGGGCGTGTCTCAGCGCGGCGGCGCGCCGGGCACGCGCGAGACCGACCTGCTCAATCCCCTCAACATGGTCGACAAGGTCAACGCCGTGGTCCTCTCTGGCGGAAGCGCGTACGGCCTTTCGGCGGCGACAGGAACCGTCCAGTGGCTGGAAGAAAGAAGGATGGGTTGGTCCGTGGGCGGCGCCGGCGTCGTGCCCATCGTTCCCTCAGCGATCCTGTTCGACCTCGGCTTCGGAGGGAACCCCGA
>DATLLF010000282.1:0-2230 GCA_035537955.1 Vicinamibacterales bacterium | reverse complement strand
GTCGATCAGCAACTGCACCCGCGCCGCGCGCGCCGCCGGCTGCCCGATCACGCGCCCGACGATCCCGTGCGGGGCCATGACCGCCATCCCCGCCTGTACGCCGTCGGCGGTCCCGCGGCCGATCGTAATCTCCCGGATCCCGGCCATGGCGTTCGGGTTCCCGCCGATCACCTCCGCCGCGACCGTGGGCAGTTCCGCCGACTGCTGAAGTTCGAGCAGCTCCTGCAGCTTCGTCGTTCGCGCCGCCAGCGCCCGCTGCTCCTGCAGCTGGATCTCCATCGCCGCCAGCTGCTGCTTCAGGCCCTGGTTCTCTTCGCGCGCGCCGCGCAGCTCCGCGTAATTGCTCCACACGTCGCGAACACCGCGGACGGCGGACGAGGTCACCCCCTGGACGCGCGCAAATGCGCCAAACGACACCGCCTCGAGGACGCGCACGCCCGAACGCGTCTGCACCTGCGCCGACACGAGCAGCACCTGCGCGACGATGGCCGTCACGAAGATCACGCCGGTGCGCTTGCGGACTTCTGCTTCAGCCATTTCCGCGGTCCGAGATCCCGGGTCAATCGATAGAAATCTTCCGCAGCAGATTGAAATCCGACAGCATCTTCCCTGCACCGAGTACGACCGATGACAGCGGATCCTCGGCCATCGCCAGCGGCAGGCCCGTCTCCTCGCGCAGGCGCTTGTCGAGGTTCTTCAGCAGCGAACCGCCGCCGGTGAGAACGATGCCGCGATCGACGATGTCGGCGGAAAGCTCCGGTGGCGTGCGTTCGAGGGCGACGCGAACGGCGTCGACGATGACGTTCACGGTTTCGGCCAGCGCCTCGCGGATCTCTTCGTCTGTGATCGTGATCGTCTTCGGGACGCCTTCGATGAGGTGGCGCCCCTTGATCTCCATCGTCATGCGCTCTTCGAGCGGGAACGCGGAGCCGACCTCCATCTTGATCGCTTCGGCCGTGCGCTCACCGATCAGCAGGTTGTACGTCTTCTTGATGTACTGGATGATCGCGTCATCCATCTCGTTGCCCGCGACGCGGACCGCCTTGCTGTAGACGATACCGGCGAGAGAAATGACCGCGATGTCGGTCGTGCCGCCCCCGATATCGACGATCATGTTGCCGGAGGGCTCCGTGATCGGCATTCCCGCGCCGATCGCCGCGGCCATGGCTTCCTCGACCAGGTAGACCTCACTCGCCTTCGCCCGGTACGCGCTGTCTTTCACCGCCCGCTTCTCCACCTGCGTGATCTCGCTGGGAACGCCGATTACGATTCTCGGGCGCACCCATACATTTCTGTTGTGTGCCTTTTTGATGAAGTAGGTCAGCATCTTCTCGGTGACCTCGAAGTCCGCGATGACGCCGTCCTTCATCGGCTTGATCGCAACGATGTTGCCCGGCGTGCGCCCGAGCATTTCCTTCGCATCCTTGCCTACCGCTTCAATGCGCCCATTGACCTTGTTGATGGCCACGATCGAGGGTTCGTTGACGACGATGCCTTTCCCGCGCGCGTAGACGCAGGTATTGGCCGTGCCGAGGTCGATCGCGAGATCGCTCGAGAAGAGAGAAAAGAGAGATCTGAGGCTCAATGGCGCTCCTGCAAACGTTCAGAGTTGTTTGGTGCGGCAACAAGGATGCCGTTCTTGCCGCGTTCCTTGACCCGGTACATGGCCTGGTCGGCGGCCTGGATCAGGGTTTCTTCCGACTCGGCCGCCTCGGGCAGGGTGGCGACCCCGACCGATGCCGTCAGGCGGATGCGCAGGCCGTCGGCCCGCAGAAATTCGTGCGCCGCGATCCGCTCGCGGACGCGTTCTCCCACGGCGCGCGCGCCGCCGCTGCCGGTGTCGGGCAGGACGAGGGCGAACTCGTCCCCCCCGAACCGCGCGACGACGTCGGTCTCACGCGCGCTCGAGCGGATCACGACGGCCGCTTCGACCAGCGCGCGGCTGCCGAACAGGTGGCCGTGCGTGTCGTTGATCGACTTGAACCCGTCGAGATCGAGAAACAGCAGCGACAGCGGACGGCCGCTGCGCGATGCGCGCTTCACTTCGCGCCGCAGCACCTGCGAGAGGTATCGCGAGTTGTACAGCGAGGTGAGATCATCGGTCACCGACAGCGCGTCCGCGCGCTGCACGTGCATGGCGTTGTCGAGCGCGATGGCGCCAGGCTCGAGCGCGGCTTCGAGGAGCACGCGAACACCGTCGGTGAACTGCGGCCGCGACTGAGACGGCACG
>DATLLF010000281.1:0-4073 GCA_035537955.1 Vicinamibacterales bacterium | reverse complement strand
CATCTCAGCGCCGTCGAGCAATCGCTCACCGTCGGTTACCTTGAAGAGATCGGGTACCGAATCGCCTCCGTTTTCGTGGCTCCGGTCGGGGCGCCGTTACGATACGCGGCATACGCGAGGCTCTACGATTTGAGCGACCCTCGCCGACTGGCTCGGTCGAGTGCTGCGACGTACCAGTTTCGGGAACTGCCGCTCGAACCCGAAGCAAGACGATGGGGCTGTTTTGGCCCGGCGTTGGCGGTCGAGTAACTGCGAAGTTGAGGTCAAGGATTCGCCATACAGGCGATCCTTCGACTACCGGAGCTTCGCGATAACGTGACGGCCCGTAAGCACGGGCGCCAGCCGGGCGAGTGTCCTAGGTCCTGACACCGTGCAAGCTTGCGACCTGACGATCCATCGCAGCAACGCCGGTTCCATGGGGTGAACCACGTAAGTGATGCCTCCCGAAGAAAAGCGCCGATGCCGCGCGTAACGAGGAACCAACAGCAATAGGGAGCACAGTGATCGTTTGTTGACACCACACCAGCGCTATGCCACCGTAGCGGATAGCGCGTTCCTGGGACGCCTCCTGTCCGCGGCAAGGGAACTTCCCACCCAGCAGGGTTCGCACGTCAGCACGAACCTTCTTCCGGCCCGCAACTCAGCGGACTTCGGGCACGAACGGAAAGAAGGTGTCTCGTGGTTCGCGAAGTCACTCCTCGTACATCCCTCGACAGTCTGCGGAAGGAAGCCAAGAGCTGGCTGAAAGCGCTGCTTGCGGGTGACGCAGCCGCGCGCGAGCGGCTGCTGCGCGCGTGGCCGAACGCGCCGGAAGCGCCAGTGTTACGTGACGTGCAGTTCGCGCTTGCGCGCGAGCACGACATGGACGGATGGCGTGCGCTCAGGGATGCCATCGCCAGCGCACGAGTGAAGGGATCGCCCGGCGGCCAGGCGCTCCACGCGTTGCTCACTGCGGCGAGCAAAGGAAACGCCGAAGCGGTCGCCAGCATCCTCGACGCCCATCCTGGGATCATCGACGGGCGCGGCACGCTGGAGGGACACACGGGTCTGAGGACGGCGCTGCACTTCGGCGTCCAGCATGAGGCCGTGGTCCGCGTGCTCCTCGAGCGCGGCGCGAACGCGAACATCCGCGACGAAGGGGACAACGCGTTTCCTCTGCACTTCGCCGCCGAACGCGGAGATCTCGCGGTCGTGAAGCTCCTCGTGGAGCACGGCGCCCAGACGAGCGCGGGGGAGGTCGACGATCATCAGCTGGACATCATCGGCTGGGCCACCTGCTTTCCGGACGTTCCCATGAACGACGAGCTCGTGCGATACCTGCTCGCGCACGGCGCGACGCACACGCTCTTCTCCGCGGTTGCCACCGGCGACGTGGACGCGTTGCGCGAGCGCGCGCGCGAGAAACCGGCCGCTCTCGAGCAGCCCATGGACCGCGTCAATCGTCATCGTCATGTGCTGCACCTCGCGGTCGTGAAGAATCAACCGCGAGCTCTGGCAGGGCTGCTGGAGCTAGGCGCGGATCCGAACGCGCTCGACGCAAGCGGTGTGACGCCGCTCGACGAAGCAGCCCTGCGTGGCCGCAGTGACATGGTGCAGATGCTGCTGGACGCAGGCGCGGCGCTGACACTGCCCTCTGCGCTCGCGCTGAACCGCGCGGAGGCTGCGGACAGGCTGCTGCGCGAGGATCCGGACGCGCTGAAACCAGGCGGGCGGTGGGCGACGTTGATCGTTCGCGCCGCTGCGGACGGTTCCGCCGACGTGCTGGACACATTGATCCGCCTCGGCGCGTCGGTCAATATTCACGATGACCCCGCGACCGCGGTAGACAGCACACACGGATACACGCCTCTCCACGCCGCCGCATTCAGTGGAAATCTCGGTGCGGTCGAAGCGCTGCTGAAGCATGGCGCGAATCCGCGCGTCAGAGACAGCAAGTACTGCGCGACGCCCGCGGGATGGGCGAGCTACGCGCGCAAGCAGGAGGTGTTCGATCGCCTGATGAAGGAAGACATCGACATCTTCGATGCGATCGACTTCGATCGCCCCGATCGCATTCCGCAGATTCTGCAGACGGATCCTGCCGCTCTGCGGCGTCCGTTTGGTGAATACCTTCCGAAGGGCTCGACGCCGCGCAAGTGGTGCCCGGATCCGGCGGCAACTCCGCTCGCGTGGGCGACGGCAGGACACAAGACAGCGGCGGTACGTATTCTCATTGTGCATGGAGGCGAGCTCGCGACCGGTGGCCATCTCGCCCGCACTCCTCAGGAACGTGTGGCCGCCTTCCTCAGGATGGCGTGTCTCGACTGGGGAGTGGGCGGCTCGAATCGTCTTCGCCACTCACATGCCGCGGCGCGTCTGCTCGAGCGACATCCCGAGCTGGCCCGCGCGAACATTTACACCGCGGTTACTTGCGGGGAGATCGACGAGGTCGAACGCATCATCACTGCCCGTCCGTCCGCCGTTTCGGAAAGCGGTGGACCGCGTGACTGGCCGCCGCTGCTCTACCTCTGCAATGCCCGGTTTCCGGCGCCCGGCGCCTGGAGCGACAACTCGGTGGCAATCGCGCGCATGCTCCTCGATCGCGGCGCGGATCCGAACGCGTACTACCTTGGCGGCAACGTCGATATTCACTACACCGCGCTCACGTCGATCGCGGGAAGAGGTGAAGAGCAGGCACCGGTGCATCCACGGGCGCGCGAGCTGGCCGCGCTGCTGCTCGAGCGCGGCGCCGACCCCTACGATCAGCAGATCCTCTACAACGTCTTTGCCGGCCACGCCTCGTTCGGCCTCCTCGATGAGGACGACTTCGTGTGGTTGCTCGAGATGATCTACCAGGAGTCGATCAAACGCGGCCGCAATGCCGATTGGGCCGACCCATGGTGGCGAATGCTGGACATGGGAGGATACGGTGGCGGTGCATGGTACTTGCTGAGCCGCGCGCTGGATGGTAACTACCTGCGCATAGCCGAGTGGGCGCTTAGACACGGCGCGAACCCGAACCCGCCTCGCGCCGCCGACGCCCGTACGCCGAAAGGCACCTTGTACGCGCAGGCCGTCCGCCGCGGCCGCCATGAGTTCGCCGAACTGCTCGCGCGCTACGGCGCGGAGCGTACGACGGTGGCGACCGAGGACGAGTTTGCCGTCGCGTGTTTCAGCCTCGATCGCGAGCGGGCACGCGCCCTCAGCACTCAGAACCCGGACCATTTGCTCAGTACCGAAGTGCTGTTCAGCGCCGCCGAGCAGGACCGTGTTGACGTCGTCGAGCTCCTGCTGGACCTCGGGATGTCGCCTGATGTTGCGGATCCCAGAAATACGCGCGCTCTGCACATGGCCGCGTACAACGATGCGCCGCGTGTTACGTCGCTCCTCATCGCGCGCGGCGCCGAAATCGACCCTCGCGATCGCGCGCACGACGCGACGCCCATCTACTGGGCGCACTTCGGCCTGCGGGATCGGCTCGTGGATCTCCTTACGCCCTACACTCGAGACGTGTGGACGCTGGTTCCCCGCGCGAAGCTCGATCGGCTGCGAGCGGTGCTCGCCGCCGACCCCTCACTCGCGCAAAGCCGTTACGATGGCGGCACGCCGTTGTTCTTTCTGCCCGACGATGAGGAAGTGGCTGTCGAGATCGTGCAGTTGTTCCTTGCGCATGGCGCGGATCCATGTTTCCGTCGCGCCGATGGAACGACCGCGGGTGACATCGCGCGCGCCCGTGGGATGTTCGCCGCGGCACGGGGCCTGTCCCCGGGATAGGCGGTTCCTCGCGTTCCTGGGGACAGGCCCCGTTGTGATTAAATCTCACGGAATGAAGCACTTACTGAATGCGGTCTTTTGCGTGCTCCTGCTGCCGGTCGCGTCGGCGCAACAGGCGGCGTACGATCTCGTGATCCGCAACGCACGCATCGTGGACGGTACCGGCGCTCCCTGGTATCGGGGCGATATTGCGATCCGTGGGGATTCCATCGCCGCGATCGCGCCGAGCATCGATCACCCGTGCCCCGCGGGGCACGGGTGATCGATGCCGCCGGCAAAGTGGTCGCACCCGGGTTCATCGACATCCACACCCACGCGCG
>DATLLF010000280.1:0-7757 GCA_035537955.1 Vicinamibacterales bacterium | reverse complement strand
TTCCGGTTCCATCGCCGCCTTGAGCGGGAACCCATGTTCGCGCGCCGTCGTGACTACCGCTTCGACTTTGGTTTCCGCGATCTCATGAGGATACACGCCACACAGCCCTTTGCCTCGCGTATGCACCATCATCATTATTCGGAAGGCCTCGGCCGGCTGCTTGTTGAAGATCGTCTCGAGCACTTCGATGACGAAATCCATCGTCGTGTAGTCGTCGTTCAGCAGGAGCACCTTGAAGAGCTGCGGCCGTTTGACTTCCTGCTTCGTTCGCTCGAGGACTGCTTCGCCCGTCCGCCGGTCCGTATCGCCCATCGCCTTCGCTATCAATCTTACCGGACGTCGGCGGCGTTGCAGGTCCTGCGCTAAGATCCCCCATCATGAAGACAGTGTGCAGGGTAGGGACCGTTTTCGCGGTACTGGCGTGCCTGACCGTTACGACGCCGGCCCGGCAGCCGCAGGTTCCGGCGGTCACCAGGGTGGTGCACGCCGGCCGCTTGATCGACGGCACCTCGACCACGGTACGCGAACGGGTATCCATCGTGATCGCTGACGACCGCATCGTGGACGTGCAGCCAGGGTTCGTCGCCCCGCCGGGCGCGCAGGTCATCGACCTGTCACGTTCGACGGTGATGCCCGGGCTGATCGATTCGCACACGCACATTACGAGTGAGCTGGGGCCGAATGCCCTTCTCGAGGCGGTGACCCGTGGCGACGTCGACGCGGCGGTCCGCTCGACCGTTTATGCGAAGCGGACCCTCGAAGCGGGATTCACGACCATACGAAATCTCGGCGCGGGCGGCGGCGTCGATGTGGCCCTTAAGAACGCCATCAACGAAGGGTTCGTTCCCGGCCCTCGAATGTGGACGGCTCGGAACACGCTCAGCATCACCGGTGGGCACGGCGATCAGGGCGGTCTTCGATATGACCTCACGCGACCGCCAACCTACGAAGACGGGATCGTCGACTCGCCCGAAGAAGCCGCGAAAGCGGTTCGCTACCAGCACAAGTACGGTGCGGACGTGATCAAGTTCACGGCCACCGGCGGCGTCCTGTCGATCAACGACTCGGGCGACCTGCAGCAGTTCTCCGATGAGGAAATGCGCGCGATCGTCGAGACATCGCACCTGCTCGGGCTCAAGGTCGCCGCGCACGCGCACGGCAAGCGCGGCATGGAGGCGGCGATCCGGGCGGGCGTGGACTCGATCGAGCACGGAACCTACCTGGACGACGAAACGGTCGCGCTCTTCAAGAAACACGACACGTGGTACGTGCCGACGATCATCGCGGGTAAGACCGTGGAGGAGATGTCGAAGAAGCCGGGAGCGCTGCATCCCAGTGTCCGCGAGAAGGCGGCGAAGATCGGCCCGCTGATCCAGGGAGCGTTCGCCCGCGCATGGAAGGGAGGCGTCAAGATCGCGTTCGGCACCGATTCGGGGGTGTCGGCTCACGGCGAGAACGCCCGCGAGTTCGGTTACATGGTCGAAGGAGGGATGCCGCCCATCGAGGCGATCCTCTCCGCCACGCGGAACGCCTCCGATCTGCTCGGCGCGTCGGATCGCGTCGGCTCCATCCAGAAGGGACGCTTCGCCGATATCGTCGCCGTTGACGGCGATCCACTGAAGGACATCGGTGAAATGCGCCGTGTGCGCTTCGTCATGAAGGGCGGCGTCGTTTACAAAGGAGGACCGTCTTCGCCGACCGCGGGCAGCGCGCAGTGATCAAGCCGCTCGCCGCGGGGCTCGATTATGTCGATCTGCTCTTCCTCGGCAGGCCCGACATCATCGCCACCGCCATCCTTCGCGGCGCTGATGGCGTGGCGCTCATCGATCCGGGGCCGTCGACCACGATCGAGACGCTGCGGCTCTCGCTGAAGCACAAGGGCATTGCACTCGCCGACGTGCGGCAGCTGCTGCTCACCCACATCCATCTCGATCACGCCGGCGCCACGGGCACGCTGGTGCGAGAGAACCCGGCGATCGAAGTGGTCGTCCACGAGCGCGGCGCGCCGCACATGGCAGACCCCGCAAAGCTGCTCGCCAGCGCCACGCGCCTGTACGGCGAGGCCGACATGCAGCGCCTGTGGGGAGAGTTCCTTCCCGTCCCGCGCTCGAATCTGCGCGCATTGCAGGGCGGCGAGACGCTCGTTGCCGGCGGCCGCGAGCTGGATGTTGCCTATACGCCAGGTCATGCGTCCCATCACGTGAGCTACTTCGATCGTGCGAGTCGCGTCGCGTTCGTGGGGGATACCGCGGGCATCCGCCGGGGACCTGGAACGTACGTCATGCCGCCGACGCCTCCACCCGACATCGACCTCGAGATCTGGCGCGAGAGTGAAGCGCGCATTCTGGCGTGGGATCCTGACACGCTCTTTCTCACGCATTTCGGTCCGTTCCATGGTGCGCGCCTGCAGTTCCAACAACTGCGGGAGAACATCGAAGCATGGAACCGCATTGTGCAGCGGCTGATCGCCGATCCGGGCCTCAGCGAAGAGGCGAGGCAACAGACGTTCGTCGACGAGGCGTTCCGCGAACTGCGCCGGTCGGTTGGTGAACAGGAGGCGGAGCAATACGGCCGTGCAGGCCGTCTCGACTACTCCTGGCAAGGCCTGGCGAGGTACTGGCGAAAGCGCGGTATTTCTTCGTAGTCGGGCAACGGTTCACCACAGAGAGAACACAGAGGCATATTTTTTCAAAACCCGGGTAAAGTCTCTGCGCGCTCTGAACCTCACCGAAGATTTTCTTTGATCAGATCGGTGTTGATCGCGAACGCCGCCTCGGCGCCTTCTGACGCGGCGACCACCACCCACTGAACGGCGCGAGACGCGTCACCGGCGACGAACAGACCTGGCAGGTGCGTGGTTTCGTACTTGCCGGTGCTGACGGTGCCTTTGTCGTTGAACTCGCACCCCAGTTGAACCGCCAGCGGCGACTGCTGCTGCTGTCCGGTCGTGAAGAAGAGCGCGCGTCGCTCTGACGCGGGCCCATCGGCAAAGACCACGCGCTCGAGGATGCCATCGGTGCCCTCGAGTCTCACGACGCGGTCCTCCCTGACCCTCACGCCGTTGCGTTGCAGCCGCTCGACTTTGTCCGTCTCCAACTCGCACGGGCCGTCGGTACACAACAGGATGTCACGCGACCACGCGGTCAGCTCGAGCGAAAGGCCATACCCCTTCTCGCCCCTGCCGTACACGGCCAGCGGCCGATCGCGGACTTCCCACCCATCGCAGTACGGACAATGAAAAACGCTGCGTCCGTAGAGACCGCCGACTCCGGGAATATCGGGGACGTTGTCTCGAACACCGCTCGCAATCAGCAGCTTGCGCGACTCGAGCACCTCACCGGTCTCCAGCGTGGTCTCGAAGCGGCTGTTGGCGGCGCAACGGGCGTCCGTCACCGTCACGTCGCGGATCGCGACGGTGTCGTACTGCTCGAGCTCCTGCCTCGCCAGGCGGAGAAACTCCAGCGGAGGAATGCCGTCGCGGGTGAGAAAACCGTGCATCGCCTGTGAAGCTTCGTTGCGCGGATGCCCGTTGTCGCACACGAGGACCCTCCGCCGGCAGCGCCCCAGCACCAGTGCGGCGCTCAGCCCGGCAGGGCCGGCGCCGATGATGACGACGTCATACATCGGGAGCGAGGAGCTTCTGGAAGCGCGGGTCGTCTCGCAGAGCGTCGAGGTCGGGATCGCGCGTGGCACGCGCCCGCGTGAGCGCGGGCTGCAGCTTCACCACGCGCGCGAGGGAATCGATGGCACGATCCGCATCCCCGCGCAGTGCCAGTGCGGTGGCGATGTAGTACCGCGTCGAGGGATCGTCGGCACCGCGGGCGACGCGCGCCTCGAACGCCTTCAGCGCGCGATCGAAATGCCGGACGGCATCGTCATGGCGTCCCATGCGGTAGTACGCGGCACCGACTCTCACGTTCAGCTCGATGTTGGTCCGCTCGCGAAGCGCGTGGTCGCTCGAGTTGACGAACGCCAGCTCGCGCTCGTATTCCTTCAGCGCCTCGTCGTAATGCCGCTGCAGGTAGTGGATGTATCCCAGCCGCGAGTGCGCGCCGACGATCTGAAGACCGGCGTTGCCTGAGATGTACTGCTCCTGCAGTTCCACCGCCTGGCGGCTGATCGCCGCCGCACGATCGTATTCGCCGAGCCAGGCGAGGAGCAGCGACAGCTGCAGGTACGAGTACCCCGCCTGCGGGTTCAGCTCGATTGCCCGTTCGAAGGCGGGAATGGCGGCGGCGAAGTCTCCCTTGCCGATCCAGAGCGCGCGTGCGAGCGACTGGTGCGCCTGCGCGTTGTCGGGTTCGAGGCGGATGCCCTCGCGGATCTCGGCAATCGCTTCCTCGACCTGACCCAGGCCGAGCAGACCCGTGCCGAGGAACACGTGCGCGTCGGCGAGCTCGGGATCGATGGCCAGCGCCCGCCGCTCCAGCTCCATCGCCTTGTGGATCATGTCGGGCATGCTGAGGAACGCGCCTTTGAGGCCGTACGCGCCGCCGAGCGCGGCCCACGCCTTTGCGTACTCGGGGTCGTGGCGCGTGGCCTCTTCGAACGCGGCGATCGCCCGATCCATCGACTCACGCGTGGCTTGCCGCAGGTTCATCATGCCGCGCGCAAAGCTCTCGTACGCTTCGACCGACCGGGTTTCCTGCCGCTCTATCTCCGCAACCTCTGTTCCCTGCAGCACGACGTTGAGACCCTGGCTCAGTTCGTAGACGATCTTGTCCTGCAGCGCGAAGATCTCGTCGATCTTGCCGTCCACCTTGACGGTGCGCTGAACCTCGCCGGTCGCGACATCGACGAAGTTCGCGGTGATCCGGATCATGTCGCCGAGCCGCTGATAACCGCCGGTCACCACCCACGACGCGCCGAGCCTGCGGCCGACGTCGATGGCCAGCGACTCGTTGACCTGCGTGCCGCCGCTCAGATTTCTCATCGCGTCGTACACACGCGCGCGCCCGATCACCGAGAGGTTGTGGATGTTCTTCAGGTCAGTGCTGACCGTTTCAGCGATGCCCGTGCCAATCCAGTCGTCGGCCCCCTCACGCGTGATGTTGCTGAACGTCATGACCGCGACGCAGCAGCCGACTCGCGGCGTGGCAGCGACGGCGGAGATTCGGGACGTGCGGCGAGGCATGACGTCCAGCTCCGCCGTGACTTTCTTCAGGTCCGTGTACATCTCGCGCGCGGACTGATATCGAAATGCGGGCGATTTGTCGAGCGCCCGTTTCACGACGGCGTCGAGCGAAGCAGGCACGCCGGTCACGTAGCGAGACACGGGCGACGGCTCCTGATGAAGGATGTGATCGATGATCTCCGTGGCCGTCGTGCCGTCGAAGGGCAGTCGACCGGTGATCAGCTCGAAGAGCACGACGCCGGCCGAAAAGAGGTCCGCGCGGTGGTCGGTCGCGCGTCCGAGCGCCTGTTCTGGCGCCATGTACGAAACCGTCCCCAGGACCATGCCCGCAACGGTCATCTGCGGACGCGTCACGTCAGTTGCTGTCGCGACGGGCAGTATTTTCGCGAGACCAAAGTCGAGGATCTTGATGAGTCCGCGATCGGTGCGAATCAGGTTGGCACTTTTGATGTCGCGGTGGAGGATACCGCGCGAATGCGCCTCGTCGAGCGCGTCGGCGATCTGAATCCCCGCCTGCACCGCTTCGCGCACTGGGAGCGGTCCGTCTGTCACCCGCTTCGAGAGCAGTTCACCATCGACGTATTCCATGACGATGAAGTCGTTGCCGTCGCTCTCGCCAATGTCGTAGGTGACGGCAATGTTGGGGGAACGAAGCATCGAGGCTGCGCGTGCTTCATTCAGCAGCCGCGCACGGCTTTCGGGGTCAGACTTCAGCGAGCTCGGCAAAAATTTCAGCGCGACCGGTCGTCCGAGCCGCAGGTCGTCGGCGCGATACACCTCGCCCATTCCGCCGGCTCCGAGGCGTTCCTGAATCTTGTAATGTTGAATCGTCGAGCCGATCACCATTTCACTGAGACGCCGGGGACGTGAACGGCGTCTCATCCTGCAGGGCTTGCGCCGAGGAGTTCGCGCCCTATGCCAGTATAGTGAAACCCGATGGTTCGTCGTCTCATCATCACCCTCGTCGTAGCGCTGCTCGCCGTGGCGCCGGCCGTGCGCGCGGTCTGCGACGTGAGCTGTGTGACGACGGCGCATCACGCGCAGCGTGCAACCATGGCGAGTCATTGTTCGTCGGGACCAGTCGAGCATTCCAGACCTGCACCCGCTGATTCGTGCAGGCATGAGCACGCTCACGCCGCCCCACTCGTCCTCACGGCGAAGTTGACGGTGTCGCCGCCAACTGTTATTGCGGCTGCGCCCCCGCCGCACCACCTCCACGCATTCCGTTGGATCGGCGTCGCCAGCGCGAGCGCGCTGCCATCTCCGCCTCTCCACAGCGCGTTTCCCGTCCCGTTGAGGATCTGACCTCCATCCCTCCGAAGGTGGCCGGTTGCCAAACCGGTTGAACAAATTTTTTGGAGACGGAGTGTTGTCCATGTATTCGTTTGTGCGCATCGCAACCGCGTGCGCGCTGTTGAGCGTCGGCGTGCCGCCGTTGGCCTACGGTCAGGAGCACCAGCACCCCGCACCGCAGTCCGCGTCTCCTGCGCCGTGGCACTTCATGCAGGACGGTGTCGCCTGGTTGACCTACAACAATCAAGGTGGGCCACGCGGCGGGGAAGAGTTCGGATCCCAGAACTGGTGGATGGGAATGGCGAGCCGCTCTGCCGCCGGGGGAACGCTGCAACTGAATCTGATGCTCAGCCTCGACCCCGCGACGCTTGGCGAGAACGGTTACCGCGAGATCTTTCAGGCCGGGGAAACGCTCGATGGCCGGCCGCTGATCGATCGTCAGCACCCGCACGATTTTTTGATGCAGGCGTCACTGGCGTGGCGAAAACCGCTCGCGCGCGGTTACGCGCTCACGCTGGCGGGTGCGCCGGTCGGGGAACCGGCGCTCGGTCCGGTGGCGTTCATGCATCGCCTCTCCGCGTTCGAGAATCCCACCGCCCCCTTGAGCCATCACACATTCGATTCAACGCACGTCGCGATGGGCGTCTTGACGGCGGCGGTCGATCGCGGTCCGTTTCAGGTCGAAGGCTCCGTTTTCCAGGGTCGCGAACCGGATGAGCAGCGCTGGGATCTCGTCGATTTCGGCCCGCTCGATTCATGGTCCGTGCGCGGCTGGTATCGTCCGAGCGCCGCATGGACGTTCCAGGTGTCACACGCTTTTCTCACCACGCCCGAAGCCTTCGAGGAAGGCGATGTGCGTCGTACCACCGCCTCGGCATCCTGGCTGCGGCCACACGCGCACGGCACGACTGCGACGACCATCGCCTACGGCCGCAATAACAAACTGCGCGCCGATTACGACGCCTTTCTCGCCGAGAGTACGCACAGCTTCGGGCGTAACGCCGTCTATGGCCGCTACGAGGCGCTGGAGGTCGAGACCGACGTCCTGCGCTTCGGCACGCACGGCGGTGAAGGACATCACGGCCACGAGGATGGCGCGCAGACTGGCGGCGATCTTCTTCAAACCCTGACGATCGGCGGTGTCAGGACGGTCGCGAAGTGGTCAGGCTGGGACTTCGGCGCTGGCGCTGACGCGACGTTCTACCAGGTCCCCAACATTCTGCAGCCCACGCACGGAGAACACCCGCGTTCGTTTCACGTCTTCGTGCGGATCCGCCCTCCGGCGCCCATGGGTCGCATGGGGGAGATGGTGATGAGCAAGGTTGGGCAC
>DATLLF010000279.1:0-15516 GCA_035537955.1 Vicinamibacterales bacterium | reverse complement strand
CGACCATCTGCCGGGCGATCGACGCGTACGATCCGGCGTTGTAGCTGACACCGTAGCCCCCGCGGACGAGGAGCCCGGGTCTGGCGCGCCACGCGAAGCCGACGCGCGGCGCGACGTTGTTGGCATCCGCGCGCAGCAGCGCCGACGGAAACGCTCCGGTGAAGGGGCCGGTTTGTCCCGACAGCACTGCCGCGGCAGCGGTGAAGTCTGCGGGTACATCGAGGTTGACCATGTGACCGTTGTCTTCCTTGAACGGCCACAGCAACTCGTAACGCAGACCGAGGTTGAACGTGAGTCCCGCGTTCTTACGCCAGTCGTCCTGCAGGAAGAGGCTCATCGAGCGGCCCGACATCTTCACTTCGCCCGGACCGTACTGAACGGTCGCCTGCTGCGGCAGGCCGAGCAGGAAGTCCGCGAAGTCGAGCCCTTCGCCGCGCGCTGCCGCGGAACCACCGGAGCTGTAGAGTCCGGTGAACGTGTAGGCGCCGCGCGCGTTCGAATCCGTGTGCGAGTTCGACTGGTCGGAGTGGAACTCTCCGCCCGCGCGCAGCGTGTGCGCCCGCCACGGACGCGTGAACGTATAACCGGCCGATACGCGCGTATCCGTTCGTTCGTTCGGCGTCACATCGCGTACACCCGTCAGGCTCGAGAACGAGAGCGTCGGCACCCCCCAGGACGCGGGATCCGTGGCGACTCCCTGGATACCGGCGTTGCCGGCGACATCCTCGACGTAGGCGTATCTCCCCAGCGAGTCTGACGTCGTTCGCGTGAAGTTCACGTTGACGTTGTGCAGCATTCGCTGATGCGCGATGTTGACCGAGACCGGCGTGCTGATGCTGGTGCCATGGCCCGAGCCGCCGAGCGCCGGGAACACATTGTTCTGCTCGTTGCTGTTGCGGCGGTACTGCATCTGCGCGTTGAGCACGACGCTGGTGCCGGTGTTGCCGCGTCCGCCACGGCCGCCGGGGCCGCCGAAGCGTCCGCCCCCACCTCGGCCGCCGCCTCCACGTCCGCCGGCGGGCTGTGTGAAGTTGTGTGTTACGCGCACGTTGACGTTGTCGGAGACGGTGTCGGTCGTCGTCGTGTATCTGAAGTTGCGTCCGCTGTCCTCGATGTTCGGCATCGGAATGAAGCGGAGGAGGGAGAGTGATCCCGCGTTCATGCTGGACGCCGGAATCCGGTTTCCATCGAAGGGCCGCCCCGTCAGGGGATCGATCAGCGTGCGCGAGAGGGCAGAGAAGTCACCCGAGCGCATGGCTGCCGTGGGCACCGTCGCGTACTGATCGAAGAGCTGATCGCCGCGGTTCCCGTTATAGCTCGCAGTGAACGTCGTCCGCCGCTGCCCGTTGTAGCCGGGCAGGCGAACAGGTCCGCCGACGGTGACGCCGAAGGTCTGACGGTTGTAAGCGGGATTCGAGGGGGCGTTGCTCTCCCGCAGCTGGTACGGCGCGCTGTCGAGAGCCGAGCCGCCGTAGTTGTAGTTCGTCTGGAGGTTGTAGGCCCGCTGACGTGCGCCGCGGCCGGCGATCAGAAAATCACCACGGCCGCCGCCGCGCCCCCCGGGTCCGCCGCCACGTCCGCCCGGACCGCCAGGTCCGCCACGACCGTCGGGACCCTGGAAACCGCCGCGTCCACCGGGGCCGAATCCCTGTGGCGGCTCTCCGGTCACCGGATCGATCTCGCCGCGTCCGATCGCGTCGAAACGATCGCCCAGCATCCCGCGATCGACATTGGTCATGTTCCCGGCGATCGCAACGGATTCGGTCGGCGCGTCGGGCGAGAATCCAGGTGGGAGCAGCAGCCGCGTCGCCGCGTCAGTCATCTCGCGCTCTGGCTGCGTTGTTTCCGCCGCCGCCGCGCCCTGCTGCGTCTGCACGTTCAATTGCTCGAATCGTGGCTGTGCAGCCGATCCCGGTGTAGTCGTCGCCGGGCGCCGTGTGCGCTGCTGCAGCGCCAGCTGCATGTCGGCGACCTGCGCAACGCAGGGATCGCCCGAAAGGGTCAGCGCGCGTTCGACGGTCGTGAATCCGGTGAGGTCGGCCTTCAACTGATGCAGCCCCGCCGGCAGCACGAGCTCATAGCGGCCATCCTGTTCCGTCGAGGTCGCCGCGATCACCTTGTCTGCGCTCAGCGCGACGAGCGATACACCCGGCAGTGGTGTCGAGCCGCTCGTGATGCGACCGGAGACCTTGCAGGGCAGTGGCGCCTGCTGCGCCACTCCAACGATGGATGCGGCGGCAACCGCCGCCATGCACCACGCCAGCGTGCGCGCGCGAAGAACACGACATCCACCTGGCAATACGGTCTCCACGAAACTGGCAGTCATACGCTCGCTCGGACCGGCGCGTTTCGCTCGACGGGCAACTCGATGACGAATTCCGCGCCGCCGCCAGGCACGTTGCCAGCAGTGACCTCGCCGCCATGCTGACGGACGATCGCGCGTACGATAGACAGGCCGAGACCACTCCCGGATGGGATCATCGTGCCGGCACGTGACCCATCGACTTTGTAGAACCTGTCGAAGATGCGCGGCAGATGCTCCGTCGGAATCCCGGGGCCCGTGTCGCGCACGATCAGCCTGACCGTTGTATCGCCAGGTTGCGCGTCGAGCGTGAGCGTGCCTCCCTCTGGCATGTGCCGCACCGCATTTGCCGCGAGGTTCTGCAGCGCCTGCTCGAGCCGCACGGCGTTGCCGAGAAGCGTCGCCATCGCAGGATCCACGCTGACGTTCATCGTGATGTTCTTGGCGCGGCTGTCGGGCAGGTGCCTGTCGACAACGCGCTGAAAGAGATCCGCCACAACGACCGGTTCCTTGACCAGCGTCTCGCCGCCGCCTTCGAGACGCGCCACGTCGAGCAGGTCGCCGATGATCGCCTCGAGCTTGTACGTTTCTTCGTCGACGACGGCGAGATAGCGCTTGCGCGTCGCCTCGTCGAGCGGCACGTCGGTCATCGCGAGCGTCTGGACGTATCCGCGGATCGCGGTCAGCGGCGTCATCAGCTCGTGGGAGACGTCGGCAAGGAGCTGACGTCGCGCGCGATCGGAGGCGGCGAGCGCTTCCGCGCGCGCATCGAGGTCGGCCGCCATGCGATTGAACGCGCGCGCGAGCGTCGTCACCTCATCGCCGCCCTGCTCGGCAGCGCGCACGTCTGTCCGTCCTTCGCCGAGCGCGCGTGCCGCGACTTCGAGCGACCGCAGTCGTCTGTGCGTGGGGCGAAAGATCAGCAGCGATGCGAGCGTTGCCCCGGCGAGCAGCAGGATCCCACCGGTCAGCGCCAGCGTCGGCCCGAACTCGCGGATGGCAACCCAGGCGGGCGGGCTCGGCGGCACCGAGACGACACCGACCTGCGTACCGTTCGCCACGATAGGGGCCCACGATGCTCCGGGCCCACCCCGTCCACCACTCCGGCCTGGCGGTCGTTGACCGCGCGGGCCCGGTGGAGGGAATCCCCGCGGTAGTGCCTCGGCCCTGTTCGATGCGCGGCGTCCGTCACGCATCATCACGGCGAATGGCCTCTTGATCTCGGCGAAATGCGTCCTGACGTGTGACTCGATGTCGATCTCCGGATTGGCGGAGAGCGCGTCGGAGAGCTCGCGCGCGACGAAATCCGCGAGCTGCTGCGGCGTACGGCCCTGCGGCGTGTCGTCGATGCGCCCGGTCAGCCAGAGGAAGAGCAGCGTCTGCGCCAGCAGCAACACGGCCAGCAGCGCGACGAAGCCGAAGGCGATCCGCAGATAGAGGCTGCGGAACCACATCACTCTAGACATCGGCGAACTTATAGCCCGTGCCCCACACTGTCAGGATGAATCTCGGCTCCGTCGCGTCGTCATCGATCTTCCTGCGTACGCGCTTCACGAGGGTGTCGACACTGCGCTCGGTGATATGCGTGTCGTCCCCCCACACGCGCTGCATCAGGGCTTCCCGCGAAAAGACGATGCCGCGATTGCTGGCGAGGAGGTAGAGAAGATCGAACTCGTTGGCTGTCAGGTCGACCTCTCGGCCGCCGAGGCGTGCGTTGCGCCGGGACGGGTCCACGGTCAGCGGCCCCGCGGTGACGGGCGAGGCGTGCGCCGCGGCTTCTGTGGCGCGCTGCGCGCGTCGCTGCAGGGCGTGCACGCGCGCGACGAACTCACGGATCCCGAAGGGCTTGGTCAGATAATCGTCGGCCCCTGTCTCGAGCCCCAGCACTTTATCGACCTCTTCACGTCGTGCGGTGAGCATCAGGATCGGCGTGCCGCGGTTGGCCGAGTCGCGGCGGATCGCGCCAAGCACGCTGATACCGTCGAGGCCAGGGAGCATGATGTCCAGCACGATGAGATCGAACGGCTCCGTGCGCGCGAGCCGCAACGCTTCGGCACCGTCGGCGGAGGGGACGACGCCATAGCCTTCGAGCTTCAAGTGCAGAGTGATCAGTTCCCTGATGGCCCGGTCGTCCTCGACCACCAGCACGCGCAGGCCCGTGTTTTCCACTGTGACGCCAGTGTAAGGCGACCTCCGGCGTGCCCGCCGTGGCTGCCACCGTTTTTTCACAACCCGGTCACGGGATCGCCACGCCTTCCCCGTTTAATGAGTCATGATGAAACGCAAACTCACACTCTTCGCCGGGCTCGTCACGGCGGCGACCATCACCGTGAGTGCGTTCTACAGCCGGGGTGGTGATCCAAAACTCGCCATCTCGACCGAGACGGTATCGCGCGGCCCCATCGTAAAAAGGGTTTCCGCCAGCGGCACGCTGGAGGCGGTGACGACCGTCCAGGTCGGCAGCCAGGTGTCGGGCAGCATCGACTCGCTCTACGCGGACTTCAACTCGATCGTGAAGAAGGGGCAACTGCTCGCCCGTCTCGAGCCATCGCTCTTCCGCGCCGCCATCGAGCAGGCGCAGGCGAACCTCGATCGTGCGCAAGCAGACCACGAACGCGTCCGTGTGACGCTCACCGATGCCGAGACGAAACTGCAACGGGCTCGGCAGCTCGCCGATCGGCAGTTGATTCCGGCCAACGAGCTCGCGGACGCAGAGGTCGCGAAGGCGACAGCGGACGCGCAGCTCCGATCCTCAGCCGCCGGCGTGACGCAGGCGCGCGCGTCCCTGGAGCAGGCGCAGGTGAATCTGTCGAAGACCGTGATCACGTCGCCCATCGACGGCATCGTCATCTCGCGGAACGTCGATGCGGGGCAGACGGTCGCCGCGAGCCTGTCGGCGCCGACGCTGTTCGTGCTTGCGGCAGACCTCACGCAGATGCAGTTGAACGCGAGCATCGACGAGTCCGATCTCGGCGCCATCAACGCGGGCCAGAGCGTGAGGTTTACGGTGGACGCGTATCCAGGTGAGACCTTCGCCGGAGTGGTCAAGCAGGTGCGCCTCAGCCCCGTCGTGACCTCGAACGTGGTGACCTACGCAGCGATCGTGACGGCGCCGAATCCCGAGCTGAAGCTGAAGCCTGGCATGACGGCAACGCTGGACGTCGAGGTCGCGCGCACAGACAACGCGGTCCGCGTGCCGGCGGGCGCGATTCGCTTCAAACCCACCGCGGAGCAGCTCGAGGCGATGAATGCGGCGGCGGTCGACAACCCGAAGCGACAGCCGATCGTCTGGGTCGCTCGAGAGGGCGCCGTCACGGGCGTTCCCGTTCGAACCGGACTGTCGGACGGGCAGTGGATCGAGTTGATCGACGCGCCCTTCGCGGAAGGAACGGAGGTCGTGACTCGCGTCGCGAGCCCCACGACGTCAGCCCCGCAGGCGGGCGGAGCACTCAACAGCCCTCTGATGGGTACACAGCCTCGGCGGCGCTAAGTCCTATCAGAGTTCCGGGGGCTGCGTCCGGGGGGCAGAGGTCTGAATCGACAGAGAACGCGATGCCACGTGTGAGGAGAAGCAGACATGAAAAATATACTGAAGACAGGCGTAGTGGGGGCAATCGCGGCGGTGTTCGTCGCGTCGGTTGCCATTGCAGGAGGACAGGACCAGGGTCAGGGCCAGGGACGCGGACCTGGAATGCGTGGTCCTGGCGGACCGGGTGGTCGCGGTCTCGCGCCGATCATGCGGGACCTGACTGAAGATCAGCGCAAGCAGGTGAGGGCTATCCTCGATGAGCAGCGCGGCGATCAGCAGGGGCCTCCGGCGGATGCGAAGCTGCGGCGTGAGCTCGAAGCGGAACTGCTGGCCGACGTGCCGAACGATCAGAAAATCGAAGCACTGAAGTCGCAGATTCTGACGGCGCAGTCCGAGGGGCTGTCACGGCACATCGCCGCGCAGAAGCAGATCGCGCAGGTGCTGACACCCGAGCAGCGTGCCAAGGCGCGCGAGGAGCTTGCGAAAGCGCCTGAGGACGGCCGCGGCCGCGGCGGACGCCAGGGACGCGGTTTCAGGTTCTGACGCTATCGACTCCCAACCACCAATTCCAACTCCCAAGGAGCAAGGCCGTGCAGCTTCCTGGGAGTTGGTTTTTGGGAGTTGGAAGTTGGGAGTCGCAAGTTGAGTTAGCGGGCAAGACTGACGAGCAGCGGCCGATGATCTGAGACTCTCGTGTCGATGACCTCGGCTCTGGTGCAGCGAAGGCCGGCAGCAAGAAACAGGTAGTCGATGCGCTTCACCGGCTTGTCGGCGGGGTAAGTGAGACCATCACCTGCTCCACATTCCTTCCACGCATCCTTCAATCCCGCGGCAATGACCTGGGCGTAGGTGGCGCTCGAGGGCTCCGCGTTGAAGTCTCCGCCTGCGATCAGCCGCTGCTCCGCGAATCGCTTCGTCATGCTCACGATGTGCGCGGACTCCTGGAGCCGGTAGTCCTCGCCCTTCGACGAGTCGAGGTGCGTGTTGATCGCGTTGATTGCGCCGAGACCCGTCGACGTCGCGAAGCTCAGCGCGGCTCGCGGCTCGTACGAACCGCCGGCGCGTGCCTGGGGCGGCTGAATCGGGAGCGGCTCGGTCGCCTCGTGCGAGATGGGCTCGCGTGAGAGCGCCGCGATGCCGTACTGGCCGCCGTCGTAGTCGAGCGAGCGTCCGAACGCGGTGGAGTATCCGGTGAGGTCGCCGAGGATGCGTAACTGATCGACGTTGCCCGAACGCTTCGTCCCGCGATCGACTTCCTGCAGCAGAACGATATCCGCAGCCGTCGACCGGATCAGGGCGGCGATATCTTCGAGGTTCGCCCGGCTGCTCGCGTCCTTTCCCGCGTGGATGTTGAAGACGAGCACTCGGGCGGCCACCGGCGGGCGCTGAGCCGAGACGCTGCCGCAAAGCGCGAGCAGGAGCGCGGCGAACGCGGCGCTCACCCTACCGTTCGGCACGCGGCTCCGGGCGTGGCAGCTTCTCGTCCGTCATGGCCGCGTTGTATACGAACCACGCGAGCACGACGGCGTTCTGTTTCAGGTCCTCTTCGCGGACGCGCTCCGGCGTGTCCACGTTCGTGTGGTGAGTGCGGACGTCATAGGTCGCATATTCCTGCACCGGGTTGAAGCCGGCGATACCGGCCTCGCGGAAGCTCACGTGATCGGTGCTGCCGATGGCGCCGTCCACGTTGCGGCGGACGCCGAGGTCTTTCAACGGCTCGAGCCATTTGTCGAACAGCGTGCGCGCGGGCGCGCTGTTCTCCATGTACCAGCCGTAGATCGGGCCGCTACCCGGATCGATGTTCAGATATATCGACAGCTTCTGGCGGGCGGCGGCGTTCGCCTCGCCGGCGTAGTGCATCTTGACGTGCGCGCGCGAGCCGAGCAGCCCCTCTTCTTCACCGCTCCACAGCGCGATGCGGATCGTGCGCCGGGGCCGTACGCCAATCGTCTCCAGGATCCGCATCGCCTCAATGACCGCCGCGCTGCCGTCCGCGTTGTCTGTCGCACCTGCCGACGAATGCCAGGAATCGAGGTGCGCACCGAGGAGGACGATCTCGTCTTTCAGAGTCGCATCCGTCCCGGGGATCTCGGCGAGAACGTTGTAGGTGTTGGTATCGGCAGTGAGAAAACGCGTCCTGACGTTGACGCGCATCTTGACCGGCATTCCGCGCTCAATCATGCGGGCCAGCATGTTGTAGTGCTCGGCCGCGAGCACGACCGAGGGCAGCGCGTTCTCTCCCTGGTCCCTTCCGAGCACGAACATCGTGCCGTGCTCACCGGCGCTCGACCGGATCACGACGCCTGGCCCGGCCTCGCGAACGATCTGCGCGATCGCGCGCGCGTCCGCCTGGTTCTGGTTGCCCTGCCGCGGCATCGGCGGCGCGCCGATGCGTACCGACGCATCGCTGGTGGTGGGCTGTGCGCGATCCTCGCGGACGAACGCGGTGACCATCGGCTGCGCGAGCACGATGGCGCCGGCGAGCCTGGCCTTCATGGCGGTCACATCGGCTGCGCTCTTGCCGCCCACGAACACCGGCGTGCCGGTGACCTCACCGTTCGTCGAAGCGGACCAGCCCTCGGCGTAGCCGATGAGCGGCATGTAATACGGTTCGACCATCTCGACGATGAATCCCTCGAGCACCCAGCCGCGGCCGAACTCGAACGGCTCCAGACGCGCGTTCTGAAGGCCGATCGAGGCGAGCTTCTCTTTCGCCCAGTCCGCGGCCGCTTTGTGCTGCGGGCTCCCGGTCAGCCGCGGGCCGATCGCCGTCACGAGATGATCGAACAGCGCGCCGACCTGCGAGTGTTGAAGCGCCTCGGTCTTGATCTGTTGAAGGATGTCGGACTGCGCTGACGGTGTCGCGATCCACAGCAGCAATGCGCTTGCGGCCGCAGTAAGGGAGAAGCACGCTCGTTTCATGCGGGGATTATAAACAACGATCAGTTCTCAACCCCCAATTTCCAACCCCAATACCTCACCACAGAGGACACCGAGAAAGTCTTCGTTTCTTAACAACAAATCTCTGTGTTCTGTGGTGAGGATTGTGACGCCGCTGCTATTGATTTCGACCGTCGTCGAAAGCGCTCGCATCATGCCGAGGTCCTCGAAGAATGCGAAGATCTCGCGCAAGGCGGCTGCGGCTTCGGGCAGTTGGGGAGGTGGCAGGTCGGCGTCAGCGCGGGTCAGGTGGCAGTGTAACGATAGAGATCTCCCACTTCTTGCCGCCGTTTTTCCGCTCGGCAACGGCGATCATGCGGCCGTCTTCGCTCCAGGCGGGAAGCGTGAAGTTCCCCTTCATCACTCGCTGCGGATCGCGGCCATCGACTCGCGCCATCCACAGATCGCCGCCCTTGTCGACGTAGGCGATGCGGTTCATCTCGGGTGGGGCCCAGGACCATACTTCGCCGTCGTACGGCGCGGTGACGCCGTGCCGCTCGTAGAGCACGAGCGTGCCGAGCCTGACGATATGAAGCACCTGCGTGCCCCCCATCTCGTTGGCGTCGACCATGCGCTGTTCCTGGCTGGCGATACCGTACATCGGCATCTTCTCGTCCTTGGTGACGACGATCGTGCCGATGCCGGTGGGGCTCACGCGCCGCGACTTCATGTCCCAGTATTTTGCCGACGCGTCCGTATGCGCCGCCTGCGGCTTCAACTCGATGTTCTTTGCCGGTGTAACGAAGTACTGAGCGTCGAGTTCACCGGAGGGCTTGGCGAACACGCCTTGTATGACGATCGTCCCGCCATCCCACGCGATCTCCGAGACGACGCCCCCTTTGAGCTGTTCAGACGTGATGGTCACGACCAGTTGCTTTTCGGCTCGCTGGGCAAATGCGACAGTTGGCGTGACGAGCGCTGCGAGAAGGATGATCGTGCGCATCGGCGAAGCTTAGGCCTCTGGGGCGAACGCTGCAACTGGTATAGTCGCCCCCCATATGCTCCAGATGACGCGCGCGTTCATGGTCAGGGGGCTTCGCGAGCCGTCCCTGCAAATCTCGCTGGTCTTTGCTCTCGCCTTTGGAGCGCAGGCGTCGGCGCAGCAGGCGCCGTCGGCGACAGACGTCTTCGTGGCGTCTCTCACGGTGGCAGGCGATCGTGTCGAGGTGGGTAAGCCTGAGAACATCTCGAACAGCCCCGGCTACGACAACCAGCCCTTCTTCGCCCCCGACGGACGCAGGCTCTACTTCACCTCCGCCCGCGGCGACGTGTCGTCGAAATGCGGCAGCCCGCAGACCGACGTCTACACGTATGACCTGCAGTCGCGGGATGTGGGACGCGTCACCGACACGGCCGATTGCGAGTATTCGCCCACGGTGACGCCCGACGGGAAACACCTGTCGGTCATCCAGGTGGAACCTGATGGCACGCAGCGCCTGTGGACGTTCACCAGCGACGGGAAGAATCCGTCCGTGTTGTTGCAGAACGTCAAGCCAGTCGGCTATCACGCGTGGCTCGATCAGAACACGCTGGTGCTTTTCGTACTCGGCCAGCCCCCGACGCTGCGGATCGCCGACGCAAGAACAGGTCAGGCCGACATCGTGGCCAGCAACGTCGGCCAGTCGATTCAGCGGATGCCGGGTGGCGGCGTCAGCTTCATTCAGCAGTCGGGAGATGGCAACCTGCGTTCGTTCGTGGTGTCGCAGGTCGTGATCGAAAATGGAAAGCCGGTGATCAGGCCACTGATTCCGGCGGTGTCCGGCGCCAGGCAGACGCATGTCGCCTGGACGCCGGATGGAACCCTGTTGATGGCGCACGAGGGCACGCTCTACGCGTGGAAGCAGGGGCAGACCGAGTGGCGTGCCGCTGCGGATCTCGGTGCGCTCGGGCTGCGCAACGTCACGCGACTCGCGGTCAGCCCAAAGGGAGACCGCATCGCGGTCGTCGCAGCACAGTGATCAGCGGGTCGAGCTCGTGGTGGGAATCTTCAGGACCTGCCCCGGTTTGATCTTGTCCGGGTCGGAGAGCTGATCCTTGTTGGCGTTGAAGATGTCCATGTACGCATTCGCGTCGCCGAGATTCTCTTTGGCGATCTTGCTGAGCGTATCGCCCGCCTTCACCGTGTACGTTCGCGGCGACTGAGCCGCCGCCCCGCCGCCTGCCGCGCCACCGCCGGTGACCTTGATGTCGGCTACGACGTCATTCTGCCAGCTCGGAATGGTCTTGATCGCACCCCAGATCTCGTTCTTGTCGGCCTCGCTCTTCACCGATCCGACGAAGTGCAGCTTGCCGTCTCGCTCCTGTGCACTTCCGTCAAATTTGCCCTTCGCGACAGAGATCGCATAGGCGTAAGTGTCTCGCAGTCCCATGATTTCACCTCCGAAGGCCGGCTCTTGTGCAATTCGCACGCCGCCAGGCGAGCATAGGTATACTGTTGACCGAGTGATCCAGCAGGCGGGTGCCGGCGTGTTGCTCGTCGAAGATGATCAGGACGGGCGGCGACTGTACGCTGAATGGCTGACCCAGGCCGGTTTTCAGGTCCATCAGGCCCACAATGGTCTTCAGGCGCTGGAGCGCGCATTCGAAGCGCTTCCAGACGTCGTAGTGACCGACCTCAACATACCCGGAATCGATGGTTACGAGTTGACGCGACGGTTGAAGCAGGATCCACGGACACGCCGAGTGCCGGTGCTCGCGGTGACCGGTTACGCCGCGTTTGCAGCGGATCCCGGACGCGCGCAGCGTGCCGGCTGCGATCTGGTGCTCGAGAAACCCTGCTCAGCCGAGGATCTCGAGGCGGCTATCAGAAACTTGATCGGCGGGCATCGCTAAGCGGCAGCGAATGAGTCTGACCCCACGTGGCACGACAACCGTGCTCCTCGTCGAAGATCACGAAGATTCGCGGCAGATGTACGCAGAGTTCCTTCGGCTCCAGTTCCATGTGGTCGAGGCCGTCGATGGTCTCGGCGCACTTGAATTGATGCAGCAAACTGCGCCGGACATCGTGGTCACCGACCTCGCGCTGCCCAGAATGGACGGTTTCGAGCTGGTTCAGCGCATGCGCGCCGATGAGCGCCTGCGTAACGTTCCCGTCATTGCACTCAGCGGGTTCTCGGGCGCGGAGTTCGAAACCCGAGCTCGCGCCGTAGGATCGGACGTCGTGCTCCAGAAGCCCTGCCTGCCCGACGAACTCGCAAGGGCTGTAGAGTTGGCGGCCCGGAGCCGAAAGGACCCGTGATGGGCCAGACGGTGTTGATCATCGAAGACGACGTGGACACGCGCGACATGCTCGCGAAGTTTCTCCAGCTCGAGGGTTACACCGTCCAACTCGCATCCAACGGACGGCAGGCACTGGATCTTTTCTCGAGCGGAGTGAGTGCGTGCGTCATCGTCCTCGATCTGATGATGCCGGTGATGGACGGGTGGGAGTTCAGGCGCCGCCAGGTGGAAGACGCAAGACTCAAGCAGATCCCCACCATCGTCGTGTCGGCCGCCGGCCGCGATCGCCTGGCGCTGGTCAACGCCGACGCCTATCTCTCAAAGCCGGTGGATATGGACGAGCTCCTGCAGCGCGTCTCGCAGTTCTGCCCGGTGTGAGCACTACCTGCCTTTGCCCTTCTTCTTCGGTTGCTGCACGGCCGCTTCGGCCGTCGTCGCAACGGCGGCGGCTTCACCCGTACGCCGCAGTCGCTCCAGACGGTCGGCGAGTCTGACGGCAAGCCGGCCGTCGACGTCGTAGACGTCCTTTCTGAACTGCACCGTGTTGTCGGGACGAACGCGCGCCGTCCAGTAACCAAGGTAGACAGGTATCGGTGACTTCAGCCTGACGGTTTCTTCTTCGCCTGCATGCATGGCTTCGGCGATACGCTCGCGCGTCCACTCAGGCTGATCGCGCAGCACGTATCGCGCGAGGGCGACCGGATCCTCGACGCGCACGCATCCATGGCTGAAGGACCGCGCTGCGCGATCGAACAACGAGTTGGCGGGCGTGTCGTGCAGGTACACATTGAACTGATTCGGAAACATGAACTTCACCAGGCCGAGCGAATTGTCGGTCCCCGGCCGTTGCCTGAATCGGTACGCCGTCGGATCGTTCAAATCCACCGTCTCGGGATCCACGACATTGCCGGAGTTGTCGACGATCTCCATGTTGTTGCGCGCCAGGAAATTGGGATCGCTCATGATGGCCGGCAGCGTTTCACCTTCGGCGATGCTCGGCGGCACGTTCCAGTACGGGCTGAAGACGATGTAGGTCATCTCGTCGTTGAAGATCGGCGTCTGCGCGTCAGGCTTGCCGACGACGACGCGCATCGTGAGCGGAACGGCATTCCCTTCGTAGACGTCGAGACGCATCTCCGGGATGTTCACGAGAATGTATCGATCGCCGAGGTCGCGCGGCAGCCACCGCCAGCGCTCCATGTTGAGAGCGATACTGTCGATCCGCGCGTCGAGCGGCACGTTCAACGCAGCGACCACTTCAGGCCCGATCGCGCCATCGTCGGTGAGGCCATGGCGGCGCTGAAACACTTTCACCGCTTCCTGCAGTTCCGGCGCGTACGTCGCGGTGCCGGACGGCATCGCGCCGCGATAATCGCCCGATGCCGCGAGCCGCGCGGCGAGCGCCGGCACCTGTGGGCTCCGTTGGCCGGGCTTCAGCTTCATCATCGCAGGCACGCGCGGCCATCCGCCCTTCGTTTTCTGCCCGCGATACGCCGCGAGCAGGTTTCGCAGCCGGTCGTATTCGGTAACGTGCGGCGTCAGGTCTGAGAGACTGTCTTCGATGCGGTTCTGAGCGAGCGCTTTCTGCAAGTGCGACTTCGCGTCGAACTTTTCCGGTTTGATCTTCCACGTGGTGTCGACGCGGGAAAGATCCGAGAGTCCGTCGGCGAGGTCCGACGCGTACTTCATGTACAGATACGACAGCCACACATCCAGTGCGCCCGCCTCTTTCGGATCGAATCCCTTCTCGGTGAGGAACCCTTTCGACGCGTCGTTCCGGCGCCGTTCGAGCATGCCGACCGCGTACAACTCGGGATCGAGCCCCTCGCGCTCGGCGCCCCGCAGCGCGTCGATCAACGCGTCCATCTGCGGCCGCGCCCTCGCGCCTTCCACCCAGGCGGCCTTGAACTGCCGTTGTTCGTAGAACGCGCGCGTCAGCTTCCAGAGACGTGGCCCTTCCGGGTCGTGCTTGACGTATGCGGGCGTGGAGCCGGCCGCAACGGCGCGAACCGTTTCGTTCATCTCGCGCTCCCGGTCGGGTCCGCCGAGCTGGATCCGTGCACAGGCAAATGCGATCAGCAGAAGGGTCGCCAGGGCCGCCGCGCTCACTTTCAGTCGCATACGGGATGGAGATGAGCAAACGCGGTGCCGCTAAGCAGATCAATAGAACACGTTGATTACTCAGGATTTGCATCGTCACCGGGGATACAAATAGCGTAGGGGACGGTACTACCTTGGTTACACATCGGAAGAAGAGCTCGACCGACCGTGGTCAGAAATCAGCTGCCGAAGTCCAGGACGCGAACCTGGTCGCCGCGGCGCTGCTCTATGACATGGCGTCGCTGCAAGGGACCGAGCGCAGCCGCTTCGGATACAAGCGTGCAGCGAAGGCGATCGCGAGACTGAACGTGCCGGTTGCGGATCTCGTTCGCGCGGGGACGCTGCGCGAGGTGCCGTTCGTCGGTCCCGCCAGCGCACGCATCATCACCGAGTTCGTCACGACCGGCGCCTCGCCCACCGTGGAGGCCGCCATCGCGTCGGCAGGAAAGCGGGCCGCCATCGTCGCGCAGCGCGCGCTGCGTGACGGATTTCTCAGTCACGCGATGCTTGCCGAGGCGCTCGAGTCGCCCACAGCCGAGGGTGTGGTGTCCACGCGGGACTATCGCGGCGACTTTCAGATGCACTCGACGTGGAGCGACGGCACCGAAACGATCGCCGCGATGGCGCAGGCAGCGTTGGAAATGGGGCACAGCTGCCTCGGAATCACGGATCACTCATACGGGCTGCCCATTGCCCGAGGCATCTCCATGGCACAGGCTGCACGGCAATGGCTCGAAGTCGACGAGCTGAACGCCAGGCTGGCCGGTAGATTTCGCGTCTTCAAGGGCATCGAGGCCAACATTCTCGTAGACGGCCACCTGGATGTGCAGCCCGAGGAGCGGGCGTTGTTCGACTTCGTAGTGGCGTCGCCGCACTCGCAGCTTCGCCGTACCGAGGACCAGACCACACGCATGGTGAATGCGGTGAAGACCTGCGGCGTGGCCATCCTCGGCCACCCCCGCGGGCGGATGTTCAACAGCCGGCCGGGCGTGTCAGCGGACTGGGACATCGTATTCGAGCAGGCCGCACGACGTGGTGTCGCCATCGAGCTTGACGGCAACTGGCACCGTCAGGACATCGACTACCTGCTCGCGCGCCGTGCGCTGGAAGCGGGGTGCATCTTCGCGCTCGACAGCGACGCGCACTCGATTGGCGAGCTTCGATTCAGCGACTACGCGATCGCGCACGCGCGCCTGGCCGGTGTTCCGGCCGAGCGCGTGATCAATTGCTGGCCTGACGATCGCCTGGAGGAATGGATGCGCGAGCGGCACGGGCGGCGCGGAAGTAGCGCGAAGCGGGGGGGTGCCCGACGTGCTCCGCGATCCGCGCCGAAGCCTCGACGACCGCGTCAAGGTTGACGCCTGTCCGGATGCCGAGGCCGTCGAGCATGTAGATCAGATCCTCGCTGGCGAGATTTCCGGTCGCG
>DATLLF010000278.1:0-8564 GCA_035537955.1 Vicinamibacterales bacterium | reverse complement strand
GAACAGAAACGTTGCGATGTGTTCGGCAGTAAGGGCATCGATGAGGCGGGCGGTGTGGCCGGCATCGCGGATGCCGGGATCGGCGACGACAAGCGTGCGGTGAAAACCGAGGTCCCTGGCAACCTGTCCCGCGCGTGTGATCGAACCGGGGCCGAAGAGCACGCGCGTTCGTGGTCGAAAGTCGAACGCCTTCATCTAAAGTAAACTTTAGCACCCTCTCAAATCGCGCGGGATCGCCGACGCAGAGCCGACACAGCCGCGGATGCACGGCACCGCGACAAGGACACGATGAACCAGCGCCTGACCCCGATTCAGTGGTTGATCTGCGCCATTGCCGCCATCGGTTTCGCTTTCGACATCTACGAAGTGCTGATGCTGCCGCTGATCGTGCGGCCGGCGCTGCTCGAATTGACCGGCGCGGCCCCGGGATCTGCCGAATTCCAGATGTGGGTGGGCCGGCTCTTCTACATTCCGGCATTTGCGGGAGGAGTCTTCGGCCTGCTCGGCGGGTATTTGACCGACCGTCTCGGGCGAAGGCGTGTGCTCACGTACAGCATCCTGATCTACGCCGTCGCCGCGTTTCTCTCCGGGTTCTCGACCTCGATCGAAATGCTGCTCGTGTTGCGGTGCTTCGTGTTCGTTGGTGTCTGTGTCGAGTTCGTCGCCGCAGTCGCATGGCTGGCGGAGCTGTTCCCGGAACCGAAACGCCGCGAGAAGGTTCTCGGCTATACGCAGGCGTTCTCGTCGCTCGGCGGCCTGCTCGTGGCGACCGCAAACGGACTCGCCGTCACATATGCGGCGAGCCTGCCCGCGATCGCTGGCCTCGAAGCGGGACAGAACGCACACGCGGTGTGGCGCTATACCTTGATGTCCGGAGTGCTCCCCGCAATTCCGCTCATCGTCATACGGCCGTTCCTCCCGGAGTCGCCGATCTGGCAACAGAAGAAGTTGGCCGGCACGCTGAAGCGGCCGAGCATCGCGGCGATCTTTTCCCCCGAACTGCGGCGCACGACCATCGTCACGACGTTGATGTTTGCCATGTCGTATGGCGCGGCGTTCGGCGCCATCCAGCAGATCCCGCAGATGGTGCCCGGGCTGCAGGAAGTGCGGGCCATGACGCAAGGGCAGCCGGTCCCGGCGGCGCGCGCGATCGAGCAACGCGTCGCGTCGGACGTCACGAAAGTGCAGGAGATGGGAGGGCTCGTCGGTCGAATCCTGCTCGCCATCATCGCGGTTTACATCGTGAGCCGCCGAACGCTGATCCGCCTCTTCCAGGTGCCGGGGCTGTTCATCATGCCGATCGCGTTCGGCTACTTCGCCACACACAGTCTGCAATGGCTTTACGTCGGCGCGTTCTTCGCCGGGTTGTGTACGGTCGCGCAATTCAGTTTCTGGGGTAACTACCTGCCGCGCGTCTACCCCGTCCATTTGAGAGGGACGGGGGAAGGCTTCGCGGCGAATATCGGCGGGCGGATGATCGGCACGTCCTTCGCCTGGCTGACTGCAACGCTGGCTGTCACACCAGACCGGGCGTATGCGCCGACGAAAGTCGCGCTGGTCGCGGCTGTCGTCGGCTTTTCCGTGTACCTGGTCGGCTTGATTGCCAGCTTCTGGCTCCCGGAACCGGCGGAAGAAGAGGCGGAGATTCTGAAGGCTGAATTCTGAATGCCGCGTGCGCTGACGCAGAATCCGGATTACGAGGGCGCCATTCGCGAGAGCTTCGCACGACAGACGCTCATGTCGACAATGGGCGTCCGCATCGCGCGGATCGCGCCGGGCGAAGTGGATCTCGAGATGCCGCACTCGCCGGCGTTCTGTCAGCAGAATGGCTATCTGCATGCAGGCGCGACGGCGAGCCTGGCCGATTCGGCGAACGGTTACGCCGCGTTCACCCTGGCACGGGCCGGGACGGACGTGCTCGCGGTGGAATTCAAGATCAATCTGCTCGCCCCGGCGAAGAGTGAGCGATACCTGGCCCGCGGCCGAGCGCTCCGGTCCGGACGAACGCTGACAGTCTGCCTGGCCGAAGTCTTCGGCATCGACCGTGCGAAGGAAACGATGATCGCGACGATGCTCTCAACGATTATCGTGAGAGAGACTCGCACGAGATGAACGACAAGCTCGTGTCGCCTGGCTCGGCTGCGACATCCGCTGAAACGGCCGGGCCTGCGGTCGCGCCCCGCGGGACGCCAGCGCATTCGTCCCGCAGCATCCTCCGCGAGCTGGCGACGATCACGCTTGGCGTGCTGATCGCGCTCTCGTTCGAGAATCTCGTGCAGTGGGCACGTGACCGGGCGCTCGTAAGCCATGCCCGGGAGACGATCGGCCAGAAGATCGCCGATAACCGCAAAGAGGTCGAGTTGGTCGATCCACACGGTGCATCCAGCGACGACGTGCGGGAGTTCCGCCGCAACGTACTCGCCATGCAGTCGGACCTGATGCTGGAAGAGCAGCTGGCGCGGCGGCTGATCGAAGTCTACGATCGCGTGCTGGCTGCCACGAAGGAGAAGTGAGCTGTGCGCGTGATCGCCGGAATCGTGCTGCTTGCGGCTGTGTTTGCAGTCGCGCTGCCGTCACCGCAGGATGCAGTCATGGTGCTGCGTTTTCGCCAGCTGTGGGACGGAGATAGCCTGCTGCCGAATGCGGCGGTCGTGGTCAGAGGCCAGCGGATCGTCGCCGTTGGCGCCAGGGTCGCCGTGCCGGAAGGCGCACGGGAAATAGACCTGAGGCGCTACACCGCTCTGCCCGGACTCATCGATCTCCACACGCACGTCACCTACTACTGGGATCGGACCCCCGGAACGACACCGCTGCGACCGGGCAAGCGCCGCACACCCGAGGAGACCGCTGACGTCGCGGCGGAAAACGCGAAGCGAACGCTCGAAACGGGTGTGACGACGATTCGTGATCTCGGCGCGTCTGGAGGTGCCGACATCCTCATGCGCGACCGTGTTGCGGCGGGCACGCTGGCGGGGCCACGCATGTTCGTCGCAGGCCGCGGAATTTCAGCGGGTCGCGGCGGCGGTCCCGCGTCCGATGCAATAGCCGGTGAGGTGGACGCGCGCATCAAGGCCGGATCCGACTGGATCAAGGTGTACGCCTCGCGTGGCAGCTTCGACAGTGTGGAGACGACGCAGACGCTCACGTTCGAGCAGATCAAGGCGATCGTCGATGCGGCACACGCGGGCGGACGGAAAGTCGCGGTCCATTCATACGGGGCATCCGGCGTGAAGGATGCGGTACGCGCTGGGGCCGACTCGATCGAGCACGGCATCGAGCTCGACGACGAGACGCTCGCCGACATGGTCAAGCGCCGCACCGTGTGGGTACCGACGATCGATCACAACCGCTATTACGTGGACTCGAAAGAGGATTACGGCTTCAGTGACGCAGCCATCCCGCCGCTTCGGGAGTACATCGAGAAGAACCTCGATTCGACGCGCCGCGCATTCAAAGCGGGCGTGCGCCTCGGAATGGGCTCAGATGCCGTCTACACGGGCTTCGGTCAGAACACGAGGGAGCTGGAGTGGTTCGTGAAAGCGGGGATGACGCCCGCGCAAGCCTTGCAGACGGCCACCACGACTGCCGCGGACCTGCTGGGCAAGGCAGACGCGCTCGGCCGGATCAAACCCGGCTATCTCGCGGATCTGATCGGTATCGAAGGAGATCCTCTCGAGGACATCAGTGCGGTGATCAAAAGTGTTCGCTGGGTCATGAAAGACGGAATCGTCGTCACGCCGGCGCGCTGACACGTGCGAAGACCGAAGGTGTGTTCAGCGTTTCGTGATCTCGTTGCGCGCCTCTACGAGCTCCGGCCGGCTCTGCCCATCCGCGCCGGCGCAGATCTTCAGAAGCGATTCGTAATAGCTCCGCGCCTTGAGCGCATTGCCTGCGAGTGAAGCCGCACGGGCGGCGCCATATACGGTTCGGAATCTGTTCGGCTCCCGCTGCAGCGTCCGTTCGAATTCGTCGAGAGCCTCCTGAGGACGATCGAGCTGCAGCAGCATTTCGCCGAGCAGTTCGCGCGCTGGCGCCAGCGGTCCCGGAGTAACCGCGGCCTTTTCGGTGCCGTCCTCGAGCGCGGCGGCGTGGCGCATGTCGGCGAGTGCATCCTCTTTGTTACCCTCGAGCAGAGCGAGCCAGGCGGACGCGGAACGGCGCTGGATGTCGGTCTGCTCGGCCCAGTAGGCTTCCTTCTGCTGGCTGAGCTGATCCCGTATGGTTTGCAACACGTCGATCGCCGCGCGCGCCGCCGCCGCATCGCCCGACCGCGCCGCGCCGAGTGCGCGGGCGAAGTGCGTCAATGCCTCTGGGTACAGGTAGCGGCTGGATCGGGCTTCGAGCTTTACGGCGTCGGCCCACGCGCCGTGTTCGAGGGCATATCGGGCGGGGATTGCCGCCAGCGCAAAGACACCTGCCGAGCCCGGCGCGGCCGATCCGATCGCATCGGGATTGAAGCGCGCTCTGACTTCGGGAAGGCCTTCGAGGAGCTTACGTGCGGCAGCGTCCTGGCCCGTCTGCAGGTACGCGTACGTCCGATAGTCCATCGTGTGCAGTTCCTCGGCTGTCGAGCCTTCGCGTCTGGCGACTTCCGCTGACGCGGTATTCGCCTCGATGGACTCCTGCCAGGAGCCGACGCGAGTGAACGTATGGGACGGCATGTGGAGCGCGTGCGGAGCCGACGGCGCGATCTTCGCGTAGCGCCTGGCGGCCGACAGCGCGCGCGCCGCAAGCGGAGGCACATCATAACTGTGGATGATGTAGTGCGCCAGACCGGGGTGGTCCGGCTGGTTCGCGATCATCTGCTCGAGAATCTTTCCTGCCTTGAGTTGCTCGGCGTACGTCTTGTCGTTGGGCGATGCCGCGGCCGCGATTGCCAGTGCGTAGAAGATTGCCGCCTCGGTGTCTTTGGGATTGGCCGCCGCCACCGTATCCATCGTGTCACGGTAGGCGAGAATCCGCGTGCGTTGATCGACCGATTCGAAACCGTCATAGAGCTGCGCGACCGCATCGATGTACGCACGCTCGCGCTCCGTCTTCGGGGTGAGGGCTCTCGCGCGGTTCACGGCGTCGCGGCCCTGCTGCAGCACGGCGGGTGCTCGCAGCCCAGGAGAGAACGGGTTGCTCCAGCGGGTGAGCGCCACGCCCCACTCGGCCATTGCGCACGAAGGATCCGCTTTGAGCGTTGCCGCGAATCCGTCCAGCGCGCGTCCGAACTCGAACGAGTGAAGGAGTGCGACGGTGCGGTTGAACAGTCGCTGTGCATCGGCGTTGCAGGACGTCGCAAAGCTGACGGTCCCTACCTTCTCGTCCGCCAGGACACCATGTTCGTGCTGTTGCCCCGAGACGGAGCTCGCCAGGAGCAGCGAGCATACGAGAGCAGTGGCAATGCGATGGGCAGACGTCATAGGAGCACCCCGCGAGCTGCACATTCTGTCATTTCGACGTTCCGCTACAGTCTGCGTCCCGCGCCGCGGCCGAGGTCACAGGTATCATCACCCATGCACCGATACCAGCGGACGGGCCTCGCCGTCCTCGTCGCGCTGTTTTCCGCTGCGGCGCTCCGCGCGCAGACAACTGCGCCGCCCCAGACCACTCCTCCGCAGCAGCGCCCGGCGCCGCCGGCCCCCCCGCCACTGCGTCCGCCCACGAAGGGCGATGTTCTGCGCGGCGAGTACGGACGCTATCGCTCGAACAACGATCTTCTCTACTACACCCTCGACATCCGTGTCGATCCCGAAAAGAAGTGGATCGCCGGCAGGAACACGATTCGTTTCAGGATGCTCGAGGACGACAGGCGCATCCAGCTCGACCTGTACGAAAACCTCAGCGTGGACCGCATCACGTTCGGCGAGCGTGAGCTGAAGTACGAGCGGGAGGTGAACGCGGTCTTCATCGACTTTCCAGAGACCCTGCGCAAGGGACGCGAATACTCGATCGACTTCCACTACTCGGGCGCTCCCCGCGAAACGGGGAGGTTTGGCGGGATCGCATTCCGCAAGGACCCTGCCGGCAAGCACTGGATCAACACCGCGTGCGAAGGGGAAGGCTCGAGTATCTGGTGGCCGAGCAAGGACCAGTGGCACGACGAGCCGGCGGGCATGCGGCTCAGCGTGGCGATTCCGAACGATCTCGTCGACGTCTCCAACGGGAAGTTCATCGGCAAGACGGATCTGAAAGACGGCTATACGCGGTGGGACTGGCAGGTGCAGTACCCAATCAACTCCTACAACGTCTCTCTGAACATCGGCGACTACGTCCATTTCGCGGATCGGTGGGGCGATGTTCCCCTCGATTTCCACGTGCTCCCCGGCAGCCTGGACAAGGCGAAAAAGCAGTTCGAACAGGCCAAGCCGATGATCGAGACCTACGCAAAGATTTTCGGCGACTATCCCTTCGAGAAGGACGGCTACAAACTGATCGAAGTGCCTTACTCCGGCATGGAGCATCAGACCGCGGTCACCTACGGCAACCGCTTCGCAAACGGCTATCTCGAGCGCGACTGGACGGGCGTCGGCGTGAGCCTGAAGTTCGACTTCATCATCATTCACGAGAGTGCGCACGAATGGTTCGGCAACGCCGTATCGGCGGCCGACGTATCCGACATGTGGATCCAGGAGGGCTGGACGACATATCTCGAGGCCCTCTACGTCGAGAAGATGTTCGGCTATGCGGATGCGCTGAAGTACATCAACGGCTACAAGGCGAAGGTGGGAAACCGCCAGCCGATCATCACGCAGCGCGGCATTCATCGCACGCCTTCGCAGGACATGTACTTCAAGGCCGCGCTGTTCCTCCACACGCTGCGCAGCGTTGTGAATGACGACGAGCGATGGTGGAGGCTGCTTCGCGACGTCTATCAGCGGTTCAAGTACCAGAACATCATGACGGAGGACATGGTCCGTTTCTTCAACGCCGAACTGAAGCAGGACGTGACTCCGCTGTTCGATCAGTACCTTCGACGCAGCGAGCTCCCGACGCTGGAGCTCGCCTTCGACGAGAAGGCCGGTACGCTGGCCTATCGCTGGCGCGCGGACGAAGCACGTTTTGCAATGCCGATCAAGGTGGGCACGGCGGGCAAGTGGGACATGCTGCATCCGACCACAGACTGGCAGTTGATGAAGGCGCCCCTGCCGAAGGACGCATTCGAAGTGGCGACTGATCTGTACTATGTCAACGTGACGAAGCAGTGAACGTCAACATTCCGCATTCGACATCGACGTGGCCGGCCTAGTCACGCTCGCAATCGCGCTCGTCATCGCGCTGTATCTGTGCTGGCTGCTGGTGCAGCCGTTCGCGACCGTGATTCTCTGGGCCACGGTGCTCGCGGTTGTGTTCTACCCGATGCACCGGCGCATCCGGCTGCGCGTCGGCAGCCCCTCTGGCGCCGCCATTCTGTCGACGTTTGCCGTCGTCGTACTCATCCTGCTGCCGGCGACGTTCATTACGGTCGCGGTCGTTCGCGAACTGGCCGGAGCCGCCGACAGCCTGCAAGCGGGCCTTCAGCGGCTCGGGTCCATGTCGACGATTCCTGGGCTCGGATGGGTACTCGAGAAGGTACGCGGGTACGTGAACATCGATCCCGTTGCCGCACAGCAATTTCTCGCGGAACGGCTGCAGGCGCTCGGCGGCGCGCTCGCCGCCAGTACGCTGCTCGTGGTCGGAGGCGCTGTCGGCGCCGTAGTCCAGATGGTCCTCGTCGTCTTCACCCTCTTTTACATGTTCCGTGACGGCGACCGGATCCGCCGCGCGCTCTACGACACGCTCCCCGTCGAGCGGATCCAGATGCACGACATCGCCGTGCGCACGCGGGACGTGATCGCCGCCACGATCTACGGCGTCCTCGTGATCTCGGCGATTCAGGGAACGCTCGGCACGATCATCTTCTCGATCCTCGGCCTGCCATCGCCGCTGCTCTGGGGCGTGGTGATGTTCTTCCTGTCGATGATCCCGATGGCGGGCGCATTTCTGGTGTGGGTGCCGGCCGCGATCTATCTGGCGATTACAGGCTCCTACGTGAAAGCCGCGCTCCTCGTCGCCTGGGGGATCCTCGTCATCGGCTCGATCGACAACTTCCTGTCGCCGCGTCTGGTGGGCCGCCGTGCCCGGCTGCACGAGCTGCTGATCTTCTTCGCCGTGCTCGGTGGTCTCGAGGTGTTCGGCGTGCTCGGCGTCGTACTCGGTCCCGTGATCGTGGCGATCACCCTCGCGCTGATCGAGATGGTTCGCCATGCGCGTCGTCCTCCGGCGGAGGCGGACCCCGAGACGAGCATCATCGAAGAGCAGGAGCAGGTGCGCGACGTGGATCGATCCGCGCAATGAGGTCGATAGACTCGAGAATGATGAAACGAAGCGCGCTCATCGCCGCCACTGCCGTCTCGTTGTGTGCATCCACGTTGGCGTTTCAACAGCCCGCGATCCCGCCTGCTTCGAAACCTGAGATCCAGCGTACCCTGCAGCAAAAATTCGAAGAGCTGCACAAGGCCGGCTCCTTCCCCGGAGGCACAGCGGGATTCGTGCTCGGCGACGGCTCGAGCCTTGCGCTTGCCGTCGGAGTGTCGGAC
>DATLLF010000277.1:0-5069 GCA_035537955.1 Vicinamibacterales bacterium | reverse complement strand
GGGTCTGCTGCACGGCCTGCAGGAACTGCCGTCCTTCCTCTTCCGTTTTGGCGATCGCCGAAAGATTCAGCCGCGCGGCATATAGCCCCTGTGGCCTGAAGCCCACATCCGTCAACGCGGCCACACGCGCCTGGTCGAACTGCAGACCACAAATCACGAGGAACGGCACGGCGATCCCGGCCTGTGCGGCGGCCGTGAATCGTTGCAGACGCCCGACGCGCCGGCCGCTGCCGGTGGAGTCGTTCTTGAGCGCATCGATCACAGAGGTGCGGCTGAAACGGACGGCCGGCAAGAGGCCGAGCACGAGGCTCGTGACGAAGCAGAGGGTGATGCACTGTAACAGCACCCATACATTCGGCCTGAACAGGTCGAGCCATGCTCCCCACATGTCGAACGCCCACGCCACCGTTACTGGCCCACCGAAAACAACGGCGGCCGCGAAACCGCCGCCGAACAGAGCAAGCACCAGCGCCTCGGTAAGGTGAAACCGCATCAGGCGCCATCGGCTCGCACCCATCGCGGATCTGATCGCCAGTTCACGCTCTCGAATCGCGCTGCGAACCAGCATCATCCCGGAGATGTTGAGGCCGACCACGAGCAGCACGATGCTCGCGAGTCCAAGTGTGAGCATCCGCGCCCTCCCTACCTGCGCCCGCAGCCGCGCTCCCGCGGTAAAGTAGGGCTCGACTCCGCCAATCTTTTCCTGATTGGTTGCGGGATACCGCTCCGCAATCGCGGCCATCGCCGACTGCACGGCTGCGTCCGCCTGCGCAACCGTCGTCCCGGGCGCGAGGCGCCCGACGATCCGCACCCAGTTGGCATCGCGCTGCAGGCGAGCATGCGGCGTCGCGGTCAGACGCGGGTGGTGCAACAGCGGAAGCCACAGCTGGTAGTACGCCTCGTTCAGGCCGCCGACATGGCCGCGGAACCCCTCAGGCGCCACGCCGACAACCACGTACTCGGTGCGGTTGACGGTGATCGGCCGGCCAATGATCTCGGGATCGCTCCCGAAGCGCAGTTGCCAGGCGCGATGACTGATCACCGCTTCCGGCTCGGCGCGCGACGCCTCGTCTGCCGGAGTGAAGCCTCGACCCCGCGCCAGGGTGATGCCGATCGTGGAGAAATAGTTGCTCGACACGTACATCGTCGGCATCGCGACGGCGGCGCTCTGGTCACCGGGTTGCAACAGTCCCTCGCCGCGGCTCCATCCGCTGACAGTCACGCCACGAGCGTCCCGCACATCGATATAGTCGGGATACGACCAGGTGTCCGTGATGGCTCCGCCGGCCTGGGCACGGAGCTGTCCGGTGGGCCGGATCACGAGTTCGACGAGCTCATCCTCGTCGATCCCCGGAGGGGTGCCGAGCACCATCTGCATGAACAAGAGGATGGCAATGACGACGCCCATCCCGAGCCCCAGGGATGTGACGCAGACGGCCGTGAACGCCCGCGCTCTCACGAGCGAGCGAGCCGCGTGACGAAGGTCGCTGAAGTAGCTGATCATCCGCTTGAGATACGTGAGAGCCGTGCTGATCGTTCGACCTCTCACAAGCGGGCGATGTTCCGGGCGTGACAGCAGCTTTTTTAGCCGGCGTACTCGTTCTTTGCCTTCACCAGGAGCGCCAGATCGGCGTCCGCGTCCTTCCAGGCGGCAAACGCGTCCTGATAGACGGCCGGGTGACTCTAAACGAGATCTTTCGTCGCACGTTCGTCAAGCATTCGACGATTCGAGCGTTACCAGAGGACTTCCCACGCCTGCAACTGGGCTGAGGGACGCCCGTCTTGACGTGCTGATTTGCTTGGTGCCGGAGGTGGGAATCGAACCCACACGACCCGAAGGTCACGGGATTTTGAGTCCCGCGCGTCTGCCAGTTTCACCACTCCGGCAATGGGGAGGAACTGAAGAAGTACAGTATACCCGCCATGGATCTGCGCCATCTCGAGATCGTCCGGGCGGTGGCGGAGAGAGGATCGTTCACGGCGGCGGCGCGCACCCTCAACGTGTCGCAGTCGGCGGTCAGCCGACAGGTCCTCCTGCTCGAGGACGAGCTCGGTGACGCAGTCTTCCTCCGCCTCGGTCGCAAGGTCCGCCTCACGGCCGCCGGTCAGTCGCTGCTCGATTTGAGCCGGCGCGTGCTGGCCGACATTCACGACACGACCACCGGCATCCGCGATCAGCAGCAGGCACCAGCGGGCACGCTCCACCTGGGCGGCGGCATGACCGTCTGTCTGCACGTCTTCCCTGCCCTCCTGAAGGAATTCCGCAAGCGGCAGCCGCGTATCGATGTGAAGCTCACGACGGGCGCGACGCCGGAGCTGCTCGAACGTCTGCGCAGCGGCGCGCTCGACGTTGGACTGCTCACGTTGCCCGTGGACGGCGCCGATCTCGTGCAGATCCCCATAATGCGCGAGGAGCTGCTGCTCGTCATGCAGCCCTCGCACAAGCTCGCGCGTAAGCGTCGCCTCAGCGCCGAGGACCTGGCCAGGCAATCGTGGGTGCTCTTCGAACGCGGATCCAGCACACGGCGCGTCATCGACGAGACCTTCGCGGCGCGCGGCATCCGCCCGCGGATCGTCATGGAAACGGAGAATCCCGAAATTTTGAAGGCGCTGACGATGATCGGGATGGGTCTGACGATCCTGCCCTATCAATCGCTCGCACGCGAGGCGCGCAGTGGGACGCTCAGGATGCGCCGCGTCGAAGGCGTCTCGATGGTCCGCGAGACAGGTTGGGTCTACGTGCGCGGCGCGCGCGTGCCCCGCATCGTGCAGCAGATGTTCGAGGCATTGAAGCGGACGATGCCACGCCTGAAGCTGGCGCCTCCGCGCTGACGGAGACGCGTCCCTTCTCGGCGCGTCACCTCTTCACCACAAGTCACAGAGTTCCACGGAGAAAACGCTTCTCTTTCAGGAACCAAAGAATCTCTGTGGCTCTGTGTCTCGGTGTTTCAAACACACGCGGAGGCAAACCGCCAGACGCGTTCAGTATTCGTCTTCGGTGGAATACGTGCTCGCGTTCGAGGTCGACTCTGGCTGGGGACGTTCCACCGTCGACAGCCGGTTACGAATCTGGCGCTGGAGCCAGCCGAGCGCGTCCGGCTCGGCCTCGCGCAGCGCGCGCCATTCGGCTTCGGGCAGAACGAGGGTCAGCGTTCGCGTCTCTTGCAGGGCGGATTGCAGCATGGGGCGATCATATGGATCCCGCGCATCGAAGACGACCATAGATTTCGCATCGTACCCATGCGCGAGACGCATGGGCGAATTTCTGTTATTGTGCCGCCCACAATTCCAATGCCTCTCGTGTCTCACGTCCTGCTGTTCTTGTGGCTGCTTGGCGCGGCACGCGACACGGCACCGCCCGCCGGCTGGGTGCGCGTCGAGTCTCCCAATTTCGTCGTGTTCGGTGAACTGAGCGAAAAACAGACGCGCGAGTACGCGGCGGAGTTCGAGCGTTTTCGCGAAGCGCTCGCCCGCGTCGTTCCTGGCGCGGCGATCCGGCCTGCGGCGCCGACCATCGTTTTCGTCTTCAAGAACGCCGACACGTTCGCACCCTACCGCCCCCTCTACAACGGCAAGCCGGTGCAGGTCGGCGGCTATTTCGCCGGGGGAGCCGACCTCGACGTCATCATGCTCGCGGGAACCGGACGCGACGAGGCGATTCGGACCGTCTATCACGAATACAGCCACCTGATCACCGCGAACATGGTTCGCGGGCTCCCCGCCTGGCTTGGAGAAGGCCTCGCCGAGTACTACAGCACGTTCGAAGTCCGCTCCGACGGAAAACAGGCGATGCTCGGCGGGATCATCCCTGTGCATCTCATCCGACTCAATACCGAACGGCTGCTGCCGCTCGAGGAGCTGCTCACCATCGAACATGACTCACCCATGTACAACGAGGGATCGAAGCGGTCGATGTTCTACGCCGAGTCCTGGGCGCTCGTGCACATGCTGCTCAACGGAGAAAAGGATCGCTCGACACAATTCAACGAATACGTCCGGCTCACGGCGGCCGGCCAGCCGCCGCTCGAGGCGTGGACTGCCGTCTTCGGCAAGCAGCCGATCCTCGAGGACCTGCGCCACTATGTGCGGCAGGCACAGGTGAAGGGGTTCCTCTTCCGCTTCGATCGCGAGATCCCGCCGGCGACCTTCACGGTCACCATGCCGGCCGCGGCCGACGTGCATGCCGCGCTCGGCGAGTTGCGTCTTCACGTGTCACCCGAGACCGCGGCGTCGCACATGGAGAAGTCGCCACAACCTGCGACAGCTTTCACCGCCGCGATCCGGGGCATGTTGCTGATCCATGACAACAGGATGGACGACGCGCTGCCGCTGCTGATCCAGGCAGCGCGCGATTCGAACGACTGGCTCGTGCAATACCGCGCCGCCGTGGGTCTCGAGAGGATCGCGACGGCTTCAGAGTCGGAGAAGAACCGCGCGGCTGGCAAAGCCGGTGACGCGGCGCTCCGGCGCGTGCTGCAGCACAAGCCCGACCTGCCTCACGCGGTCGCGTTGCGCGGTCTCATCGCGGGACCGAGCGACGAGGGCGTTGCCCTGATGAAGCGCGCGCGGCAGCTCGCACCGGGGCGGACGCACTACGCGATCTGGGAAGCGCAGTATCACTCGGCGCGCGGCGAGTTCGCCGAGGCACGCCAGATCCTGGCGCCGATGCTGTCGTCCCGCCTCCCGAAAGAGGCGCGCGATTACGCACGCACCGTCATGGGCGAAGCCGCCGATGCGCAGGCGGCGCGGGCACGGGCGTCCGGCCCCCCCTACGCCTCAACCGACCAGAACCCGCTCGGCCGCCCGCCGGCAACATCGGGCCTGATCATTCCGCTCTATCGCGAACTGCAGCCGGGTGAGAACCGTATCCAGGGCACTCTGGAACGAATCGAATGTCCTCGTGATGGAGTCGTGCTGCACGTCAGAGTCGGCGAGCGAGCCACGAAGTACTCGGCTGAGAGCATGGACGCCGTCGAATTCCTCACCTACCAGTCGGATCAGACCGGGGTCATCCAGTGCGGCGCACGCACGCCGCCCGAGAAGGTCTACGTGACGTGGCGCCCCGCAAC
>DATLLF010000276.1:0-22852 GCA_035537955.1 Vicinamibacterales bacterium | reverse complement strand
TTCCAGAGGCGGCTTCCGCCGACCCTTGGGGGATTACGCGCGCCGCAGCGGCAGCGGTACCGCTCCTCCCGCCAATGCGGCCTCGCGCAACTCGGGCAATGGGTTTAGACGCTTGTCGAGCAGGTGCCTGCCGGCCACGTTACCGAGCGCCCGGATCATCGAGCTCTTGATCTCAGGATGTTCCACTTCGAGGTCGGCGATCAGCCGCTTCACGCGCTGCCGCTGCAGACTCAGATCGCCGCATGCGGGACAGCAGCATCCAATGATCGGCAGTGCGCTCGCCTTCGCATAGCTGCGCGCTTCGCTCTCGGTAGCGTACACGAGGGGGCGGATGACGACGTGCCTGCCGTTGTCCGAGACCAGGCGCGCGGGCATGGCTTTCAGCGCACCCGCGAAGAACAGGTTGAGGAGCAGCGTTTCGATGAAGTCATCGAGATGATGCCCGAGGGCGATCTTGGTCGCGCCCACGTCGGAGGCGATGCGATACAGCACGCCGCGGCGGAGCCGCGCGCACAGCGAACACGGCGTGTCGCTCGCCTCGAGGATGTCTTCGATCGTCTCACCGATCTCCGTGTGCTCGATTCGATACTCCCAGCCGCGCTGCTCGCACGTGCGTGAGATCAGATCGTGCCGATAGCCGTTGTACCCCGAATCGACCGTGACCGCGATGATCGAGAAATCGATCGGCGCGCGGCGGCGCAGCACGTCGAGGATCTGGATGAGCGCCCAGCTGTCTTTGCCGCCGGAGAGGCCGACCATCACGCGGTCGCCGTCCTCGATCAGGCCGTACTCGGTGATGGCGCGCGTGACCTTTTTCGCGAGACGCGTCTCGAGCGGTGAAGCGTATGCCATGTGATCGAACCAGTTTACGCGGTCAGCCGCCGCACCGCATCCGGCCAGTTGAGCTCAGCACCCCTGGCAAATGCGGCCGCGCCAAGTCGTTCCGCCAGCGGCGCATCGTCCATGAGCCGGCGCAGCGCGACGGCGATGGATTCGGGCGTCGGATCGCACACGAATCCATTCACCGCGTCGGTCACCAGCTCCGCAGGGCCGCCGCTGTCGACACAGGTCACGACCGCCTTGCGCGACGCGAACGCTTCGACCGTGACGAATCCATAGTCTTCCTGCAGCGGCGGAAAGCACACCGCGCGGCATCTCGCCAGATGGTCGACCAGCCCGTCGTCATCGAGACGCCCGACGAGCCGCACGCGATCGCTCAGGTTGCGCACGGTCACGAGCGCCTGGAGCGCAGACATGTCTTCGCCCGCCCCGGCGATCACTGCTTTGATGCCGCGTCCGTGCGGCGTCGTGAGGGCTTCGATCAACAGGTGAGCCCGTTTGAGCGCGGTGAGACGCGACACCATGAAGATGAAGTCGCCGTAGTTGTCGCAGCGATACGAGCGCTGGGGCGCCGGAGGGTACAGCACGGTCGAACGGATCTCGGGCCACATCACGAGCCGCTGCTGGATGGTCCGCGACTGGACGAACAGCTGCCTCACATTGCGTCCGAGCAGGTAGCGGTCGGTGGCGTGGATCGCGGCGCGCCGCAGCCGTTCCTTCATCAGCCCCCTGGAGCCGAGCGTCGCGCTGAAGCGATCCCAGAGATCGTAGTACTCACGCATCGTGTGATTCAGCCAGCACACGTGCTGTTCGTGACGGACGGCGTAGCTCGGATAGCGCAGGCTGATCACGCGATCGATCCCGTGGCCATCGGCCACGCCCACGTCGGTAAACCACGTGGCAACGTAGGCGGAGGCTTGCCGGCCGAATCGATTCTGTGGAGTGACGATGATGTCGGCGTCGTGCCCGGCATCTCGGAGCGCCTGCCTGAGGGACCGGGCGATGACCATGTGCCCGCCCTCCGCCATGGGCGGGCTCGAGGTGACGACGGCAATCCTCACAATGGGGCGCTCGTGCGGAGCATCAGCGTGTCGAGCTGTTCCTTCCGGACATGGTGCGTACTATAAAGTAATCGCACAGCCTTGCACCCCCGCGACCCGCGCCGACTCGAGTCGGGACAGTTCGATGTCGCCGTCATCGGAGGCGGCATCTATGGTCTCGCGCTCGCCTATGAAGCCGCGAGCCGGGGCCTCGCCACGGCGCTGGTCGACGCCGCCGACTTCGGCGGCGGCGTCTCCTTCAACCATCAGAAGACCGCGCACGGCGGCCTGCGGTCGCTGCAGACGGGACGGCTCGACCACGCGCGCGAATCGATTCTCGAACGGCGTGCGCTCGCCCGCATGGCTCCTCGTCTCGTTCGTCCGCTTCCCTTCGTGGTCGGGACATATCGGTCTCTGACACGGAATCGACCCGCCCTGCGGGCGGCGTTTCTGATCGACCAACTCGTGGGCGTCGACCGCAACGCTGGTGTGCTGCCGGAACTCCGACTACCGAGCGCACGTCTGCTGTCGCGGCGCTCGACGCTGGACCTGTTCCCTGGAATAGACACGCGCGATCTCACCGGTGGCGCGCTCTGGTACGACTACCAGATGCGCGAGAACGACCGGCTGACGCTCGCGTTTGCGGCCGGTGCCGATCGCGCCGGCGCGGTGCTCGCCAATTACGTGTCGGCGACAGGTGTGATTCGCCGGCAACAGCGCATCGCTGGAATCACCGCAACGGACAGGCTCAGCGGACGTCGTCTCGAGATCCGCGCGTCTGTCACCATCAATGCCGCTGGACCGTACGCCGGAGAGGTGATGGGACTCTTTGGCGTGCACCGGCCATTTCCCTTGATCCGAGTCATGAGCCTGATGACGTCGAAGGCGGCGCACGAGCACGCGCTCGCGGCAACGACGAAGTCCGGCAAAATGCTGACCCTCGTCCCCTGGCGCGGATGCGCCCTCGTCGGAACGTCGCATTCCGACAAACTGGTGAATCCCGCCGACGGCGACGCCGGGGCGGTGGAGATCGATCACTTCATCGGCGAGGCAAATGAAGCCTTTCCGGCACTGCGCCTCACGCGCGGCAGCGTAACGCTCGTGCATCGCGGACTCGTCCCCGCCCGGATGGCAGGTGACGCCCCGAACCTGAAGCCGTCCCACGAGATCCTCGATCATGCGACCGACGGCGCGCCCGGTGCCCTGACCATTGTCAGCGTGAAATACACGACGGCGCGCGGCGTCGCCAAACGGGTCATCGATCGAGCGGGACTGCTGCTCGGCCGACAGCTTCGTCCATCGATTTCAGACACTACCGTTCTTCCCGGTGCTGGGGTGGGAGATCACGAAGCGCCCCTCGTCGAAGCGGCGCGCCGGCACGGGATCGTCGTCGCGCAGACAGTGATCCGTCGACTCGCGACACTCTACGGCGATCTCGCGCCTATTCCTGTTGCGATGATGGCGAGCCAGCCGGGGGCGGCGCAGCCGCTCGATCCGTCTGACTCGATTACCGGTGCCGAGATCATTCACGCGATCAGGAACGAAATGGCTGTGCGGTTGACCGATATCGTCATGCGCCGGCTCACGCTGTCGATGGCACATCCGGGCGATCAGCTGGTCGGCGCCTGCGCGAGGATCGCGGCCGCGGAACTTGGCTGGACGGACACTGAAATGAGCGAGCAGATCGTCGAGTTGGATCGGGCGTATCAGGTACCTTGACGCCCAGCCGGGTCGCGCATGGAAGCGTGCGCGGCGAGATCCTCGAGGACGCTGGCAAAGCGGCCCAGCACCTCGTCCTGGTCGAATGGCAACACTGAGGCGCGCGCGGCGGCCCTCCACTTACGACGATGGTCTGGATCCGCGAGGATGTCAGTCATCTGCAGGAGCGCCGCCCCGAGCGCGCGCGTGTCGCGCGGCGGCACCAGCAGGCCGTTGACGCCATGCACGATGGACTCGCGGTGTCCGCCCACGTCGGTGGCAACGATCGGGAGGCCACAGCCCATGGCCTCCACAGCGGCGAGACCCTGCGCTTCGAAATGTGACGGCTGGACTGCGATATCCGCAGCGGCCATCCGCCGCGCGAGTTCCGTTGGCGCGCACGCACCTAGCATGGAGACGCGGCCGTCGAGGGCATTCACGTGCACGAAGGATTCAATCCATGCGCTGACATCCCATGGATGACCGGACATCGCCGGGCCTGCAAGAGCGAGCTTCCACTCAGGCCGCGCCACCTCGCGCCACGCCAGCAGCAGATCTTTCAATCCCTTCTCGACACTCAGACGTCCGGTGAACAGGAACACGATCTCGCCTGGAGACCAGCCGAACGAGCTGCGAAGCGCGCGGCGGGACTCATCGCTCGCCGGCGCGAACATCGACGCGTCGAACGGGTTTGGCAGGTAGTGCAGCCCGGGTTGCGACATGCCGATGGACCGTGCTTCGACGAGCATCGCGCGTGTGACGCCGGCGACCGCGTCAGCGCGGGAGTAGATGATGCGCGCGGGCCATGTCGCCCAGCGATTCACCGCCGCCGCGACCCCGGTTTTGCCCGGGTGCGCACCGCTCAACGCGCCCTCGGTGTGTGGCTGGATCAACAGCGGCCGCCGGCGCAGCCGTGCCGCGACCCACGCCGCGAGCGCTGATCCGCGTGGATCGCTGACGCAGACGACGTCGAAATGCGCGCGCATGAGCGCCGCCAGCAGCCACGGCAGCCACACCCACTTCCCCGCCGCGCTGCGTGCGCCGGTCGGGGCGAGCCGATGGACGTCGATCCCGTCGATGGTTTCGCGCCAGAGAAGAGAGTCGCTGGTGCGCTTCGTGAGCACCTGGACGTGGTGCCCCTTCCCTTGCAGGTACAGCGCGAGACGCTCCGTGGATGTCTCGGCGCCGCCGATCACGGGCCGGTAGTACGTGGAAACGATCGCGATGCGAAGCGGGGGGGTGGACGGCACTCGACGGTCTCAGGTCGTCGCGACGAGTATGTACAATGCGTGGCTCAGCATGACGTTCCGATGCGCCTGAAGCTGGCCGCCGCGTTTCTGTGCGCGCTGGCTGGCGTCTGGCTTTCCGTCTCCAGGATCGCGCTCACCGGAGCGTCCTCCCACAGCGATCGTTTTGCGCTGCTGCCGCTCACGGCCGGCACAGTCCTGATCGCGCTCGCCGCCGCAACGATTCTCACCGTCGCGGCACGGCGCGCGAGAACGGCCGTCTTCCTTGCGTTAACGGGATTGATCGTTCTGCCGTGGCTCCCCATCGATGTGCCGCCTGCGTTTCTCCTGTGGAGCGGCCCGATGGCGATTCTGCCGTGGGCCGCAATGCTGGTGACGGCGGGCTCCGGCGTCCGCCCCGTCCAGCGCTGGCAGGCGCGACACGATCCGCTCATCGCGGGCGCATGCGCGTTCCTCTTCTTCTCGGCATGTGCGTGGGGCGCGGCGCCAAGCGTGCCTGGCGGCGACGAGCCGCATTATCTCATCATCACTCAGAGCCTTCTCTCCGACGGCGACCTGCGCATCGAGAACAATCACGCGCGCGCCGACTACCGCGCGTACGTCGGCGGCGAGCTGCGGCCGGATTATCTGAAGCGAGGGATCGACGGCGAGATCTACTCGATCCACGCACCTGGTCTTCCGGCGCTCGTCGCGCCGGCATTTCTCATCGGCGGCTACCACGGAGTCGTGCTCTTCCTGATCATCGTGTCGGCGGTCGGGAGCGCGCTCGCGTGGCACGTCGCTCTACTGGCAACCGGCCGCCGTGAGGCTGCGGGGTTTGGCTGGGCCGTTGTCACTTTCGCGACAACGACCGTTTTTCACACGTTCTCGGTTTACCCGGATGGAGTCGGCGGCGTGCTGGTCCTCACGGGTGTATGGGCGCTGCTGCGTGCCGAGGGGGAGCGCACGTCCGGCGAACAGCGACTCCGGCCCTGGCTGCTGCACGGCGCCGCACTCGCGCTGCTGCCATGGCTGCACAGCCGGTTTGCGGTACTCGGTGGAATCCTCGGCGCCCTGGTCCTTCTCCGCTTGTTTCAGACGCACGCCGCGATGAAGAAGGCGCTCGTCTTCCTGCTGCTCCCGATCGCAAGCGCCGTTGCCTGGTTACTGTTCTTCAAAACCATCTACGGGACCTTCTCGCCGTCGGCGCCTTACGGCACGAGCGAGCTGGGCTCTTTCGACTACATCGCGGACGGTGTCGCTGGTCTGCTCTTCGATCAGCGCTTCGGCCTCCTCACGTACGCACCGGCATTGGTGTGCGCCGCGGGCGGACTCGTGGCGATGCTGGTTCGCAACGACGCAACGAGCAGGCGGCGACTCGCGATCGAGCTGCTGCTGGTAATCGGTCCGTACGTGCTCCTCGTAACCTACTTCCGGATGTGGTGGGCGGGCTGGAGCGCGCCGGCGCGATTTGCGACACCGCTCGTCTTTTCGCTCGCGGTTCCAGCCGCGCACGCGTGGACGTCGATGAGAGCGCGCGGAACGCGCGCCAGCGCCATCGCAGCGCTGTGCTACACGGCGCTCGTGACCGTCCTGCTGGTATCCATCGACGGGGGGCATCTGGCCTTCAACGTCCGTACGGAGCATGCGCAGTTGTTCGAGTGGCTGTCGCGGAACGCGGATCTCACGGCTGCGCTGCCCGAATGGTCCGATCACGAAGCGGAGTTCTTCCGCGATATCGCCATCTGGTGCGCGTCGATGCTCGCGGCGTGGATCGCCCTGCGATCCGCCGCGAGCACCTTGCCCTTGCGCGGACGCCTGAGGATGGCCACGGCAACCGCCGCGTTTTACGCCGCGGCCGCCATGCTTGCGGCCACGCTGTCGTGGTGGTCCAAGGGCGTGGACGGGCTCGCCCCATTACCCGCACAGCTCGATCTGCTCACCGCGGCCGCATCGGATCGGCGCGCGATCGCACTTGGCGTCGAGCCGCCGCGCACGATTGCCCGCGATTCGATCGGCCGCGAGCTGCGACTGCGTTCGAAGCGATTGCCGCTCCCTGAAGATGGGCCGAGCGGGGATCAACTTCTATTCGCGATCCCGGCCGTGCCCGCCGGTGACTATCATTTGCGCCCGCGACTCACCCGTCCCGAGGGTCGGATCTCGATCAGCATCGGTTCCGGCGGACCGATTCAGACGATTACGCTCACGTCGACATCGCAGGTGATCGCATTGCATCTGCCAGTCCCGGTGCGCGCGATTCTCGTCGCAGGCGACGAACAGGCGCAGCATTCGGTGCGCGGATTGAACATCGAGCCCATCGCGCTCGTTCGCGCGGCCGACCGCCTGACGGCTGACTTCGCGCACGATGCCGTCCGCTACGGACGCACGATGGTGTACTTCCTCGACGACCGCAGTTTTCCCGAAGCGGACGCGTTCTGGCTCGGCGGCGGGCGCAGCTCCTCGATCGTGCTGCAACCCGATGCGGGTGTGGCGCCGACGCTGTTCGTCCGCAACGCACCGGCAGCAAACACCCTCACGTTGGAGGCCGGCGCCTGGCGCGCGCAAGTGCAGCTCGCCGCCGGAGAAGAACGCGAAATACAACTGCCGCTCACCGGCTCCGCGATGCTGGTCCGATTGTCGGCGTTGAGTGGGTTCGTGCCGGCGGAAGTCGATCCCAACAGCCGGGACACGCGCTTTCTTGGTGTGTGGCTCCAGGTGCGCTGATCAATCGCTTCTTACTGATCAATCAGCGATCAGCGATTACTGATTCGTCTTCGACAAGTCGGGATGCTGCTCAGGCCATTTGACGATCTCGAACAGCCACAGGTTATCTTCCTGCACGAGCGGCTTGAGGTTGTCCTTGTACGCCTCGATCCTCTTCAGCGTCGCTTCGCGGTTGTCGCTGTTATACAGGTCGAGATGGAACACGGCGTATCGCGCGCGCCGCGCGCGCAGGATGTCGAACCCCTCGGGATTGGGGAACGATGCGAGCAGCGGCGCGATCTCCACGAAATCATGCGGAATGTAGTCGCTGTACCCGTTCACGAGCGGCTGCCAGTGAGCGGTCGAGCCGAGCACGTAGCGTGAATGACGGTGAAAGTCGGTCGGGATATAGAAGAACGGGAACTCGGCAACTGGACCGAACCGCGACCCTGCGAGCACCTCGTACGCCTTTGGAACCGGGTCCACGACTCGAAACGGCATCGTCATCGACACATCGAGTGAGGCGAACAGAACGCACGCCGCTGCGATCCAGGTGCGGGCGCGTCCTGATCGTGCAGCCATCAGTGCCGCGACGCCCGCCGCCGACAGAACCGCGAGGGCGAACGTCACCGCCAGACCGAATCGCGCCGGTGCGCGCAGCAGCGAGAACACGGGCACCGTGTGATAAAGCACCGTATAGAGTCCTGCGTCGGGACCGAACGAGCTCCACAACGCGACGAACGCGATCAGCAGGTAGAAGATCGTGATCTCACGCTTTCGCTTCCATCCCACCGCCGCCCCGATGGCGCCGAAGAGAATGGCTGCGAACCCCGGGAACAGCACCTCGTTCCACCGTCCGAGATAACTCAGCATCCAGTCGTGCAGCCACCCGGAAGAAGCGAAGTACGCCTGCCAGTCAGCCGAGTACTCGCGTGCCTCTTCGAGACGTCTGCCGAACCCGGTGGAATGCTGCAGCTCGAGATACGGAAGGAAGAACGGCAGAACGATGAGGATCGACGCCGCGGCGGCGATGATCGTCAGCCCCCACCACGACGGGCGCCTCCAGAGTCCGCGTGACGCGGAAAAGTACAAGATGCCCAGGGCCACCATCAGCCCCACGAGGACGCCGTAGTAGGCACAGAACAGTGCCTGGACGGCGATGGCAACCCCGAGCAGAAGGGCGCGCCGCACGCCGGGCGCGTCGACGAACGCGTGCAACGCCAGGAGCACGAACGGCAGCGGCCCCACCATCAGCAGCTGGATGTGTGGCGTGTGCGCGAACAGGTGCGGAGAGAACGAAAACACGATGGCGGCCACGACGGCCCCCGTGCGGCTGCCCCACAGACGCCGCGAGAGGAAGTACATACCGACGACGCACGCGGCAAACGAGATCAGTACGGCGGTGTTGTGCGCCACGTACGGATTGCCCGTGATCCAGTAGCCAGGTGTTCCGAGAATACCCGCGCCGAGGTTCGCTTCCGAGTAGATCAGCGTGCCGCTGTGCGGATAGAAGATGTTGGCGTTGAAGACGGACGCGTCGGGCGAAACGAGCGCATGCGCGACCCACGCCACATTCCAGATGCTGAACTGCCCATCGCCGCTGTCGACCCTGCCGAGGCTGGCGGGATGCAAGGCCAGTGGAAACGTGAAATACACGCTGCAGACGATGCCGAGGAGGACGGCAAAGAGCGCTTCGCTGTGGCGGCGCAGGTTCATTCGGAGTGAGGCGATGCGGCGACCGTGAAGTTGAGGAGGACGCCGAGGAACCGGGAATCGCTGGAGGCCGGATCCGACAGTCGCGGCACGAACCCGTCGCTCGTGCTCACCGACAGCAGACACGCGGTGCTGCCGATCCGCGATTGAAGCCATTTCGCGGGCACACGAACGTCTGAGGGGACGTCAGGCTCGAGGTGAACACGGACGGACGCGCGGCCCGCCCCGACAACGACGTCGTTCGCGATCGGCGACAGGAGGCGCACCTGCAGATCACCAGCAGCTTCGCTGCGGACGAGCACGTCCGCTCGGGCACGCCCCGCGATCCAGATGCCGTTGGGCTCCGGGTTGAACGCGTTGTCGTCGATCAGGTAGAGCAGCATCCGGGGATCGCCGTAATCGAGTCGCGCGCGGTCGAGCCGCAGACGCACGGGCAGGTCGTCGGGCATGGTGAGCTCCACCGGCAGGAGTCGAAGCGCGCCGCGCTGACTCGTCACCCAGGGGTGCTTCGCCGCGAAAACCGGCTGAACGAGGATGTGCCCGATGAACAGCACACCGCCGGCCAGCGCCACAACCGACGGAACTGCCGAACGAAGCGGCGGGAGAAGAAAGAAAATCGCCGGATAAACACTCAGAAAGTAGCGGTTCCCCACCGGGCCGCCTCCGCCCGACCAGGAGAACGGCAGCTTGATGACGAACCAGAGCACGGTGGCCGCGACCGCCGCTGCTATGGACGCCTGCCATATGGTTCCCTCGCGGCGCCGCCACAGATAGAGCGCGATCGTTACGACGCCGGGAAAGAAGTAGGGAACGAACCCGAAGTGGCGGCCGGCGAGAAAGTACCACACGTTCGCGCGGAAGCGCGGCCAGAACACCGCTCGCTCGAACGACTCGTCGTTCTCGAAATCGTTCGTGGCCATCTCGACGCCGCCGGCTGTCGCGAACGTCAACTGCCGGCTCTGAAACGGAAACGTCCCGTAAAAGGTGTTCCGCTCACCGCCCTGATAGTTCGGATCACCGGTAATCACTGCCGTCAGCGCAAACGCTCCGGCCAGCGCGACGACGAACCACACGCCGGCAGCGACGCCAAACAGCCATCGTCGGCGAGTCCACCACCAGATGACGATCGGGACGAAGAGCAGACCGTTCGGCGGTTTCGAATAGGTTGCGAGCGCGAGGAGCGCGAGCGCGATGAAATCGCTGCGTGGCGTCCACAGCCATCTCACCCAGCGGCCGGCCCGAGGTGCCGCCACTTCTTTGTACAGCCAGCAGAAATACGCGATGAAAACCAGCGCGAGATTGAGGATCTCGGGCGTGAGCCACGCGGCGTAAACGATCGCGCACGACGCCCCGAAGAACGCGACCGTGTAGATGATGGCCGCCGAGGGCGAACCGCGAGCCGCGAGATATAGGTACCCGAGCCAGACGACGACCGCGAGGAGAACGACGTTCATGAGAAAGAGCCCGTTCGCGCTGGCGAGCAGGACGAACGGCGCCGCCACGATCGCGTAGACGAACGCCTTGCCGTAATACAGGCGCTCACCTGCGCGCTCAGGCGCCCGCTCGAGCGCGACGAACGGGAACGACGAACGGAACGCGAGCGCCAGCGGCGCCCCCTTTTTCAGAAAGATGCCTTCGGGACCGACACCATAGATCGCGTAGAAGCGCTGGAGGTCGCGACGGTCGAAGCGGAGGTCCCCTTCATTGGGAAGGCTCAACGCCATCGCCACGTAAGTGGATTCATCTCCCATGATGCCGTAGGCATCGCGCGCGGGATTCATCGCCAGGGCAGCGACACCTCCGACCAGCAACAGAACGAGGGCGGCGATCGCGCCGGGCGAAGGTCTTCTCGTGGGCATTCGTGGGATCAGCATGGGTATGATACCTTCCAACTCCCCACGTTCAGGAGACGCCTCCGATCACTCTCACCAGCAGCAGCAGCTCGAGGTCCGATTCGCTGCGACCGGCGGAACGACGCGCGCTGATCGGCATCCTGGTGCTGCTCGCCATCGTTCATGTGTGGGGCATCTGGTGGGGTCTGCCGGGCATGCCGAGCTCCTGGGCCCCCGACGAGTTCTCACCCCTGCTCGTGCACGACGCGATCCAGCAGAAGTTTTCGGGCGGCTGGCACGTTCTCTATCCGCCCGGACACATCTACCTGCTCTCGATTGTCCTCGCACCCATCGAGCTGCTCGATCGCGCTGGTGTCGTGAACTTCGGCTCGAGGCCCACCTATCTGCTCTCGTTTTATCTCATCCGACTGACGAGCATCGTCATCGGGTCCGCGACGGTGCTCGTCGTGTTCCGGCTTACGCGTGAGCTGTATGACACGCGCAGCGGCCTCTTCGCAGCGCTCACGATCGGCTTGGCGGTACCGTTCGTGTTTTACGCGAAGCTCGCCAATGTCGAAGTGCCGTACCTGCTCTGGGTGGCCCTGTCGCTGCTGTATTACGTTCGCATTCTTGCGAGCCATCGACGCAGGGATTACGTCCTGTTTTCGCTGACGGCAGCGCTGGCGATCGGCACGAAGGACCAGGCGTATGCGCTCTATCTGCTGATGCCGCTGATGATTCCGCTGTCGAACGTCCTGCAGCGACGGCGTGCCGGTGAGCGGACATCACTCTGGCGATCGTTCGTCAACGCAAACACGTTCAGCATCGTTCTCGTGGGCGGAGCGACGCTCGCGCTGATTCACAACCTGGCGTTCAACTGGACGGGCGCGGTCGAACGACTGCGCATCATGACGGGGCCGATCACGACAAGCCTGCAGGAGTTCCCGAACACGATTGCCGGGCATGCGGCCATGTTGTGGCTCGCCCTGCGGCACCTGCAGTTCTCGATGGGATGGCCCCTCTTCGCAGCGGCGGTCGCGGGCGTGCTGATCGCGATCCGACGTTCCCGCATGCAGCCGCGCGCCGTGAGCCTGCTGGTCCCGATCGTGAGCTACTGGATCTTTCTGATCGTTCCGTTGATGTACCACTACGACCGGTATCTGGTGCCCATCGTGCTGATCCTTTCGATCTTCGCCGGGCACGCGATGGCCGTATTCACACGGTCCGGGGCGTTCGCGGGCATTCGCAGAACAGGTGCCGCGGCGGCGATCTGTTTCACCCTCGCGTATGCGGCGTCGGTCGACACGCTGCTGGTCGCCGATGCGCGCTACGCCGCGGAGCGATGGATCAGAGATCACATCGCGCCGGGCACGCGCGTGATGGTGATCGGTCACGGCGCCTACGCGCCGCGGCTCGATCATCTCGAGGTGATCACCAGCACCGAACCAACGCTCGAGGACGTGAGTGGCGCCTCGCCCGAGTACCTGATCACCACGAGCATCTTCGACGAATGGCGGTTTCGCGACTCGCCGCGCTCGCTGACGTTCCTTCAGGCGTTGGCCGCGGGCAGAACCGCCTACCGGCTTGCCTCCGTCGAGCGTGGCCGTCCCGCGTTCAATCTGCTGAACATCGAGGGCATCCGGACGAATCTCGACAAGGTCAACCCTGAGATCCGGATCTATCAGCGCGCAGGATCCTCGGCGAGCCGAGCGGACCGGTGAGGCCGAGCGCCCGCGGCACGCCCTCGAGCACCCGCGAGAACGGAGCCGATCCGACAGCCCGATGCAGCGCCATCGGCCACACGAACTGACCGCACTCGCGTGCCACGCTGAACCCGGCCCGGGCGAATGTACCGGCGACGCGAGACGGCTCGAACAGCGTGAACTCGCGCGTGTCCCCTTCCACCGTCTTCTTCGCGGCGAATAAGCGGTGCGCGAACACGTTCACGCTGCGTGAGGACGGGTAGTCGATCACGACACTGCGCGCCGAAACGCGGCACAGTTCGCCGACGAGCTCCTCCCATTGCTCAATGTGCGGCAGCAGCCGGAAGCTGAGTACGAGATCGTAGCTGCGGTCTTTCACCGGCAGCGCGAGCAGGTCCCCGGCCTCGAATCGTACCTGGCTGCGTTCGATCCACGGCGAGAGCCGGTGCGCGCACGCGGGCGTGCTGCCAATGATCGTCACCTCGAAGCCGCGTGCGATCAGCAGCGGCGCGAGTTGGGCGTGACCGCCCCCCACCTCGAGCACCCGGGTTCCGGCGGCCATATCGCGCAGCAGCGCGTTCGTGCACTCGGCCTGTCGCGCCAGGAACCATTCGCCAACGGGTCCGCTGAAGCGGCGCGCATAGGCGTCCGACGAAGTCTCGACGTCCGCGTAGACGCGATCAGCCATGAGCATTGTCCGCGGGCGGAGGCAGGTATCCCTGATCGCGATACCACTTCGTCGTCTCGACGAAACCGCGTTCAAGGTCGATCTTCGGCTGATAGCCGAGCAGCCGGCGCGCCTTCTCGATTGAAAATGCGCGGCTCTTCGTGAAGAAATCCACGCGACGACGGTAGATTGGCGGAGGCACGCCGAGGGGCGCGCAGATCTTCTCGCAGAGGGATCCTGCGATCTGAATCGGCCAGGCGGGCACGTTCCAGCGTGGAGGCGGCGCCCCGACGACATGCGCGATGAGCGCAACGAGCTCGTTCAGCGAACGGTATCCTTCACCCCCGAGGATGAAGACCTCGCCATTCGCCTCGGAGCGTTGCGCGAGCAGCCGCAGCCCGTCGACGAGGTCGTCGACGTGCACCATGTGATAGTAGATCCGGCCGTTGCCGACCATCACGAAGCGCCGCCGCGCGATCATCCGAAAAAGTTTCAGGAGCCGCAGATCACCGGGACCATAAATCGCCGTGGGGCGCGCGACCGTCAGCGGGACCCCGTACCGGGCCGAGAGGTCGAGCGCGAGGCGCTCCCCTTCCGCTTTCGTGGCCTGGTAGACATCGCCCGGAGAGTAGGGCGTGTTCTCGTCGGCCGGCGGATGGCTGATGTGGCCCAGCACACCGACCGTGCTGCAGTGGATGAACCGCTCGATGCCCTCGTCCTTCGCTGCCTCGAGCAGCAGGCGCGTGGAGTCGACGTGGACGTCGCGGTAACGTGAGTCCGGCAGCCCCGCTTCGCGATACGCGGCGGCGAGATGGTAGATGACCCGGCAGCCGGGAACCGCGCGCCGGATCACCTCACGGTCCGCCACGTCACCCGCTTCGATCTCGACACGCGCGTCGAAGGCAGTGCGTGCCCGGTCGGCGGAACGCGCGACGACGCGAACGTTCTGCCCTTCCGCAAGGAGGCGCCGTACGAGATGCTGGCCGGTGAAGCCCGTCGCTCCCGTGACGAGGACTTTCATGCCGCGCGCCGGACGGAAGGCACGTGGCGCGCGCGCACGATCAGCTTGTAGCCCGATTGAAACGGCATCAGCGCGTCGAGGCAGCTGAACGCATACAGAAACGGATACGTGACGCCGAGCAGCCGAAACGCCGTGCCGTGCCTGGCCACATCACCCGAGGTCACAAGCGGTCCTTTGCTGCCCGCCTCACCCGGCGACGAGCGTCCTTTCAACTTCTCGAACACCGCATTCATCACGAGATCGATCGTCTCCGAAAACGCACGCGAGTACGTGTGCGCGCGTTCGATACGGAACTCCGGAGCGAGCAGATCATGCAGCCCCTCGACCGTATAGCCAGGTCTCAGATGCCCGTGCCACTCGTCAGTCAAACCTACCGCGTGCCGGGCGGCGTTGATCAAGGACCGTCGCTTCACGTGCGGCACGTTCACGATCAACGTACCGCCCGGGCGCAGAACGCGTGCGCACTCTCGCACCAGTTCGCGATCGTCTCTGACATGCTCGAGCAGATCGACGATGACGACGAGGTCGAAGGCGGCGGAGTCGAATGGCAGCCGCGATCCTTCGATGGCGCGCACGTCGCCGCCGACGACCTCGCGAATCGACGCGATGTTGCGGTCATCGAGGTCCGCGCTCGCCCAGCGTCCACCGCGCGAGCGAAGGATCGCGCTGACGGCGCCGTTGTCGCCGCCGATATCGAGGCAGGTTTCGCTGGAGATGGGGCCGATCGCGTCAGTGAGCTCGCGGATTTTCGCCTGCTTGAGAACGGACCGCCGCGTCAGCGCGATCGCCCAGTCCGCTCCGGCGGTGTTCATGCCGCGGATTCTCCCGCGCCAATGCCGGCCTGGATGCGGTGATAGAAGTCGCGCAGCTTCCGCTGCGCGGCCGCGGGTGTGTAGAGCTCCTTGACCCGCGCCTTGGCCCGGCCGGCGATCGCGACGCGGCGCGCTGGATCGCGGAGCAGCGCAATGATCCCCTCGGCCATCGCCTCCGGCGTCGGCGCCACGAGTTGTGCAATCTCGTCGTCGAGCACCTGCGTATGCGTGGGGATGCGGGTCGCCACCACCGGCCGTCCTGAATCGAGATAGGAGTAGATCTTCATCGGCGTGTTCTGGCCCTGGAGACGTGGCGAGACGAGCACGTCCGCCTGTCGCAGATACGCTCCGAGGCTCTTCACCGATTGCTGGCCTACCCACAACACTCGCGCGCCGGTGCCGAGCGCCGCCGCCCGCGCCTGGTACGACGCGATCGCCGCAGGCGAACCGCCGACGACGACCAGCCGCGCAGCGTCGACGGCGGGCGCCGCGAGCGCGAAGGCCTCGAGCAGCAGATCGATGCCCTGGTACTTTTCGAGGTTGCCGACGTACATGACGGTCGGGCCTCCGGCCGGCAGAATGGCTGCCCCGTTGCAACCGTCCTCGGAGAGCAGCGTCGAGTCCTCGATGCGGGCGACGAACACGTCGGGCGCATGGCCGCGCGCGACCTCCTCGACCGCGCGGCACACAGCGATGACGCCTCGACTGCCGCGAACGGCGCGGCGCTCCACGTTTCTCAGCACCGGCGCCATCGGTGAGGCGAGCGGAAACGTCTCCACCAGTTGCTCGGCGAGCGACGAATCCATGTCGTAGACGTATGGTATCTTGAACACCTTTTCCAGCATCGCCGCGATCACGACGCTCTCCTCAACCGCGTGAACGAGGTGATAGCGCCCGCGCCGCATCAGGCGGGCGGCGCTCCAGAGCATGACGGCATCGCAGAGCACTTTCTTTATTGAGAATCCGGGCCGCAGGTTTCTCACTCCGGGAATCCCGGGAATGCGGTAGATGCGGCAGCCGGGCAGCGCGACGTCTTCGCCTTCGTGATAGGTGAGCACGTCGACCTCGTGCCCCTCGCCGGAGAGAAACTCGAGCAGCGATCTCTCCGCCAATGGCGTGCCGCGGTCCTGGAAAAAGGGGTGCGGCGCGAGCAGAAGGATACGCATCAAAAACAGGGGGGGTACGCCCACGAATTGTACGTCAGTGACCGCGCCATCCCGATGGGGCCGTGCGCCCCTAATGAGACGACCGCGATGTGCCGATAGAGGCTATTGCAGTTTTGTGAAATACAGCGAGGACTCCATGCGAATCCGGAACCTGCTCACCGCCCCGACTCTCTCGATAGTATTGCTGACGTCGCTGACCGCCGGCTGCGGTCTGGACCGCAAGACCATCCTTGCTCCGACCGGCGCGAACCTCGCGCTCAGCGCCCCTGCCGGGTTCGCCGTCGTCAACGACACGGTCACGATCGTGGTGACGGCAAGCGACGCGGATGGCCGCGCCGTCCCCGACGGCACGGAGGTGGTCCTCACCGCCGCGAGCGGACAGCTGCTGCAATCGAAAGTTCGGCTCACGAGCGGATCCGCAAGCGTTCCGTACAAGGCGGGCGCGCAATTCGGCACCACCCAGATCGAGGCCAGGTCAGGCGATGCGATCGCCACGCTCGACGTGCCCGTCGCCTCTCACCCGGTCGCGCGCGTCGAAATCAGCTCGAATCCCGCGCAGCTGCCGTCGAGCGGCGGCAGTGCGGAGCTCACCGCACAAGCCTTCTCCAGCGGCGGGCAGGCGGTCGCTGGCATGCCGATCAAGTTTCAGACCTCGGCCGGAACGGTGACGCCCGCCGAAGCGGTCATTACCAATGCGGAGGGCGTCGCGACCGCTCGCCTGACCGCCTCCAGTCAGGCAACCGTACGCGCGAGCGCGTCGGCGATCACGCGCGAGATGGTGATCGCGGTACGGAAGGCGGTGGTCATGGATATGACGTCCAACCCCGTCGAACCGGCCGCCGGTCAGACGGTTACGTTCACGGTGAGGGCCACCATCGACGGACAGCCCGCCGCCGGGCCGATCCGCGTCGAATTCGGCGATGGCCAGACCGCCAATCTCGGGCAGGTCAATGGAGTCGGCACGACCACCCACACGTACAACGCCGGCGGCTACAACGTGACCAGCGTGTTCACCGAGGGGGATGGCGCGACCGTGCGGCACACCATCCGCCTCGAGGTGAAAGGCGGGAGCTCGCCCGGCCCGGGCCCGGGTCCTGGCATTCCGGCGGGCAACGACGCGATCGATCCCAACAGCATCACCTGGCTCTCGCCGGCGACCACGAACGTCGGCGGCTGGCGCGTCACCTCGACCATCACCAGCGTCGATATCCGCGGTGACGACATCTGCATCAACCACACGAAGTCGGGCCAGTGGCCCCTCGTTTCGATCGACGAGAACCCACCCAACATCGAAGGGAACCCGGTCATCATCGTCAACATCGGCGGGCGGTGGTACGGCGCCGGGTTCGACTGGTTCGGCCAGGGACGCACGTGCAAGCACATGCCGGCGGCGGAATATGGCCGCGATCAGATCCGCGTTCCGCCGCTCGACGGCTCGTGGCCGGGGCCGAGATCCGGCGACATGATCGGTCTCATGGTGACGACCCCCTCATCGGATCGCATCCCGGTCCGCAGCGTGAACGAGCGCTCCAACATCGTTCTCGTGCGCTGGCCGTAAGGGGCAGCACGCAGACAGGTCGCGAGTTCCATAGAGGTCCTTCGTGGATGGACTCGCGGTGGAACTCGCGCTCTGCTGCCCTCAGTCATACCGGCTCGCCCACACTTCGGTCCGCTCCGCCCCGCCACCGTTGAACGTACTCTGACGAGAAGCCATTCTCGCGTCCGTCACACCAAGGAGGACGCATGGTTGATCGGACGCTTCCCGCAATCGTCATGCTCGCGCTCGCCACGACGGTGGGCGCGCAGCCGCAATGGCCACCTCAGAATCTCCAGCACTTTCCCAAGGACATCGAGCGCGAGCAGCTGATACAGCGCATGCGCGAGTTCTCGTTCGCGCTCGGCGTCCGCTGCGAGTATTGCCATGACGCGCCCGAGGGCGCGCCGCCGAAACCAGGGGCCTTTGCCTCGGACGTGAAGCCGGCAAAGCTGAAGGCGCGAGCGATGCTGCGCATGGTCGACCAGCTGAACTCGACGATCCTCGCCGGCCTGCCCTCGCGGGCGGAACCGCGCGTCGAGGTCACGTGCGCGACCTGTCACCGTGGGCTGCCGCTGCCCAAGACCCTGCAGACAATGCTGTTCGAGATCGCGAGGCGCGATGGAGGCGCGGCCGCAGTGGCGCGCTATCGCGAGCTGCGCGAGTCGCAGGCATACACCGGCCGCTACAACTTCGGCGAATGGGAGATCAACGAGCTGGCGCGCAGGCTGACAGAGGCCAGGGACCGTGCGGCTGCGATCGCTATCCTCGAAATGAATGGAGAGTTCAATCCGAAGTCCGCATCGATCGACTTCATGCTTGGCGAGCTGCACCTCGCCGGCGGCGACCGCGAGAAGGCGCTGCAGCGGTACCGGATGACGCTCGAAAAGGCACCCCAGCACGAAGGAGCGAAAAAGCGGATCGAGGAACTGCAGAAGCAGTGATGATGTATCCACGATGATGCGATCGTTCAAGGGATGGCTGGCCGTCTGGACCGGCTGGACCGCGCTCGCCCTTCTACTCGCGGTCAGCGCGTCACTGACGTACCGGACGACCGGCCGTCCGGCAAACTGGAGCCTGACCATCAGCCGCGCGCTCGCGGAATGGTGGTTCTGGGCCGCCCTCACCCCGCTCGTCGCGTGGCTGGCACACCGGTATCGCGTCGAAGGCCGTCAGTGGCGCAGGCATCTCGTCGTCCATGTCGCCGCGGGGATTGCGGTCGCCGTCGTGAAGACACTGGCGGATCGCGAAGTGTTCGCCATCATCTCCGGCTTTCGGATCTACATTCTGTTCAGCACCATCGCGCTGCAGTTCGTCGTGTACGCCGCGATCGTGGCGGGGACGCACGGCCTCGAATACTACCGGCGCAGCCGCGAGCGGGAGGTGCTCGAACGGCGGCTCGCCGAGACACGCCTGCAGCTCCTCGGCATGCAGCTGCAGCCGCACTTTCTTTTCAATACGCTCAACACGATCGCGGAACTCGTTCACCACGATCCCGATACTGCCGACGACATGATCGTCGGCCTGAGCGAGCTCCTGCGACTGACGCTGCAGCTCGAGAATCGTCAGCAGATCACGCTGCGCGAAGAGCTGCGGCTCCTGTCGAAGTACCTGGACATTCAGCGCGCGCGGTTCGGCGAACGCCTGCAGACCAACGTCGACGTCGAGGAGGATCTGCAGGAGGCTCTGGTTCCCGCGCTGCTGCTGCAACCGCTCGTGGAGAACTCCATTCGCCACGGGCTGACCCGCCACGCGTCGGCTGGCCGCATTGACGTCCTTGCCCGGCGTGCGGCCGGTCGGCTGCTGATCGAGATCACGGACGACGGCGAAGGCGCCGGCCCGCAAACCGCGGCAACACGCCAGGGTGTTGGCCTTGCCAACACCCGCGCACGAATGGAGGCGTCGCACGGCCCCGATTGCCGGCTGGAGTTCTCGCGCCACGACACTGGTGCGCGCGTGACGATCGACATGCCGTTTCGAACCGGGGGAGCTGTCGTGTGACCCTGCGCACGATTCTGGTCGACGATGAAGTGATGGCCCGGCGCCGCATGCGCCGCCTGCTCGCCGGCGTGCGCGACGTCGCCATCGTCACGGAATGCGGCAACGGCGCCGAGGCCGTAGCGGCAATCCGTGACGAGGCGCCGGATCTCGTCCTGCTCGACGTGCAGATGCCCGAGCTCGATGGCTTCGAAGTGATCGAGCACCTGGGAGGTGGTCGCTTGCCGAGCGTGATCTTCGTCACGGCCTTCGACGAGTACGCGATGCGAGCCTTCGACGTTCACGCGATCGATTACCTCCTCAAGCCATTCTCGGGCGCACGCTTCCACCTGGCGCTGGGACGGGCGCGCGAGCGGATCCGGATGCGCCAGGCAGACACCGGGCTCCTCCGGCTGATGTCGTCGCTTCGGGAGAGATCGACGTACCTGTCTCGACTCTCGGTACGGACCGGCGGCCGCATCGTGCTCGTCGATCTCCGCACCGTGGACTGGATCGAAGCGGCGGACAACTACGTGCGGCTCCACTGCGGCGAACGCGAGCATGTCGTCCGCGAGACGCTCGCATCGCTGGAGAGGCAGCTCGATCCGGAGTGCTTCGTGCGCATCCACCGCTCGGCGCTCGTACGAATCGATCGGATCCGTGAACTGCAGCCTGCGACGCACGGGGATATGGACGTTCTCCTGCGCGACGGTACGCGTCTGACGCTCAGCCGGACGTGCCGCGCTCGTGCCCGCAAGCTCTTCGGGGATTGAGCGGACATTTCACCGCGAAACTCACGCTCCGCCCAGCTTGCTGACGCTCGAAGGGCACGTTACGATCGATTGTTCCCGGAAAACAGTCCCATCGTCACGCGGCCTTCGGCCTGTACGACCGCGGGTCAGTGGAAGTGTCTGTCGTCACCGATCAACAAAAAAAGAGAGAAAACCGATGACTGCAACACTTCGTGTGTCTTGTGCGGCCGCGCTGGCCGTGGCGATGGCAACCGCCTGTTCGACCAGCAAATCGCCGACGTCTCCAGCCGCCACTGAGGCTCAGGCTGGCTCCCCCGCCCCAAGTGGACCAGCGACATTTGCCAACGGGGACCAGATCGATCCGAAGAGCATTCAGTGGCTCGCGCCCGCCTCGACGAATGTCAGTGACTGGCCGGTGACCTCGACCGTTACAGGTGTGACGATCGACGGCGATACGATCTGCATCAATCACACGAAATCGGGACAGTGGCCGCTCGTGTCCATCGACGGTAATCCACCGAACATCGAGGGTAACCCGATGATCGTCGTGAAGCGTGACGGCCAGTGGTACGGTGCCGGATTCGACTGGTTCGGCGAGGGGCGCACGTGCAAGCACATGCCGCGCTACGAATACGGACGCGATCAGATCCGCGTATGGCCGCTCGACGGCTCCTGGGACGGGCCCGCCTCGGGCGAAGAGGTCGGTGTGCTCGTCAGCACTCCCTCGTCGGATCGCATCCCGGTCCGGAGCGTAAACGAGCGCTCGAATATCGTGCTCGTTCGCTTCCCGTAACCCGCAGTCGAGCTTGAACTTAATCGACAGCTGAGTTAAGATACGCGCGGTGTTCGGCACACGGAAACCGCGCGTTTCCGTGAATCCCCGCCGACTGACCGCCGGGCTGGCGGTCTTAGCCTCACTCTCTTCAGAGGAACCGAAAATCGATGAACGTACGTCTCCGTGTGCAACGCGGCTGGTCCATTCCTGCCTCGATCCTGCTGCTGGCGCTCGCCGCCTGCAACTCCCCGACGAACCCGTCGGTATCTGGCCTCGTACTCACCGTTGATCCCGGCGGCATCCCCGCCTCCGGTGGCACGGTGACTGTCTCCGCAACCGTCACTGGCGCGAACAACGCGCCGCTGCCCAGCGTCGAAGTGCAATTCACGACGACTGCAGGAACGCTGTCTGCCCCGAAAGCGTCGACGGACCACGAAGGGATCGCGCGCGTGCAGCTCACGTCGCCGGGTCCGGCCACGCTCACCGCGCGCGCGAACAACACGGAAACACGCCTCGACGTTCCGCTCGACGTTCTCATCGCACTCGAGCTGACGCCCGCGGCACCGCGTCGATTCGAGCCGTTCCGGGTCAACATCACAACCACATCGGGCGGACAGCCGGTCAGCGGTCAGCTGGTTCTCGATCTCGGAGACGGCACGGTCAAGGACCTCGGCGAGGTCAACGGCGAGACGTCGGCGTCGCACAGCTACGGCGAGGAAGGCACGTACACGCTCTCAGCGACGTTGCGGCGCGGCGCCAATGAGACAAAGAAGACGCAGACGCTGAAGGTCGAAGGCTTCGGAACCGGCGCGGATCAAATCGATCCTCGACTGATCACCTGGTTGTCACCGGCGACTACCAACATCAGCGACTGGCCCGCGACGTCAACAGTGACGAACGTTTCGATCAACGGATCCACCGTCTGCCTCGATCACACGAAGGCTGGCCAGTGGCCGCCCGTGTCCATCGATGACAACCCGCCCAACATCGAGGCGAACATCCTGATCGTCGTGAATGTCGACGGCAAATGGTACGGCGGCGGGTTCGACTGGCTCGGCACCGGCCGCACCTGCAAAACGGTCGATCCGTCGGAGTACGGCGTGGACCAGATCCGCGTTCCACCGCTCGATGGTTCGTGGCACGGGCCGCGATCCGGCGAAGAGGTCGGCCTGCTGATCAGCTCGCCATCGTCGAACCGCATTCCGGTTCGCAGCGTCAACGAGCGCACCAACATCGTTCTCGTCAGGTGGCCCTGAACGGCGCGTGAGCGTACGAGCCTGAACGGAACGTGAACGTACGAGGAGGTCCGGCGGAGCTGACCAGCAGCTCCGCCGGCCTGCATTCGGACGCCACTCCCTTTCCGGCAGATGTCGACGTCGCCATCGTCTCGCAC
>DATLLF010000275.1:0-6079 GCA_035537955.1 Vicinamibacterales bacterium | reverse complement strand
CTGCGCGGCCTGCTGGCGCATCTCGTACTGATTGGCCATGCGGTCCACTTCGAGCTCGAACAGCTCGGACAGATCGCGATTCTGCTGCTGGCCGCCGCCACCGCCGCCGCCACCCTGCTGCTGCTGGCGTGTCTGGACCTGGACCTGGTATTCCTCCTCTGCCTGCTGGAGGTACTGCAACGCCTTCTGCTCCGGCGGCAACGCCTTGTCGGGCGCGGTGGCCTGCAGCTGCCCCTCCGCCGTCTTCATCTCGGCGATCGCTTTCGGCAGCAGCTCGATGATCTTCTTGAAGGATTCGTCGCCGCCGAGACGCTGGTTGAGACGAAGCACCAGCTCCTCCACCTGCGCGCGCAGCTTCGACTGCGACAGCGCGACGACGGTGGTGTTCTCGCGCAGCTTGTCGGCGTTCATGGACTTTCGATCGCGCTGCACGTTGAACGTCGCGGCAATGATCTTCTTCTGCTGTTCGGAGAGATTGTTCGCCTCGTCCTGCTGCTGGCCGCCCCCGCCACCGCCGCCGCTCGCCTGCGACTGCGCGGCACGGAAGTCCTTGCTCAACGGACGGATCCGCATGAAGTAGATGTCGCTCGTCGCCGCCTTCGCGCCCTGGACCGCGTCGTTGTCGGTCGCGCGCGCGTAGTAGGAGACGAAGTCTCCGGGCTTGAGCGTCAGTTCCTCGAGGTAGAAGGTGTGCCCGGCCGATACTTCCGGCATCCGCTTCTGGCCGCTGAACAGACGAACGGTTTTTTCCTCCGCGCCATTCACGGAGTACACGAGCTCGAGGTTCCGCACGCCGAAATCGTCGTCGGCGCGCGCTTCGACGAATACCTCCTCGATCGGCGACGCTTGCGTATCGCGCCCCGGCTTGGCGATCGACACCGTCGGCGGACCGTCAGAAAGGACGTCGATCGTGTACTGCGGCGACGCGTTCACGTGGTCGCCCGTCGGCGCATCCATCTCGATGTGATAGAGACCGTCCTTCTCGACCTTGAAGCTGCCCGTGAGCGCGCCGTCGGGCGCCGGCGTCAGACCGTAGGATGATCCCTTCTCGATGACGATCTGCCCCGCGGGGGTCGCCATCGTCGGCACGGCACGCACACGTACCTCCGTGCCGCGCAGGACGGCGATGTCGCCGCCGTCTTCGATCTTCTGTGGCGGCAATCCGGTATACGCCGGGAAGTGATATTCGAGCTCGAGCTTCTGAACGTAGGGCAGTTCGACGACCTTGAGCGTGAACGTCCCCGAGTGCACGCCTTCGGCTTCGACGTAGTAATCGATGTTCGAGGAGAGATCGAACAGCATCCCGTCGTATCCGCCGTTCTCCCCGCGTACCATCGGCACGCGTTCGAACTGCGCGTCGGCCCCCTTGCGAACCATCAGCGCCGCATCTTCCGCGTCGAACCCGGCCAGCTTCGCCGTGATCACCTGGTCTGCGCCGCGCGATACCGTCGCGTTGCCTGGCTGCACATCGATGCGATACGGCACGGACGCTTCGACGTCCTTCGAGAGAACGAGCATCGCCGACGCCGCATTCCTCAGATACGGCGGACCGAGCGTGAGCAGGAGCAGGGCCGCGACCGCGGTCGCGGCGATCGCCAACGTGTAACGGCGGACCGGCTGCTGTTCCAGGCGGCGGCCGTGCTCCACCTCCTGCGATTTTCTGACCGCGGTCTCGACCAGCTTGCGCACCAGCGCGCGAGACTGAGTGGCCTCCGCTGCGTCGCCCAGGCGGGTTGCTTCAACCGCGCTGACGATCGCTTCCTGCAGCGAGGGTTCGTGCTCCTCGAGATAGAGAGCGACCTGCTCGTCCGTCACACGCCGCACGAGCGGCCGTACGAAGAAGATCGCCAGGATCGCCGCAATCGCGAGCGCCAGGCCGATGCGTGCCACCAGGATTGCACCAGGAGTGAACCGTGCCGCCTCGAGCGCGCTGGCCGAGGCGAGAAACACGAGGAAGCCCATGCCGAGCACGGCGAGCGCGCCGCGGATCGCGAGCTTGATCCGCCAACGGCGGCGCACCTGCTGAATGATCGACCGCAGTTCAGAAGAAAAGTCGGGCATTGGCGACTCCAGAGATCTGCCTCACAGATACTTCGTCCTCGTGCTGTTGGCGAGCAGCGTTTCCCCCGCCAGCAACAACAGGCCCGCAAACAGCACATACCACCATACACGCTGCGTCCGCTCGCGCTCCTCGTTTGTGACCGTCGCATTCGAGCCGGGGGCGGCGGCGCCGCCCGCGAGGCCGGTGACGCCCGCGACGACCTCCCGCGGATCCACCGCAGTCAGATCTGACTCGGCCAAATCCACGTTCGCCGCCAGTGCTCTCGGCTCGGGGTCACGTTCGCCGGCGCGCATCTGGTAGAAACCCTGCTCTTTCAGCTCGACGACACCCGGCTGCGCGTCCTGTGTGAGCCGCTGTCCCGCTGGCGTCAGGATCACCGCAGCGATGCCCGGCGTTCCGGAATCAGCGGGGGCGACATCCCCCACGGTTCGATACGCCGGCCGCTGCTGATAGGACGCAAGGGTTGCCCCCACGCGATGAATGAAGGGAAGAAACACCGGCTTCAGCGCGAGGTCGTTCCACCCGACGTCCAGTGTCGAGGTCCAGACCAGCGTTCGCCCCTTCCCGACTTTGCGCTCGAGCAGTGCCGGTGCGCCATCGTCGTAGCGCGCGAGGACCTGGGCGCCTTGCGCTGGCGTGACCTGCCGGTACGTATAGAAGCGAGCGACGGAGAAGTCGCCGCTTCGCGGCGCTCGGAACCCTTCGAACACCGGATGCCCATATTCGACCGACCCGATCCGGCCCGGTGTACCGCGCGTGCGATCGGAAGTCGCGCCGGGCATGGCCGCGATCGCTCCTGACGCCGCAGCCGGCCACGTCGCGCGTTCGCCGAACGCCACGAACAATCCACCCCCCGCGTCGACGAACTTCGCGAGCTGCTCGGCCATGGCCGGCGACACCGGAACGTCATTGAGGATGATGACGCCCGCGGTGGAGAGATCCTCCGGCGTCACGTTGCCCATCTGCCGCTGCGCGACATCGAACGCGGGGGACTCACTCAACGCGAGCGCCTGTGCCAGATAGAGGCTCGTGGCGCGCGAGGCTCCCGGACGATCGACGATGATCAACTTCATCCGCTGCCTCGGCGTTACCACGAAGTGGAACAGGTTGTCGGCGAGCAGGCGATCGTCTCCAAGGCGGACCGTGCCGCGAGTGTATTTCGCCGTCGGAACGAATGGACTGAAGGTCACCGACGAGGATCCATTCGGCTCCAGCTTCAACGGCCTGGTTTCGACGACGCGGCCGTCGATCTCGAGCGCGAGCGCAACGTCGGTGGCCGACGCGCTGTGGTTCACGGCGCCGGCAGTGACCGTCACGCGCTCCTGCCCGTCGGCGCTGGCGCGCTGCAGCATGGCCGGAGTAATCGATACGTTGCTCGTCTGCCCGTCGTTGACCGAGACCGGCGTCACCCTGGTGCCATCCGGCAGGCGGACGCCTTCGGCGCCGAGCCAGCCGAGTCTCTGGAAGTCAGAGATGAGCACGACTTCTTTGTTGGGCTGCGCCGACTCGCTGATGATGCTTCCGGCCAGCTTCATGGCCGGGCCGAACTTCGTCGCCGACGCGCTCACCTTCGCGCCGCCGAGCGCCCCCTCGAGCCGTCCCTTGTCGGACGTCGAACGCAGTGCGACCTCGACGCCGGTATCGAAGAACGCGAGCGTGGCGCGATCGCCCGGATTGAGCCCGTTGATCACTGTTCTCGCCGCATCGACGGCGCGCTGCCAGCGGTCTCCGTAGCCGAGGCTGTAGGACCGATCGAGCAGGATCACCACCTCGCGTGTGCCGCCCGCAGCGGCCGCCGCCAGCGCGTCCCGCCTGAGGAACGGCCGCGCAAACGCGAGCACGATCAAAGAGAGCGCCGCCACACGCATCAGCAGCAACGGCCAGTTCCGGATCCGCCGGCGGTTCACCGACTGATACGGAATCCGTCTCAGGAACATCAGCGACGGAAACGCGACGACGTTCTTCCGCTCCTTCTGGATCAGATGGATGATCACCGGGATCGAGATCGCGGCGAGCCCGAGGAGGAACAACGGGGTTAGAAACGACATCAGCGGGCCTTCATCAGCTTCTCGCGCGCGGAGAGATACCGGAACAGCGCGTGATCCAGCGGTGAGGAGGTCTGCAGCATCGTGTAGTCGATCCGTGCGCCCTTGCACCGTTCGGTGATCGCGTCGATGTGCGCGCGGATCATGCGGCGATATTCCTCCCGCAGCGCCTGTGGCACGATCGGAATCTGCTCGCCGCTCTCGAGGTCCTCGAATGCCGAGGCATCCTGGAAATCGAAGTCGAGCTCCGCGGGGTCGAGCACGTGAAACACGATCACCTCATTGCCGCGGAATCGCAGCGGCCCGAGGGATTCGATGATGGCGTCGGGCTCCTCGTACAAATCGGAGATGACGACGAGCACGCCACGGCGGCCGAAATGCTCCGCCAGCTTGTGCAGCGGCGCGCGAAGATTGCCCGGTCGCGAGGGCGTCATGCGGTCGAGCACGTGCAGCACCGTCTCCATGTGCTTCGCCGAGGGCGGCACGTGTTCGACCACATCCTCGTCGAAGGCAACGAGGCCGACGCGGTCCCGCTGCCGGTGCACGAGATACGTGAGACAGCCTGCCAGCATCTTCGCGTAATCGAGCTTCGTCAGGCCGGCGCTGCCGAAGCCCATCGACTTCGACACGTCCATCAGCACGGCGAAGTTCGCGTTCGAGTCCGCCTCGTACTCCTTGATGTAGTAGCGATCGGTCCGCGCATACAGGCGCCAGTCGACGCGGCGGATGTCATCGCCGGCGACGTAGCCGCGGTGTTCGGCGAAATCAACCGACGCGCCGAACACGTTGGTGCGGTGCAGCCCGTTGATGAAGCCGTCGACGACCGAGCGCGCGACGAGCTCGAGGTTCCCGATCCGCGCGAGAACCTTGGGGTCCACGAAGCGCGCGCCGGGGATGGAGGAGGTGTTGATCATCGTTGCCGTGCGCCCTCACATGCCCGAGCGCGGCGCCGGTACCGCCTCGAGCAGCCGATCGATCAGCGTGTCGCTCGTCATGCCCTCCGACTGCGCGTGGAAGTTCGTCAGAACGCGGTGGCGCATCACCGGGTGCGCCAGCGAACGGATGTCGTCGAAGCTCACGTGATAGCGGCCGCTGGTCAACGCGCGCGCCTTGGCGCCGAGCACCAGGTACTGTGCGGCGCGGACGCTGGCGCCGAACGCGATCCACTTCTTCACCGAGTCAGGACACGTCGACGATTTCGGACGGCTCGCGCGCACGAGGCTCAGCGCATAGCGCATCACCGGCTCCGCCACCGGCACCCGCCGAACCAGGCGCTGGAAGGCGACCAGGTCGGCGCCCGTCACCGGCCGTTCGAACTGCGGCTCGAGGACCGACGTCGTCGTCCGCACGACTTCGAATTCTTCCTCTTCCGGCGGATGGTCGATGACGATGTGGAACATGAACCGATCGAGCTGCGCTTCTGGCAGCGGGTAGGTGCCTTCGAGCTCGATCGGGTTCTGCGTGGCGAAGACGTAGAACGGCTCGTCGAGCTTGTAGGTGCGTCCCTGGATCGTGACGCGATGCTCCTGCATGGCTTCGAGGAGCGCCGACTGCGTCTTCGGCGGCGTCCGGTTGATCTCGTCGGCCAGCACGATGTTCGCGAAGATCGGACCGGGCGCGAACACCATCTGTCGCCGTCCTGTCGTCGCGTCTTCCTGGATGATGTCCGTACCTGTGATGTCGGACGGCATCAGGTCCGGCGTGAACTGGATGCGGTTGAACTTCAGGTCGACGACACGTGCGAGCGTATAGATGAGGAGCGTCTTGGCGAGGCCGGGGACGCCAACGATCAAGCTGTTGCCGCCGACGAACAGCGTCAGCAGCACCTCGTCGACGGTCTTCTCCTGGCCGATGATCAGCTTGCGCAGCTCCGCGATGATCTTCGCCTTGCCCGCATTCATCCGGTCGGCAAGCGCGACGTCGTCAGGGGAATCGAGGTCGATGGTGTTGGTGGCTGTGGTCGGCATCAGTG
>DATLLF010000274.1:0-6919 GCA_035537955.1 Vicinamibacterales bacterium | reverse complement strand
CTTGCGGGGTCTTGCTGAAGTCTTTGGCGCCGATGGTGTTTCGGCTTGCGCTGGAGGTTTCTTTTTCGTGGCCGCTTTCGGCTTCGGAGTCGCCGATTCCTGCGGTGCCTTCTTGCGCTTCGGAGTCTCAGGTTTGTGGGGTTGGGAGGAGCCGTTCAGATTCTTCTTCGATGTCATTCGCTCAATCACGCCGTTCGGGAGATGGGATAAACCTTTATTCTACGCTACCAGGCTCCTCAATTCGTCACTCGGCGGCCGCGGGTGGCTTCGAGCGCGCGTCCCTTCTCCGCCTCCCGCTGCGCGTCGGCGGGCCGGCCCTTGCGGCTGTACAAATCCGCAAGCACGTAATGACCGAGCGGGGCGTAGGGGCTGCGTGAGCCGATCGCGATGCCCCGCTTCGCGATGTCGATGGCTTCATCGAAATTGCGTCCCTGATCGAGATACAGCTTCGCCAGATAGAAGTAGCCATCAGCGAAATTCGGATTCAGCTCGATCGCCTTCCGGTACGACGCCTCCTGCGCGGCGGCATTTCCCAACTGCTCGTACAGGCGTCCGAGGTTGAAGGCCGCTTTGTAGGCACTGGCCTGCTGGTCGATCTCGACCTGGTACTCGCGCGCGGCAGTCTGGAGGTCGCCTCGCTGCTCGGCAATCAACGCCAGGTTGTAGTGCGCCAGCTTGACGTCCGGCTTCTGAGCCAGCGCGGCGCGGATCTCCTGTTCTGCACGCGTGAGGTCCCCTCGTTTGATGGCAATCACCCCGAGCGCGTTTCGGGCGGAGGCGACCCGGGTGTCGTCGTTCAGCGATTTGTGAAATGCCTCTTCTGCTTTGTCGAGCTGCTCGAGGTCCACGTACAACTCGCCGAGCTGATAGCGCACCCAGGCGTTCTTGGGATCCTTCTGCAGGTACCGTTCGTAGCCGAGGATCGCCGCGTCGTGGTCGCCGAGCGCGCGGTAGGCGCCCGCGAGATTGACGATCGCGAGGTCGTAATCCGGATTGATCTGCAGGGCGCGCTGATATTGCTTCAACGCGGCCGCGAAGTTGCGGGCGCGGAAGTGCTCGTTGCCGAGCATGATCCAGGCATCGAGGATGTTCGGATCCAGCGCGACGACCTGCTCGAGTCTTCTGACGGCTGCCGCTGTATCTGCTTTTCCGTTCGTCTCGTGCGCCGACGTCATGAGGTTGAAGATGTCTATCTTGTCCTTTGGATCGGGCAGCGTTTCTCCCGGCTTGCGCGCCGCCTGCGAGAAGGAGCCGATGTAGCCGAGCGCGGCCAGGCGCTCGCGCGTCTCGGGATCCACTGTCGGCGCGTCCGCGCTCAGTTCCTGCTCATGACCGAGACGTTCGAGCTCCCCCGCCATGCGGTCGGCGAGCGGTCGACGCTCGCTGTAGAGATTCACGAGCTCGCCAGGATCCTTCTCGAGGTCGTAGAGCTCCGGTTTCGTCGTCGCGATGTACTTGAAACGTCCCGCGCGCAGCGCCTTCAGCTCGCTCCAGCCATAGTGATTGCGCGCGTAGAGGGATTCGCTGTACGCGCCCAGGTCGAGATCCGCTTTAGCACCGGTCATCAGCGGCAGCAGCGTCTGCCCCTCGACGTCGCCGGGCACCTGTCTGCCGACTATATCGAGCACCGTCGGCAGAAGATCTTCCGATCGGACCGCGCTCCTGATCCGCCGTCCCGCCAGCTCGCTGAATGGCGCGCGAATGATGAAGGGCACGCGCGTCGTCGCATCGTAGATGAAGAGCCCGTGTGTGCCCTCGCCATGTTCGTTGAGGCTCTCGCCGTGGTCGCCGATGGCCACGACGATGGTCCGCTTCGCGAGGTCTTTCGTGTCGAGCCATTGCAGGACGCGGCCCACCTGCTGGTCGACAAAGGCGATCTCGCCCGCGTACGGTTTGTCACGAAAGCGCGAACGGAACGGCTCCGGCGGGTCGTAGGGCGAGTGAGCGTCGTAGAAGTGGAGCCACGCGAAGAACGGACGATTCGCGTGCTGCTCGAGCCATGGCATCGCGTTGTCGACGACTTCGTTGCCACGGCGCGCGACGTCACCAAGCGAGATGCTCTTGTATTTGGACACGTCGAATTTGTCGAAGTACGTGTCAAACCCCTGGTTCAGCCCCCATTTCGAGTCGAGAACGAACGCGCCCACGAACGCGCCCGTGTCGCGCCCCGCCTCCTTGAGCATTGTGGCCAGCGTCCGGTGCTTCGGATCGAGGACGTATCCGCCGTTGTCGCGCACGCTGTGTCGCGGCGGCAGCTTGCCCGTGAAGATCGTCGAGTGTGCCGGAAGAGTCAGCGGAACGCTGGTGATCGCCTGCTCGAACAGCACGCCTTCGCTCGCGAGCCGATCCAGGTTCGGCGTTTGCGCCTCGCGGTCGCCGTACGCGCCGAGGCGATCCCACCGCGTGGTGTCGAGCGTGATGATGATGACGTTGAGCGCGTCCTGGCGAACGCCGGGAGGCAGGCTGCCGATGGGAACACCACTGGGAGAGGTCGCGGTCGTGCCCGTGCGGACCTTCCACAGACCAGCCACGGCGACGAGGATGGCGACGGCAGCGCCGATGGCGAACAGCGAAACCGGGACGCGTCGCTTCGGTGGCGGGCTCGTTGGTGGCTTTGGCGCCGCTCGTTTCGACTGTCGCATTACCGGTCTATTTTAGCCTTGCGAGCGCGTCGATCGCCGGCTTGAACGAGGGATCGGCGCGCAATGCGAGGCCGTATCGGCGCCGCGCTTCGGCGGTATCACCTCGCCGCTCGGCGAGAAGACCAAGGTTGAAGTGCGCCGGCGCAGGTTGGTAGTTTTCATCGATCATCGCATTGAACGCCCGCTCGGCGACGTCGAACTTGTCGACGCGAAGGGCCGCACTCGCGAGACCCGATTGCGCACGCGCATCGCGCGGGTTCAGCTCGGCGGCTCGCGAAAAGGACTGGAATGCGTCCGCCCATCGCTCCCCGCGCCGCTGGATGACACCGAGCGTGTAGTGCCCATAGAACGACAGCGGCTCGAGTTCGAGCCCCTTTCCTGCGCGAGCGACCGCTGCATCCACCTGCCCCTTGCCCGCCAGCGCCTTCGCCGCCTCGAAGTGCGGCGTGCTCAACGCCGGATTCAGCTGCGACGCGGCATCGAATTCCGCCAGCGCAGCATCTGAACGTCCCTGCATGAGGTATGCATTGCCCAGATAGAGGTGCGCCTCGAACGCACGGACGTTGGTCTTCAGCAAGCGCTGCAGGACCGGGACGGCTTCGGCGGGACGATTGCGGCCCAGGAGCCCCAGCGCCCGATTGAAGAGATTTCGGTACGCGCGGTACTCCGCGACCCGGTCTTTCGGATCGGTCGTCGCGGATGTTGAGGTGACGGGCGCGAACGCCCCGACATACCCAAGCGCCTGCAACCGCTCGATCGCGGCAGCGTCGGGCTGACTGGCAGCGGCCGCGGCCGGAGCGGCGAACCGCGTCGTGACCCTTTGCAGGTCAGCCGAGAGCCGCGCCGCCACTTGCGCACGGTCCTGGATTACGTTCTTCTGCTCACGTGGATCGGTTCGCAGATCGTAAAGCTCGGGCCTCGGCGCCGCGATGAACTTCCACTCGCCGACCCGGGCGGATCGCAGCTCGCTCCATCCGAAGTGCATCCGCGGATACCAGCTTTCGGCAATCGACAGCGGCACCTGCGTGCGCGCGCGGCCGGCCAGCAGAGGCTGCAGCGGCTCTCCGTCGATCGACGCGTCCGCTGCAGCGATCCCCGCGAGTGAGGCGATCGTGGGCGCCACATCCACGCTCCTCACCTGCTCGGTCACGACGCGGGGCGTCAGCCCCGGCGCGGCGACGATGAGCGGAACGTGGAGCGTGGCGTCGTAGACGAAGTATCCGTGATCCTCCTCACCGTGATCCCCGAGCGCCTCGCCGTGATCGCCGGTGACGACGATGGCCGTTTGCGCGCGATCGATGCCGCGAAGCAGGACACCGAGCTGCTCGTCGACGTACGCGATCTCCGCGTCGTACGGATCCGCCGGCGCGTCGCGTCGCGCAGGCGCGGCGTACGGGAGATGCGGATCGTAATAGTGGACCCACAGGAACCAGGGCGTCCGCTGCTTCGCGATCCAGGCGGCCGCCGCTCGCGTCACATCTGCCGCGGATCGCTGCAGATCCGCCAGCGCGACCACTGCTCCGCTCGTTCCCGCAATGTGGTCGTCGTAATCGTCGAATCCCTGCGAAAGCCCTGAGCTGCGATCGACGATCACGCTGCCGATCACGGCTCCGGTCCGATAGCCCGCACCGTGCATCCGTTCGGCGAGGGTGACCGCACCGTCAGGCAGCGGAGTCATACCGTTGAGCCGAATACCGAAGGCGCCTGGGTACCGCCCAGTGAGAATGGCGACGTGAGAGGGATACGTCAGCGGCGCCTGCGCGCTTGCGTCGGTGAATCTGACGCCCTCGCGCGCGAGATGATCGATGATCGGCGTGTGCGCCGCCTTGTGACCGTATGCGCCGATGCGGTCTGCGCGGGTCGTGTCGATCGTCACCAGCAGCGCGTTGGGGGTGGTCTGTCTGGCGGCCGGGACGAGCCGCGCGGTGTGCGTGAGAAGCGCGCAACCGATGATGAAAAAAGCGAATGATCGACGCAGGAGCGGAACTCCCCCGCATCGCTCGCATACCTCCAACCATCCGTCTCGTGAACTACGACTCATTGAATTGAATGTGGGCCGGCGGTTCGTGGACACCATCAACAGTGCAATCAATCCTCGCATAGCGCGAACCGTCCCCGGAAAGGACTTTGCTCCGTCGATCGTGCCGGGCTGTCCGGCGTCCTTATCGAACGAAGGAGTAACTCACCCATGAAACGAACGTTGCTCGCGCTGTTCGCCGCGGCGGTGCTGTTCGGTCCCTCGCCAGCCTCGGCCCAGATCGGCCAGACGGCGATACTGACCGGCACCGTGACCGATGCAAGCGGCGCAGCGCTGCCCGGTGTTCTGGTCACCGCATCGAGCGAAGCGCTGCTGGGAGGTTCACGGACCGCCACCACGGAACAAACCGGCGTCTACCGGTTTCCCGCGCTGCCACCGGGAGCCTACAAGGTCACCCTGGAGCTGTCCGGCTTTCGCCGCGTGACGCGCGACGCGCGCCTGCAGCTCGGTCAGACAACGTCGGTCGACGTCACGCTCGAAGTCGGCGGTGTGGAGGAGACCGTCGATGTGCGCGGCGGCGCGCCCGTCGTCGACGTGCGATCGGCGGCCGCGTCGAACAATCTGTCCCCCGAAATCCTCGAGTTCGTTCCGTATTCGAGCCGCTTCGGTCCAGACGCCGTGATCCTGTCGCCCGGCGTCAACCCGAGCACGCTCTCGGCATTCGGCAGTGGGGGTGAGACGTCGAACGCATGGATGATCGATGGCGTGGACGTGAGCGATCCGCGCAGCGGAGCGCAGTGGCTGTTCGCCAACTACAACTGGTTCCAGGAGGTGGACGTCGCCGCGCTCGGCGCCGCCGCCGAGTACGGCGGATTCACCGGCGTCGCCTCGAACAGCCTGATCCGCTCCGGCGGGAACCGCTTCTCGGGCCTGTTCGAAACACTGTTCCAGAACAAGGGCATGACCGGCGACAACATCTCCGACGAAGTGCTCGAGGCGAACCCGGCGCTCACGTCCGACAAGCTCGATTACGTCACCGATACCACGGCGCAGATCGGCGGGCCCATCAAGCGCGACCGGATGTGGTTCTTCACGTCCTTCCAGTACTACCGGCCGAAGGAATCCCCCTCGGGATACCCGCCGCCGGGCACGTTCAACGGGATCGGGCCCAGCGCTCGTGAAGAGCATTCTCCCCGGTTCATCTTCAAGCCAACCTTCCGGCTCGGCGAGTCGGACCAGATCACCGGGTTCATCGAGGCCGACAGCTACACGGTGGAGGGGCGCGGAGCGGGCTCGAACACGACGCCCGACGCCACTCTGCGGCAGACGTCGCCTGAGATCGCCTGGAACGCGAACTATACAAAGGTGCTGAGTGGGTCGAGCGTTTTCGACGTCCGCTACGCAGGGTTCAACGGCTATTACCAGCTCGATCCGTACAACGGCCGCGACGTCATGGGCTGGTACGATCCCGGTGCGGACTTCTACTCCGTCAACAGTTATTACTATCTGCGATCCGATCGCGAGCGCCATCAGGCGAACGCGAGCGTCACGAAGCTGGCCTCCGGCTTCGCGGGGCAGCACAGCCTGAAGTTCGGTGCCGAGTTCGAGCGCAGTTTTTCGCGCACCGAAGTGGGATATCCGGGCGGCGGGTACGTCCTTGCGGATCAGGGCGTGCCCTATTACGCATATCTCGGCGGCAACTACATCCTCGACGGGTCGAACACACGCCTGTCGTTGTTCGCGCAGGACGCATGGACGATCGGTCCGCGGCTGACGATTGAGCCCGGCCTGCGTCTCGACAACTACCGCGGCTATCTGAAGAACATCGACGGTCCCGTGCTGAAGACGATGGCGTGGGGACCGCGGATCGGCGTCGCCTTCGACCTGACCGGCGACGGCCGCACGGTGCTGCGCGGCCATTACGGACGATTCTTCGACGGCGCGAAGACGACGTACTTCACTCTGCTGGCGGATCGGGACCCGCTCTTCGGCGCCTACATCGATTCGACCACGGTGCAGCCGCTGCACGAGCCCTATCTGCTCGAGACCGGTGAGTCGCAGACGACCATCGCGGACGATCTGAAACATCCGCACATGGACCAGGTGACGCTCGGTGCCGAGCGCGAGCTGTTTGCGAACTTCGCCGTCGGCGCGAACTTCATCTACCGAAAGTACGGGAACTTCATCGAGGACGTGCTGACGAATGGTGAGTTCGAACCCGTCGCCATCTCCGATCCCGGTCCCGACGGCATTGCGAATACGTCGGACGATCCGGGGCGCACGCTGACGTTCTACGACC
>DATLLF010000273.1:0-10915 GCA_035537955.1 Vicinamibacterales bacterium | reverse complement strand
GACGAGAGCGGCGACAGCGGTCCGCGCCCACACGGCCGGCATCTGCCACCACGCCCGCGGTGGCGGCGCGTCGATCGCGGCGTTCACGCGCGCGGCGAAATGGTTCCAGAAGAGCGGCGACGGCTCAGGCACGTCCGCGGCAGATACTTCTTCGATGAGCGCGTCGATTTGATCGTCGTTCAGGTCACTCATTACTCGTCCAGCAGTTTCTTCAGGTTCGCGAGCGCATGAAAGAAGTTCGCTTTCACCGCGCCCACGGAGTTGCCGAGAATCTTCGCGATCTCATCGTGCGGCATCTCGTGATACGCGCGCAGAATCAACGTCGCGCGCTGTTTCGCGGGCAGCCGCGTGATCGCGGCTCTCACTTTCGCGGCGCGCTCCTCTCGCAGCACCGCGGCATCCGCTGACTCGCCGGGCGCGGGCGTCGCATCGTCGTTTTTCAACGGCGCGTGCTTCGGCGTTTTCAACGCGAGCCGGTTGAGACACACATTGACGCTGATGCGGTGCAGCCACGTCGTGAATTTCGCCGTCTCCTCGAACTTCCGCAGCGCGCGATACGCACGCACGAACGCGTCCTGCGCAAGCTCCGACGCATCTTCGTGATTGCCCACGAACCGGTAACAGAGGCGGTAGACCTGGCGCTGATGTCGAGCCACGAGTACGTCGAATGCGGCGCGATCCCCGGCGACGCAGGTGCGCACCAGCTCTTCGTCTGAAACTGCCTGCGGATCCGTCTGCCACACGCTCTTCGTCCGGTTAGACCGGGCGGAACGGCCCGTCGTCACATCGGCAACTCAACAATACGTTGACTTTCGCTTTTCCTTTGCATATAGTGCCCCCGCATGCTGCCACTTACGAAGCGCCAGCGCGAAATTCTCGACTACCTCAATGATTTCATCCAGCAGCACGGCTACGCGCCGAGCCTGGAGGAAATCGGCCGGCGATTCGGCCTGTCGTCGCTCGCCACGGTGCACAAGCACCTGACGAACCTGCAGGAGAAGGGATTCATCAAACGCGCGTGGAACCGAAGCCGTTCGGTTGAACTGGTTCCGGCGCGCCTGGGTGGACGCGCCGTGGAACTGCCGCTTCTTGGCTATGTCGCGGCTGGTTCGCCGATCGAAGCCATCGTCGGCAACGAAACGCTCGCCGTACCGGAGGATCTGGTCGGCAAGCGCGACTCGTACGTGCTCAAGGTTCGCGGCGACTCCATGATCGACGAACAGATCCGCGACGGCGACTATGTCATCGTCGAAGACCGCCGCACGGCAGAGAATGGCGAGATGGTGATCGCGCTGCTCCATGGCAGCGATGTCACGCTGAAGAAGATGTATCGCGAGCAGGGAAAGATCCGGCTTCAGCCGGCCAATCCGGCGATGCAGCCCATCTACGCCGCGCCAGACGACGTACAGGTTCGTGGCGTCGTCGTGGGCGTGTTGCGGCGATACTAGTGTCAACATGAACGAACGCAAACAGATCAACTTCACGATCGTCCCCGAAGACCGCGACGATCTGCCCCGCACTTACGCGAACTTCTGCGCGATCTCGCACACGCCATTCGATTTCACCCTGGCGTTCTGCGAGGTCCTCCCCCTTTCCGAGAAAGACATTCGTGCCGCGGAAGCGGACCACGTCGTTCTTGCGCCCGTGCGTTCGAAGATCGTCGTGCCGCTCCAGGTCGTGCCCAACCTCATCGCGGCGCTCCAGGAGCACATGCGCGTCTTTTCCGAGTCGACCGGCGCGCAGTGGGACAAGGGGCCGGTGCACTAATCTTCTCCGAGGGGCTTCGCCCCTCGGACTCCCCTACACGCGCCCTCGCTCGCCGCTGCGTCGGCTCGCGCCGGCCGCGTGGCTCGCTCGCGGCGCTCGCTCGCGAATGCGCCAGCCGATTGGTGAGATGGGTTTAAAGCCAACACATCGCGCGGTCCGCACGTCTAGGTGGGTATGACCGGGCAGGCCATCGCAATGCCGGCGGCGATCGGGCGCGAAGACGACCCTGCCGCGCGGCTCGCCGCGCTGTTCGATGTACACCACCAGCGTCTCTTCCGTCTTGCGCGGCGCCTGTCGCGAACGGGGGAAGATGCGCACGACCTCGTTCAGGAGACCTTCCTGCGCGCCGCGAAATCCCCACAGTCGATTCCTGACGGCCGATCGAGCGAAGAGGCCTGGCTCGTGCGGATCCTGATCAACATCTGCCGCGATCGCTGGCGCGCGGCCGCGGTGCGTTCGCGCGCCATCGCCGAGGGCCGCGTTGCGCCGATCGAGGCCGGCAGCCCGGAAGCCGCGCTTGTCGCGCGCGCTGCCGTCCATCGCGCGCTCGATCGACTGGCACCGCGGCGGCGCGCGGTGCTCGTGCTGTACGAGCTCGAAGGGGTGCCGGTGAAAGGTATCGCAGCATTGCTCGGCGTCTCGGCGGTGACCGTCCGGTGGCACTTGTCCGTCGGGCGCCGCGAGATGGCGAGAATCCTCGGCGCGGGAGGCACCCATGACTGACTGGCGTGCAGTGATGCGCGATGGTGACGATGCTCCGATGGTGCCGGAACGCGCGCAGGAGATTCGTCGTGCGGTGATAGCGGCCGCGCAGCAGCCTGCTTCTACGGCGGTTGCATGGCCGTGGAGCCTGGCTGTTGCGGCCGTCGCTTTGATCGTGCTTGTCGGTGGCGCGGGCGACATGGCGCGGCGCGCCGCTCTCGAGGGCGATGCACCGGCAGCAGGTCTTTCGGGTGAGCGACGACAGGTGCAGTTCGCAACTCCAGGTGGCACCCGGATCATCTGGGAGCTGAATCCGGAGTTCACATTGATGGAGACACTTCCGTGACCAGACTCCTTTCCGCGGTGAGTACGGCGCTGCTCGTGGTGTTCTCTGCATCCGTCGTTGCCGCTCCGCAGACCGCTGAGGGGCAGGGGCAGACGGGACAGCGCGGCAACGCGAGCCGGACCGTAATCGAGACGATCAGCGGATTCAGCGTCGTGCTGGTGCTCGGAGAAACGCAGTCGAGCGGAGCCGCCGAAACCGAGACGCTGCCCGGTGGTGCAAAGAAAGCCTTGAACGACATGCGCGAGTTCCTGCCCTACAAGAATTATCGCGTCCTCGATTCGCAGTGGACGTCCTGCTGCTCCCCACGGTCCACGACGACGGTCGCCGGTCGACTGCAGGGTGTCGTGGGCAACATCGGGCCAAACAGCGCGATCACCTTGTCGCCACGCGGGTACACGTTCAGCATCGCCGCCAGCGTGTCGGGCATGAACATCCCCGTGCGCTTCGTCCTCGCGCAGGAAGATACCAGCCGCCGAGCGTCGGAGAACACCGACAGATCCCGGGACCTCGAACGGGAGCGGCAGAACCTTCAGGCCGAAATCGAAAGTCTCCGCGCGCAGGTCAATGAGACGCAAAAACGTGTCGAGGTCGGTATGATCTCCGCGGCGGAACTGCGACCGCTGCAGGACCGCCACGCAGCCTACCAGCGCCGCCTCACGGACTTGACCGCCGATATCGAGAGCGCAGCTCACGGCGGTGCCCGGCCCATCATCGACAGCAGCTTCACTATGGACGCCGGCGAGACCGTGGTCGTCGGCACGTCGAAGCTCGGGGGCGACAAAGCGCTGATCGCGGTCGTGACCGCTGTAAAGAAGGGTGGCGGCCCGTCGCGCGAGTGACTTGCGGCGCAGGCCGCCGGCACCCCGCAAGCCGCAAGCCGCAAGCCGCAAGCCGAGTTATCGTTAAGCATGTCGCCGCGCCCGGCGAAAGCCGCAATTCCTAAGCCTCCCAAATTCCCCGCGGACACGCGCAAGATCTTCGCGAAGCTCTCGACTCAGCATCCGAACGCCGACACGGAGCTGCACTTCAGGAATCCGTACGAGCTGCTGGTCGCGACGATTCTGTCGGCCCAGTGCACCGACGAGCGCGTCAACCAGGTCACACCCGCGTTGTTCAAGCGGTACCCGGATGCCGCGGCGCTCGCCAGGGCGACGACCGCGGAGCTCGAGCCGCAGATCCAGTCCACGGGGTTCTTCCGCGCGAAGTCGCGCTCGCTGCTCGGGATGGCGACCGAGGTCGTGGAAGAGCACGGCGGACAGATCCCGGGCTCGATGGACGAACTCGTGAAGCTGCCGGGCGTGGGACGCAAGACCGCGAACGTGGTGCTTGGGCACGCGCTTGGCGTCCCCGGTCTGCCGGTGGATCGCCACGTATTGCGCGTCTCGAACCGGATCGGCATCGCGAAATCGGAAGAACCCGAAGTCGTCGAGCAGCAGCTCGGCGCGGCCTTGCCGCCGTCGGACTGGACGCGCGCCTCCGACACACTCATCCTGCACGGCCGCCGCATCTGTAAACCCAGACCGCTGTGCCCCAGGTGCGTCGTCCGGCCTGATTGTCTCTATTACCTGAAGGTCGTGTCCAAGCTGGAACGCGCAGCCGCGAAACCAGCGAAGACAACGAAGGCCGCAACCCGGCGCGGATGAATTCATCGGGTCACATGCGGCTCTCCCGCGAACAGTTCACCCGCCTGGTCGAGGAAGCGCTGACCGAGATCCCCAAGCGGTTCCGCGACGAGATGAAGAACGTCGCGGTTGTGGTCGAGGACGAACCGTCCCCGCAGGTTCTCGACGACCTCGAGGTCGAGCCCGGCGACTCGCTCTACGGTCTGTATCAGGGCGTGCCGCTCCCCGAGCGAAGCTGGACCCATGGCAACACCCTGCCCGATCGAATCTCGATCTATCAACGCCCGATCGAAGAGGACTGCGAGGACCGCGAAGACATCATCGTGTGCATCGCCGAGACCGTGATCCACGAGTTCGGGCATTACTTCGGGCTGAGCGAGGAGGAGATCGAGGAGATCGAGGACAAATACTGGAGAGGTGACGATCTCGATGATGTCTAACTTCAAAGGAGTTTGGAGTTCGGAGTTGAGAGCGAAGAAGCGGCTAGGCCAGCACTTCCTGCAGCCGGAATGGGCGGACAAGCTCGTTGACGTCATCATCCCCGGACCTGAGGACCGATTTGTCGAGATCGGCCCGGGCCCCGGTGCGCTGACCCTGCGGCTCGCGCCGCGTGTGGCTCACGTCACCGCCATCGAGGTGGATGCCGAGATGATCGCGACGCTCCGTCCGCTCGTCCGGCCGAACGTCACTCTGGTCGAGGCCGACTTCCTGGCGGCGCCGATCGCACCCCTGTTCGAAGGTCCGTTGCCTGTGCGTGTAGCGGGGAACCTTCCCTACAACATCTCATCCCCGATTCTCTTCCGGCTGATCGACGCGCACCTGCGTTACCGGAGCATCCGCGACGCCACCCTCATGCTGCAGCGGGAGGTCGCCGAGCGCATCGAAGCATCGCCGGGCACGAAAGACTACGGCGTGCTCTCGATATCCGTGCAGCTGCACGCGGACGTGACTCGCCTTCTCTCCCTGCCGCCCGGCGCGTTCAGGCCCGCCCCCAGGGTGCACTCGAGCGTCCTGCGACTCGCCTTCCGTCCACCGGCGGTGGAGGTCTCGGATCCCCTGCTGTTCGAGCAGATGGTCCGGGCGATGTTCACACAACGGCGAAAGACCCTCGGCAACGCGCTGCGGCCCTTTGCGGTCGCGCGGGGCGCGCATGCAGCGGAGGCCCTGCGACGTGCGGGGATCGATCCGATCCGACGTCCCGAGACGCTGCAACTCGATGAACTGGCGAGGCTTGCGGAGTTTTTCACGGCTGGTTGAAACCGCAGCTGTGCTATAGTCATCGCGCCTAAAGCGGACGCGCGGCGCGATATCTCGCCGAAGCGCGCAGCGCGAAGGCGGATGTCTGGTCATCTGTCCCAGCGGCTGGCCAGGGGGCACTGTTCATTTCGGCGACTCCCCGTCGCCAAAGCGGTCCGCGTCACCCGCCAGGGTGATCCGCCGGTCGCTGATGTGCCCAGAGAACCTCATTATTTCTGAGATACAGGTGTCGGTGGACCACGAGTCTGTGACGACGGACGTTCCGCCGCTCGAGATCATCCCGCTCGGCGGGCTCGGCGAGTTCGGCATGAACATGATGGTGATCGCCTGCGGCGACACCGCCATCCTCGTTGACGCAGGCGTGATGTTCCCAGAGCCCGAGCTGCTCGGTGTGGACCTCGTGGTGCCCGATCTGCGGCAGCTCGAAAAGTACAACGTCCGCGCGCTCGTGCTCACCCACGGGCACGAGGACCATATCGGCGCTGTACCGCACGTGCTGCCGCTCTTCGACGGCCCCGTGTACGGAACGGCCCTGACGCTCGCGCTGGTACAGTCGAAGCTCGAATCGCGTGCCGAGGACATCCCGGTCACCTCGAACGTGACCGTCGAAGACGCGAAGAAGCGACTGCGCGTCGTACGCCCGCGCGATCGCGTGAGCATCGGAGGGTTCGAGGTCGAGTTCATTCGTGTCACGCACAGCATGCCCGACTGCGCGGCGCTGGCCATTACCACGCCGCACGGCGTCGTGATCCATACGGGGGACTACAAGATCGACCAGACGCCGCTCGACGGCGATCAATTCGATTTCCATCGGCTCGCCGAACTGGGAGCGGCGGGTGTCCTGGTGCTGCTCTCGGACAGCACCAACGTCGAGCGAAAGGGATTCACCGGCTCGGAGCTCGAAGTCACGGATGCCTTCGAGGAGATCTTCACCAGCGCCGATGGCAGGATCGTCGTGGCGATGTTCTCGTCGAGCATCTTCCGCATGCAGATCCTCGTGGATCTCGCGGCGCAGTTCGACCGGCACGTGGCGTTCATCGGCCGCGGCGTGAACGACAACGCCGAGATCGCGCAGCGGCTTGGGTACCTCAGGATCCCGAGCGGGGTGATGATCCGCGACAGCGACGTGAGGAACTATCCCTCGCAGGACGTCGTGTGTATCTGCACCGGTTCGCAGGGGGAGCCGCAGGCGGCGCTTCCGCGCATCGCGATCGACGACCACCGCCACGTGAGGCTCGCGGCGGAGGATACGGTCGTGTTCTCGGCGCGCGAGATTCCAGGCAACGAGAAGGCCATTGGCCGGGTGATGAACCACATCGCCCGCCGCGGCGCCGAGATCGTGACCGACGCCATGAAGCACGTGCACGTCTCCGGCCACGGCAGTGAAGAAGAGCTGAAACTCGTCATATCGCTGGTCAGACCGAAGTATTTCGTGCCGATACACGGGGAGTATCGGCAGCTCGCCCGGCATGCACGGATCGCCGCACGGGTTTCGCGCGGAACGAAGGTGTTGCTGGCCGAGAACGGCGACGTGATCCGGGTGGACCGCGAGGGTGCGCGGGTGGCCGAGAAAAGGTCCGCCGGCCGGATCCTGATCGATGGCACGCGCAGCGGCGAAGTCGGTGACGAGGTGCTACGGGATCGGCGGCACCTGGCCGGCGATGGCCTCGTCGTTCCGGTGGTGGCGTTGAATGGGCAGACGGGCGGCCTCGAGGAGGCACCCGACATCATCACGCGCGGGTTCGTCGTCGACGCACGGACCGAAGGGCTGCTGAGAGAGATACCCTCGCTGCTCGCGTCTACGCTCGAGGGTGCCAGCGTCGAGGAACGTACAGATCCAGGACTGATCAAGGAGAAGATTCGCGTGGACCTTCAGAGGTTCTTCCGCAAGCGCTCGGGGCTCCGGCCGCTCGTCGTGCCGGTGGTCATGGAGATCTGACGTGGCCGGAAGCGCAGTTTCGCGGCGGTTCAGCGAGTTCATCGGCGTGACGCTCTTCGCGCTCGCGTTGCTGTGGGTCGTCGCCCTCACCAGCTACAGCACGGCGGATCCGGTGTGGTTCTTCAACGCCGGCGCAGGCGGCCAGCCTGAGAATTTCGCCGGGCGCGTTGGCGCCTTCATGGCGGAGCTCGCCTATCAGGTGCTCGGCTACTCCGCTTACCTGATCCCTATCGTCCTCATCGTTGCGGGATGGCATTACTTCTGGTGCAAGTCGATGGACGCCCGCTACACGAAGGCGACCGGCGCCGGGCTGTTGTTCGGGTGCACGTCGTCGTTCCTCGCGCTGGTCGTCGGAACGACCGCGGCTGACGGCAAGACATTCCGTGCGGGCGGCTACCTCGGCGAGTTCATCGCCGGCATCCTCACCGATTACCTGAACATGACGGGGTCGATCATCCTGATCCTGACCCTGCTCTTTCTGGCGGCGATTCTCTCCACACAGTTCTCGTTCGGCCGGCTGTTTGGCGCGATTGGCGAAATGCTCCGCGATCGATGGGCCGCAGGGCTCGGTGCGCTGCGCGCCTGGCGCGAGGAACGACGCCGCGACAAGCAGCGGCAGGAAGTTCTGAAGAAGCATCTCGACAAGGCCCCCGGCGAGTCGAAGGAGAAGATCGTTGCCGCCGCGCGGATCGCAAAGAAGGACGCGCCGGCGAAGCCCGCTAGCGAGCAGGAAACGCCACAGCCCAAGACATCGCGTGCTGCCGCCATGGTTGGCGCGGCCGCCGCTGCGTTGAAGGCCGCGTCTTCGAAGCCCACGCCGCCGCCTGCGATCAAGCGTCCGGCTCCGCCGATCGAGACGCCGCTTCCGCTGCCCGAGCCTGACAAGGCACCCGTGGAACGGAAGAAGGGCACCTACACACTGCCACCGCTCGCCCTGCTCGATGCACCCAAGGCACAGCAGAAGATCGACGAACGCGAACTGATGGAGGGCGCGCGGCTGCTCGAAGAAAAGTGTCGCGAGTTCGCGGTCGAGGGTTCGGTCGTGCAGATTCATCCCGGACCCGTCGTCACGACCTATGAGTTCAGGCCCGACGCCGGCGTGAAGTACAGCAAGATCACCGGGCTTGCCGACGACCTCTGCCTGGCGATGCGCGCCGAGTCGGTGCTGATCGATCGCATCCCCGGCAAGAGCACGGTCGGCATCCAGATTCCGAACCCCAATCGCGAGCTGATCTCGATGCGCGAGCTGCTCGAAGCCGACATCTACAAGCGCTCCACGTCGAAGCTCACGCTGGCGATGGGCAAGACGATTCACGGCGAGCCGTACATCAGCGATCTCGCGACGATGCCTCACCTGCTCATCGCGGGCTCTACGGGGACGGGCAAGTCCGTCAGCGTGAACGCGATGCTCTCCAGCATCCTCTTCCGCGCGACGCCCGACGATGTGCGGATGATCATGGTGGATCCGAAGCGCCTCGAGCTGGGGATGTACGAGGAGATTCCGCATCTCCTTTCGCCCGTGGTCGTCGATCCGAAGCTCGCGGCGAACGCGCTGCGCTGGGCGGTCCGCGAGATGGAAGAGCGCTACAAGACGCTCGCCGCCGTCGGCGTCCGCAACATCGAGCAGTACAACCGCAACATCCGGGCGATGCAGGAAGAGAACAAGGGCCCGGTGATGGACGAGAAAGGCAACGAGATCAAGACGCTGCCGTTCATCGTCGTGCTCATCGACGAGCTCGCGGATCTGATGATGGTCGCGGGCAACGAAGTGGAAGAATCGATCTGCCGGCTCGCGCAGATGGCGCGCGCGGTGGGCATCCATCTGATTCTGGCGACGCAGCGGCCGTCAGTGGACGTGATCACCGGCCTGATCAAGGCCAACCTGCCGGCGCGCATTTCGTTCCGCGTCTCGTCGAAGATCGATTCACGCACCATCCTCGACTCGAACGGCGCCGAGCAGCTGCTCGGCAAGGGCGACATGCTCTATCTGCCGCCCGCCTCATCGCGTCACATTCGCCTGCACGGCCCGTACATCTCCGAACAGGAGAGCGCACGGCTCGCGAGCTTCCTGCGCAAGCAGGGGCGCCCGACGTACGACGCGTCCATCACCGAGGATGACAAGAAGACGGGCGGCGATCTCGACTTCGAGAAGGACGACCTCTACGACGAGGCGGCGAGGATCGTCGTCTCGTCAGGTCAGGCGTCGATCTCGTACTTGCAACGGCGCCTGCGGATTGGTTTCAGCCGCGCCGCGCGGCTGGTCGACATGATGGAAGCCGATGGCCTCGTCTCGCCCGCCGCCGGCGGCAAGGCGCGCGAGGTCCTCGTGAAGAAGGACTACTTCGAGGAAGTGGACGCGCAAGTCAGGTAGGTCGTCATGATGGCAAAGAGTGCTGCAGTCGTTCTGCTGCTCGCCGGATGTCTCGCGGGATCTGTCCCCGAGGCGTTCGCGCAGCCGGTGAAGACTCTGTACACTCGCGCGCTCGACCGCGAGCGGGCGATTCGCGACTCCGCACAGAAGCCGTCGGTGAAGCAGATCCGGTCGGCCATCGATTCGTACGAGAACGTGGTGCGCCGTTTTCCATCCAGCGGGTACAGCGATAACGCGCTGTGGCAGGCGGCGAACCTCGCCTTCCTGTGTTACGACGAATTCTCGGAGCCTGCTGATCGCAAAACCGGGCTGCGGCTGCTCGAGCGCCTGCGCAACGAGTACCCGTCCAGTTCGCTCGTCGCGCGCGCGTCGGAGATTGCCCGCGAGCGTGAGGCTGCGGCGGTGGCTGCACCGCAGCCGGCTCCCACTCCGCCAGCCGTCCCCGAGAGGGTGGCGGCGCCAGCCGATGCACCGCGGGTCGCCGCCGCCGTCGAACGGCCGGCCCGTGAAGGCACATCGCCCGAACCGGCATCCGTTCGCGCCGTGAAGCGCACGGGGTTGCCGGATGGCGTGCGCCTGACGATCGAGCTGGATCGTGAAACGCAGTACCACTCCGAACGCCTGGAAAATCCCCGTCGCGTGTTCTTCGACTTGAAGGGCGCCAGAGCGACGCGAGAACTACTCGACGCCGTGTTGAAGTTCGATGACGATCTCGTGCGCGAGGTCCGCCTGGGGCGTCATCCCGGTGCGATCAGGATCGTGATGGACATGGCCGGCGCAGAGAGCTACAGCGTCTTCACGCTGTACGAACCGTTCCGGCTCGTCGTCGACTTCAAGCGCTCTGCGGCTGGCGCGCCAACGCCGTTGCCGGCTCCGGCGAAACCCGCGCCTCCGGCGCCAGACGCGATCGG
>DATLLF010000272.1:0-10516 GCA_035537955.1 Vicinamibacterales bacterium | reverse complement strand
CTTCCCCTTCCCGAGAAGAATCGTGAGCTCCGCGTTCATGTGCTGCGGCAGCGAAGGCCCTGCAGCGCCACCACCGCGTCCGCCGCCTCCACCGCCACCGCGGCCGCCACCTCCGCGGCCGCCGGCACCTGGTGCCGAGGCGCACCCGGACCGTGTCGCGCCATTCACGCATTCAACGGCCAGCCGTGATGCTTCCTGTTCGGCCGGGGTCATGGTGGGCGATCCGGTCGACGTCAGGGCCGGCGCCTGTACTCGTTGAGCGTGCACGGCGTACAGAGCGCGCAGTTCGTCGTAACGCTGCGCCAGCGTCTTGTCGATCGCCGCCTGCAGACCCGCGAGTCGCGCCGGCGCGGCTGCGGGATCCTCATAGAGGACGGCCGATGACCCGATCACGGCCTTCTCGACGTCAGCCTGATGCCGCACGGTGACGCGCGCGTCCTTGTAGGCGGCCATCAGCGATGGGGCATCCGTCGCATCCGCCATGTACGAGGACGCCTTCCGCATCGCCTCGCCGATCCGCTCGGAGCCGCGGCCGAAGTTCTCGGAGGTGATTCGACCGGCCACATCGTTGGTGCCGGTGGCGATCGACGACATGGCGCCGATGCCGACGACGGCCGCCCGCTTGAATTGCGTAGGATCCAGCTTGTCGGGCGTGTCCTCTGACGAGTGGTACCACATGTCGGGCCAGGTGATGAACATGACGGAGGGGATGCCGTGCTGCATGTACGTCACGTGATCGCTCGAGCCGTAGTGCTTGTCGATCTTGATGTAGAAGGCGTCGCGGCTTCCTGTCGGAGCGACCACAGCCAGACTCGGCGCGTACCCCTGAGCGCGGTATCGGACGCGTTCGCGCGTCACATCCGAGACCCATTCCATCACGCTCTGCGCAACGTCGTTGATGTAGGACGGGAACGTATCGGGCGTTCGCTGCAGGATCCAGTAGCTGCGGCTCATCGAGAGCCGGATCCCCTCCATATCGAAGTTGAGATCGCCGATGATCACCTTCTCCTTCTCGGGGTGGGCGTTCAGCCACGCGTTCGTGCCGCTGATTTCCGCACCCCACTGGAAATTGATCGTCCGCTTCGGGCGCGGCAGCCTGCCTTCGTTCACGAGCTTGATATAGGCGCGGCCGATCTCGAGCGTCAGCGCGCAGCCGGAGTTGTCGTCGTTCGCGCCCTGCTTGATGACGCCTTCATAGAGGTGTCCGCTGACGGCGACTTCCTGCGTGGTGCTCCCGTCGCCGGCGATTTCTGCGTGGACCACTTCCGCCTTGCTCGGCACCATCTCCGCTTTCACGATCGAGCGGATGGTGATCTTCTCTCCGCGGCCGAGCATCACCGCGAGATCGCGTCCGACCCGCGGCTCCACGGCCCACCCGAAGGTCGGCGTCGTGATCCCCTGCGGCGGATTGAAGCGCGTATCCGGGATCTGATCGGGATATTCGTTCGGACGAAGCGCCGTGTAACCGATGATTCCAACTGCACCTTTGGCCGCTGCCTGGGCGAAAGCGCCGAGGCCGCTGGAGCTGAGGAGGACCTTACCCGTCAAGTCTTTGCCTTCGAGGTCCTGGGCGCGGCCGGCGCCGACGTCGATCAGTTCGCCGCTCACATCACCCGTCGGCGTCCCCTGCCCGAGCGCAAGCGCGACATCATGGATGTCATAGATCTTGCGGCTCACGGGAGTCGTCATCCACAGCTCGCCAACACTCGGCTGCCACTGCGGTCCTGAAGGGAACGTCTCCACCCTGACGTTGGTGAAACCGTACTCTTTCGCGAAGCGGGCCATCACCTCACTCTCGCGAAATGCTCCCTGATATTCCGACGCAGGTCGCACGCGCTGATACGGCACCAGCTCCAGCATGTGGTGCATCGCACGCTCGCCGGACGCCTCGTTGACAATGGATCGCATCTGCGCGTTGGAGAGGAGCGTGCGGTCCTCGCGCTCCTGTGCAGGGATCACTGCGGCTGTCAGCACACACGTCGCCGCGCACACGACGACCTTTCGCACTCGCATCCTTGACTCCTCGTCTTCAAAAAAAGAAAGCCGGGGGGATGGTATCAGACGCGGGGCCGAGCACTCGCCGAACGGATGTAACACGCCGTTGTTCACCCTTTCACCGCCCGTAAGCTGTTTACCCACGGCGTAAGGCGCGCGCGCAAGCAGTCGGAATTGCCGCACAAAACGCGCATCTGCGCCGGGCATGTCGATTGCGCTCGAGCCACAGTCGATGCGTCCGGCCCTCCTCAGCCTTTTCCTTCTCGCCGCACCGGTCACAGCTGCGTTCGCGCAGGATCCGACGTCTCCGTCATCGGCAGATCCCCAGATCGAGCTCAACCTGGTGAACCTGCCGACCACTCGTTCGCTCGCGGCTCACAAGTCGTACGCGCGATTCACGCACCGCTTCGCGCGCGATCTCGGCATCGGAGATTTCGGCGATCTTGCGTCGGACCTGTTCAGCCTCGATAACGGCGCGGTCATCGGCTTGGAGTATCGCTTCGGCATTACCAGCGGGCTGCAGGCAGGCATCTACCGGAACACGCTGAACAAGACGCTGCAAGTGTTCGGGCGCTGGGACGCCATCCAGCAGGGGGGCGCACTGCCGATCGGCGTGTCTGCCCTCGGCTCGATCGAAGGCCTGGACAACCTTGAAGAAGGCCATCAGCCGGCGGTCGGCGCTGTGCTGTCGTTCACGAAAGGACGCGCCATCGCGCTGTATGCCTCCCCCATCTTCGTTGATGGCACGCGGGAGGCCGAGTTGATTGGCGGTGCGACCGGTGAACACGAACACGATCATTTCGCCACCGCCGCCGGCGTTACTCCGCAGGAGGACGGGGATCAGTCCCACCACGACGGCACGTTCTTCGTCGGTCTCGGCACACGCCTCCGCGTGCTGCCCAGCATGTTCCTCGTCGGCGAAATCTCACCAAGGCTCGCGGGTCACGATCCCGGTCAGGCGGGCTGGGGCGTGTCGATCGAGAAATGGACGGGCGGTCACACGCTCGCGTTGACGTTGACGAACTTCCACGGCACCACGCCCGGTCAGATCGCAGGGGGAGGCACCGACGCGTTGTATCTGGGCTTCAACATCACGCGGCGGTTCTAGACGGGATGCGGAATGCGCAAGCGAACTCGTAGGGGCCGGCTTCAGTCGGCCCGTTCATGGAGGGCCCATGTTGAAACGTGCATATGTGACTCTGTTGACCACTCTCGCGCTGGCCGGTTGCGGTGGCGACAGCCCGACGGCGCCGAGCGATCCAAACGTCGTGGTGTTCACCGCGCAACTGAGCGCGGCGAACGAAGTGCCAGCTATTCAAGGCGCGGAGGCGAATGCACGCGGCGATGTCCGCATCACGTTCAACCTGACGCGTGACGCGGCGAACAACGTCAATGGCGGTTCGGCGACATTCGTGGTGAATCTGAGAGACTTCCCCGCGGGAGCGAGCTGGACGCTCGCCCACATTCATCGGGGCGCGTCGGGCGTCGCCGGCGGTGTGGTCGTGAACACCGGCCTCGCTCCCGCCGCGGCGATCCCGCTGACCAACGGGACCGTCTCGAACCAGACGTTCGCGGATCGGACCATCGGGCCCTCTCAAGGAAACCCGGACGTGGCGCTCATCAACGACATCATCAGCAACCCAGCCGGCTTCTACTTCAACGCGCACACCGCGGCGAACGGCACCGGCGCTGTCAGAGGACAGCTGGTGAAACAATAGCAATGCTGAAGTCTGAAGGCTGAATGCTGAAGTAAGGACGCAATTGTCCCGGCATTCAACCTTCAGTATTGGGTTATTTCACCGTGAGTTTCCCAGTGAACCCCTTGCCCGCACGGGGACCGAGATTGTCTTTCGCGGGCGCCTTCTCAGACGTCGCCACGCGACGCCCGGTCTCATAGGCGAGCTGCGCGATGCGCCGGATCTTCTCGAAGATAATCTTGTCCACGGTGTCGCTCGGGCGGTGATAGTCGGGGTGCAGGCCGCTGAAGTAGAAGATGATCGGCACACCCTTCGCCGCGTAGCTGTAGTGATCGCTGCGCGTGTAGATCGACTCCGGATCCGCCGGATCGTTCATCGTGTAGTTCAGCGTCAGCGGCTTCGCCAGCGAGCTGTTCGCATCCTCGTTGATGTTGTGCAGCTCGGTGCTGATCCGGTCAGCTCCCACCACATTGACCATGCTCGCGTTGGCCGGATCGTCGTCCTGGTTGCGACCCACCATGTCCATGTTCAACTGCGTGACGATCTTGTCGATGTCACCGACGACAGGATGATCGGCCATGTAGCGCGAGCCGAGGAGTCCGCTCTCTTCGCCCGCGTGCCACACCATCAGGACCGAGCGTTTCGGCTTCGGCCCGAGGGCAAACGCGCGCGCGATCGACATGATCGCCACCGACCCCGATCCGTCATCGTCGGCCCCATTGTTGATAGCGTCCTCGCCGGGTTTCGCGTTCTCCCGAAACCCTGTGTGATCGTAGTGGGCGCCGTAGGCCACGTATGTATCTTTGAGTTTCGGATCCGTGCCCTCGATGACGCCGACGACGTTGTGACTGAGGCGGGTGCGAACGACCTGGTAGTCGGCGTCGACGTTGACGGTGATCTTGACCCCGCTCAGCGAAAATCGAGGCAGCGGCTCGCGCTTTGCCGCCTTCTCTTTCAACACGGCATACGTCACGTCCGATCCGCTGAAGAGGAACTCGAAGAACTCGTCGTCGGCGGTAAGTTGTGGCGTAACCAGTTTGTCGTATTGCTCGACGGTCGTGAAATCACCGTTGTCGGGCGGCGCCGCGCCACGGCCGGGCCCCTGACCGCGTCCGGCGGACGGCTGCGCCGGTGCCTCGCCACGCCCGGCGACGGCAGGCGCTGAGGGCTGCGGTGCCGGCGCGACACCCCTCCCGCGGCCGAAAAATGGCGAGACCGGCCCGATCACTGCGACCGCTCCCTTCTCGACGGCGTTGCGCGCCCGCGCGGAGAGCAGCCGGAACGAATTCTGCGGAATGTCCGATGGGCCCTGCGGGCCGAGATAGACGACGACCTTGCCTTTGGGCGTAGCCTCTGCATAGTCATCGAGCCTGGCGGCCGGGATCTGAAGTCCATAGCCGAGGAAAGCGATGTCGCTTCCTTCGACGGTCTGCTTGCGCCCCATCTGCTTTGGAAACGTGATCCCCTCACCGTCCTTGAACGTGCGCGACTGGCCGTTCACGTCCACCGTCACGGAGGCGTTGCTGTTCGTGCGGACGCCGACCACCTTCACGACCTGCAGGTAAGTGCCGTCATCCCCGGCGGGTTTGACGCCCCACTGGGCCAGGTGCGCAGAAATGTAACCGGCCGCCAGGCCCAGCCCTTCGGTGTAGGTGGCGCGCCCCTGCAGCTCGTCGGACGACAGGTAGGTGAGCCACTCCTTGAGGTCCTGTTCGTTGATGGACGCGACGCCGCCGCGCGCGGCCGGCGCCTGCTGCGCGGCGGTGGTGATGGTCAGTAGAGCGATGAGTACAGCGGGAATGAATAACCGGCGTGAAAGCATGTGGGCACGATCCTCCAGACAACTTGCAGAATTACAGACTAATCGTGGGAAAAAAAGCCTACAGAGCTTACGACGGCGGCAGACGGGTCGCTTACGCGGATCTCGAACCTGGGACGCGGTCGCTGGATATTCTTCCGTCCATGCTGCCGGGACGGTACCAGCGGTAGCCGTACGCCGGCAGCTCGATCGTGTGCCGGCCGCTCGTGCCCGCACGGCTGTCGTTCTTGGCCAGGAGATCAACGAGCAGAGGATGGCCCGCCGTCGCAATGTCGATGCGCGGCGCGCGTGGCTTCGACGTGAAGTTGTGCAGCGTGATGACCACGCACCCGTCGTGCTCGTAGCGCATGATCAGCACACCAGGTTCGCTGGTCTTCACGATCTTCCAGTCGCCCCAGCCGATCTCCGGACACTCCCGCCGCATGCGGATTTTGCGCTCCATCCAATTGAGGAGCGAATGCGGATCGCGGCGCTGCGTTTCGACGTTCACGCGCTGGTAACCGTAGATCGGGTCCGAGACCACCGGCCGCACGACGCGCGTGGCGCTGGAGAAGCCGCCATGCTGTTGCGAGGACCACTGCATGGGCGTGCGCGCGCACTCACGTTCCGGCAGCGACAGGTCGTCGCCGATGCCGATTTCGTCGCCGTACTGCAGCATCGGTGTCCCGGGCAGCGTGAACAGCAGGCTGAAGGCGAGCTCGAGCCGTTCGCGATTGTCGTCGAGCATCGGCGCGAGCCGCCGGCGGATGCCGCGGTTGTACAGCTGCATGCTCTTGTCAGGGCCGAACGCATCGAACACCTTCTGGCGCTGCGCGTCGGTGAGCCGTCCGAGATCCAGTTCGTCGTGGCTGCGCAGAAAATTCACCCACTGCGCTGCATGCGGCCGCTTGTAGGTGTCCTCGAGCGCCTTCACCAGCGGACGGATGTCTCCCGTCGCCATCGCATAGAACACGCGCTGGTTCACCGCGAAGTTGAGCATCAACTGCAAACGATCGCCGACCTCACCAAAGTAATCGAGGCTCTCTCTCGGAACGACGTTCGCCTCGGCGAGGAGGATTGCGTCGCGGCGCCGCCACTGGAGAAAGTCGCGCATCTCGTGCAGGAACTCGAAGTCTTTCTTCGGGACGACCCCTGCCCCTTTCGTCGAGATGAGAAACGGCACGGCGTCCATGCGAAAGCCGGAGACGCCGAGCTGAAGCCAGAACCCCATGATGCGCCGGATCTCGTCGCGGACCTTGGGATTGGCGGTGTTGAGATCCGGTTGAAAGTCGTAGAAACGGTGAAAGTAGTACTCCCCCGCGTGCGGGTCGCGGGTCCACGTGGTTTTCTGTACACCGGGAAACACCATGCCCTCATCGTGATTGGCCGGCCGCTTCTTCGACCAGAGGTAGAAGTCGCGATAGGGTGAGTTCGGATCCTTGCGCGCGGCCTGGAACCACGGATGGCGGTTCGACGTGTGATTGACGACGAGATCGACGATGACGCGGATCCCGAGCTGCTCGGCGCGGTTCATGAACTCGACATACTGGCCGAGCGTGCCGTGCTTCGGGTGCACGCCGTAGTAGTCCGACACGTCGTAGCCGTTATCGAGATTGGGTGATGGATAGAACGGCTGCAGCCACACGCAGGTGACGCCGAGCCCTGCGAGGTAGTCGAGCTTGGACGTGAGCCCGTCGAAGTCGCCGATGCCATCGCCATTCGCGTCGACATACTTCTCGACGTCCATGCAGTAGATGATGGCGTCCTTGTACCAGAGGTCTTGAATCATGTCCGTGCTCGGTCCTCGGTGCTTTGCGTGCTCGGTGCTGGGTGCTCGGTGCCCGGTGCTTTGCGTGCTCGGTGCTCTGCGTGCTCAGTGCTGAATTCCTGATCCTCTGCGTGCTCCTGTTTAGTGCCAGCAAGTACACTGCCAGAGTGCCGGAACTGCCCGATGTCGTTGTGTATCTCGAGGCGCTCGAGGCGCGCGTGATTTCGCAACCGATGGAGCGCTTTCGGATCGGCAACCCGTTCATCGTGCGGACGATCGAGCCGATGCCGTCCGAGTTCGAAGGAAAGCGGATAGAGCGCCTGCGCCGCATGGGCAAGCGGCTGGTGTTCGAGTTCGAAGCGGGCCTGTTCCTCGTGCTGCACCTGATGATCGCCGGACGGCTGCGCTGGCGTGAGCGCGGCACCGCCATACCGGGCAAGGTCGGCCTTGCCGCACTCGACTTTCCTGCCGGAACGCTGCTGCTGACAGAAGCCGGAGCCAAACGACAGGCTTCGATACATCTGGTGCGCGGCGTTCAGGGGCTCTCCGAGTTCGAGCGTGGGGGCCTCGAGGTGCTCGACTCGACATTCCCGGAGTTCGCCACGCGGCTCACGCGCGAGAATCACACGCTGAAGCGCGCTCTCACGGATCCGACGATCTTCAGCGGGATCGGGAACGCCTACTCTGACGAAATCCTTCATGCCGCGAAGCTCTCTCCCATGAAGCAGACGCGGCAGCTCACCGAGTCCGAGAGCGCGCGCCTGCACCTGGCCACGATCCACACGCTGGAGACCTGGATCGAGCGCACGCGCCACGAAGTTGGTGAAGGCTTCCCCGAGAAGGTCACTGCGTTTCGCGAGGGAATGGCCGTCCACGGCCGTTACGGCAAACCCTGCCCCACCTGCGGCTCCCCCATACAGCGGATCGTCTACGCCAGAAACCAGTGCAACTACTGCGCAACCTGCCAGACCGAAGGCCGCCTCCTCACCGACCGCGCGCTTTCGCGCCTGCTTCGCGAAGACTGGCCGAGGACTCTCGAGGAGATGGAGCGGCGGAAACACTAACGACTCCGGGATGCTGAGTGCTTGGTGCTCAGTGCTCAGTGCTCGGTGCTCGTGCTCGGTGCTCGTGCTCGGTGCTAGGTGCTCGTGCTGAGTGCTAAGTACTGGTGCTGAGTGCCGACGTGCTGGTGCTGCGCGCACCGAGCAAGCACCAACACGAGCACGGAGCATCCGGCACAAGCACTGAGCACGGAGCACCTAGCCCGAGCACGGAGCACCTAGCACGAGCACCGAGCACCCAGCACGCGCACTGAGCACCGAGCACCCAGCACCGAGCACCGGGCCCCCGGGGGCGCTCATACTCTTTCAGACTTCTTCATCCCCCCCTCACGACAGTGACGCCGCGGCATGGCTATCGTGGCGCCATGACTCGCGCGCAGAACGCTCCCCGGCCGGCGGAGCTGATCCACCTGAGACCGGACGACCGTGCGGGACTTCTGGTGGTTGGCGGCGCGCTGACCGGAACGGCTGCCGCGATCTGGATGTCGGCCACAGGGGGATGGGGGGTCTGGACGCTTGGTCAGTTACTCCTCGCGCTGATGCTGGTTCAGTGGTTCGTGATCCTTCACGAGTGCGGCCACGACACGCTGTTCCGGACGCGGCGGTATCACGCGATCGCCGGTCGAATCGCCGCGGTGTTCGCGCTGATCCCGTACCACGCGTGGACGCGGGTCCATGGCCGCCATCACAAGTGGACTGGCTGGCAGGACCTCGACCCGACGACTGAATCGCTCGTCCCGCGTCCCCTTCGCCCCGTCGAGCGGCTGATCGTCAACACCTGCTGGCGCCTGTGGATCCCGCTGTTCTCCGTGCTCTACCGCGTCACGAATTACTGGAACGCACCGCGGCTGTTCCGCATGTTCCCGAAGCGCACAGATCGTGTCGCCGTCGTGCGTGACGCGCTCGCGCTGCTCGCGGTGTACGGCACGATGCTCCTTCTCGCCGGTCCCCTCGCGATGCTTCGTGTTGCCGGCGTGGCCCTCGTCCTCAGCCTGATGATCGAAGACCTCCTGCTCCTCAGTCAGCACACGCATGTGCCGCAGCACGTCAGCCACGGCGTCGATGTGAAGCCGTTCGCCGCCGTCCAGCAGGAATCGTTCACGCGTTCGCTGCGGCTGCCGCGACTCGTCTCCGCATTCGTCCTTCATTTCGACGCGCACGAGCTTCACCACATGTATCCGTTCGTACCGGGCTATCACCTGCATCGCATCGCGTACGCGCCGGAGAACGAGGTCGGCTGGTGGCGGTGGGTGCGCGGTGCGAAGAAGCTGCGCGGCGACGTCCTGCTCTTTCAGAACCGGCTCGAGTCGGGGTACGACCTGTGACCGGGGTGGACCCACTCGTCGCGGCGTTGTTCCTTCTCGCCGCGTTCACGCTGGCCGGGGCGGCGCAGACCGTGTGGTTTGCCGCGCCCATGTCGCATGCGTTCGCAATCCCTCTCGACGGCGGCAGATGCTTCCGCGGGCGACGGATCTTCGGTGCACACAAGACGGTCCGCGGGTTCGTCGTGATGGTTCCTGCCGCTGCCCTGGCATTCGCGCTGCTCGCAACGCTTGCCGCAGATGCCGTGCTGCGTGCGCTGTGGCCGCTGTCGCCGCTGACGTATGCGCTGCTCGGCGCGTGGGCGGGATTCGGGTTCATGGCCGGTGAGTTGCCGAACTCGTTCATCAAACGCCAGCTCGACGTCGCACCCGGCGCCGCTGCGGACGGCTGGCGCGGCGTGCCCCACTTCCTGCTCGATCGCTTCGACTCCGGCCTCGGCATGCTCACCGCGTTGAGCCTCGCGGTGCACGTGCCGTGGCTCTCGTGGTTGTACGTACTGCTGTTCGGGCTGTTTATCCACTGGTCCTTCAGCGTCGTCATGTTTCGCCTCGGATTGAAAGGGAGGGCGGCGTGAACGTGATCCCGCTGCCGCAGGCGACGAGCGCCGCAACGGTCGGAGGCAAGGCCGCCAATCTCGCGCGGCTGATCGCGTCAGGCGCACCGGTGCCGGACGGATTCGTCCTCACGAGCTCCGCCGTGCAGCACTTCGTTGCCGAGCAGGAACGTTCGCGACGGGACGTCGAGGGCGAAGTGCTCCGCGCGTGGACGCAGCTCGCGGCGACGCTCACCATCGTCCGCAGCTCCGCCGTGGGTGAAGACTCCGAGGACGCCTCGTTCGCCGGTCAGCTCGATTCGATCCCACAGGTGTCGACCT
>DATLLF010000271.1:0-4431 GCA_035537955.1 Vicinamibacterales bacterium | reverse complement strand
GTCCTGTACCGCCGGGATTACGTTCCGGCATTTCTCAGCGCCTACGCTGGCCACTTCGACGGCGCCATCTTCCCCTACACCGTCGACTTCGATGACTTCGAGGGGGTCGCGGCCACGTTGCAGCAAATCCGCGCGGCGGTCGAGCCGTTCGGCCTGCACCTGATCCTCATGGTCTACGCGACGAAGATGAGCGTGGCGCAGTATCCGCCGTCGGCGCCGTATGTCGCCGGCGCCCTGCGCGCTGGCCTGGCGGCGGCGAAGCGTGGAGAGATCCGGGGCGTGGTGACCTACGCGATGGCGAAGGAATTTCAGGTGGACGCATGCGGGTTCGCACACCACCTGAATCTCGTCGTGCCGTCGGAGACACCAACACGCGTCGGCGATTTCGTGTCAGCCACGCAAGCCGTCAGGATCGATGCGCGGGCCGACACCCATCAGCTGCGGTTCTTCGAGCAGGACTCCTATCCGGCCGGCACTGCCGGATACCATTTCAAGCAGTTGCTGGTGAACGGGAAGACGGTGTGGAGCGTTGACGTCGCCGCCGACCCGGCATTGACGTGGACTGAACACACCTTCGATCTCACGCCCTATGTCAAAGGAACGTCCCGTGCCACGATCGCCTTCCGACTCTACGACGAGAAGGGTGTCAGCAACTTCGGGGTGAGGATGAGCATCGCCGGCATGAGCGGCACTGGGATGGTGCTCGACAACGTCGACTTCACCGAACGAACGGGTTGGAGCTTCATGCAGCAGGGACCGGCGTCGGCACAGTACGGGTATCACGTGTGTGACGCGGAGCGGGAACGCCACGTGTTCGAGTCGGTCCGTGACCTCTACGGCCGCGTCGGCTCGAGCGATTCCCGCCCCTGAGCCGCCAGCTACGCGCCGAGGCGTTCCAGCGTCAGCAGGTTGAGCATCAGATGCCGAGGGTGGTGGTAGTTCTCCCACCGCCGCGGCATCGCGAGAAACGACGCGTACTCCATGCGCCGATTGCCGGCGTACATCCACATCGGCAGCCCACGGCTCGTGAGCGGATACGTCGATCGCACGTAGCGATACATCCGTGAGAACTCGTCCGCCGCCCACGGCACATCGGCTTCCACCAGCAGCAGCGTGCCGATGAGCACCTCCTCCTGTGCCCACAGCACTTTGTCGGTCAGCCAGACGTTTCGTTCCACGTGCTGCAGGTTCCGAAACACACCCCCGAACACATCGTCCCAGGCCACGGCGATGTGCCGGCGGTAGCGTGCCGTCGCCAGGTCGAAGAGCGCGGTGTCGCGACGCCTGCGTGCCTCGCGCAGCACCATCCACAGGACCTCGAGGCAATGGCCGGTGTAGACGAGCTGCGCGTACTCATTGTGCGGACGGGACAGGTCGTGATTCAAGAGCTCGTTGCACAGCTCGAAATCGGGATTGAAGTGCGCGTTCATGATGGCGTCGGTCGAGCGCCGCGCGAGCGACTCGAGCTGCGCGTCGGCCGTCTGCTCGAGCATCTGCGTGCACACACGGAGCAGGACCATCCAGGCACCGAGGATCCGTGCACCGGGGAAGGGCCGCGCATCCGCACCGAGATAGGTTCGCCCGATCACGGGCCGGTAATCCGGGTGGTCATAGAGGCGAACGCACTTCGCGATCAGCTCGCGCGCGAGATCGAAATAGCGCGACTCGCCTGTCGCGCGGGCGTACTCCGAGAACCCCTCAGCGATGAACAGATCACCGTAGATTTCGCCGTCGGCCGGCATGAGCGCCTCGCCAGTGCGCGTATACGTCTTGGGCCAGAGCGCATCCGCAGCGGTGGGCCGTGTCTTCATGAGGAAGTCGGCCGTCTTGCGCGCGATCTCGAGCTGCCGCGGGTCGCGGCCGAAGTGGTTGTACAGAAACGCGTGCACCCACAGACCTCGCCCGTCGAACCAGCTGCTCTTGTTGGTCGACAGCAGGCGGCCGTCGAACTCGACCTCGCACATGAAACCGCCCCGCTCGTGATCGAACACATGGCGATCGAGGAAGGGCAGGTAGTCGTCGAACAGATCGTGCCTGTAAAGATCGCGAAGTTCACGGAGGGAATGCCCGGCGAGGCGGACATCTGCCACCTGCGATCGAGCACTCGCGGCCACCGCAGCTGCCGGCGAAGACACGGCCGCCACGACACCCACAGTCGCCGTCTCCAGAAACGTGCGCCTGTTCACCGGATCGCTCATGGATGCCTCCTGGCGCCGGAGCGCCGCTCGACGGTGCGAGCACCGTTGGCTGGCACCTCGAGCGGCAAGGCGCCATCGGCCGATGCGTCGAGTGGACGGCCCGTGGCGGTATCGAACCATGTGGCGGTGCCATCCCGGGGGCGAACGATTGCCGTGATCGATGCGCTCGCATGGTTGATGATGGTGACGGCGAGCTTTTCAGCGTCCGCGGAAATCGACAGATCGCTTGCTTCGCTGAGGCCCTCGACATCCGCCAACAGCCGCTGCCCTGTGTGCGTGAGCGCATAGTCGAGCACCTCGCGCAGGTACGCGCCGCAGCCGCCGGCGAGATCCGGAATAGACGGCACGACAACGATCGCCAGCCCTGCACCGTGACGGTTCGCGAGAATGGCTGGCGAGCCATCATCGAACGTCGCCAGCGTGCGGGCGGTCGTCGCGTTCCACCCGCGGCGACGTGCGGGTGGAAGGGTGCACGTACTGCGCGTGCGTGTTCCGAAAGAATGCGGAGCCCGCAACCCCTTCGTAACCGCCTCTCGATCGCTCTCGCGTGCGCCGAACAATTCGTCCCGCTCGAACGTGCGTCCCATGGGAATCTGCGGACCGAAAGCGACGATGACCCCGCCGCGCTGGACGAATGCGTCGATGAGGTCACTGTCGGTCTGCTGGAAGCCCGAGACGTCCGGCAACACGAGGACCCGGTGCTCCGCCAGAAGCCGTTCGAGAACCGCCGGATTCATGTGAAACGGAAAGTAGGGATATACCGACTCCTCGAGCGGCGGCGCATACGGAAGGATGTCCACCGGAATGCCAGTACGGCGGAAGCCGTCCAGTGCCGGCAGGAAGCTGTTCGTCCAGCGCTCGACAATCCAGTCCGAGTACGGAAAGTACACCGTGAGTGGATTCCGGCTCTTCCCAATCGCCCGCTGTGTGCGCTTGAAGAGCTCGAGCCCGTCCACGACCGCGCGTCGGCTCGTCTGAACCGCACGCTGGCGTCGGGCCGACCAGATGTGAGGATGGTAGGCAAAGAGCGCGATCCCGTCGGCACCGGGAGCGGTCGCGACGCTGCCGATCTGGCCGAAGATGTTGTCGTAGCTCGCGGCGATGACCGAAGGATCCGGTCGGTTCTCGAGATAGCCGAACAGCTCGACGTGCGTGATGGCGAATTTGTCCTGCAGCCACTTCGCCCCGATTCCCAGTGCGGCAAAGTCCCGAACGCGCCGCAGGGGGTAGCGCTTGCGATTATCGGTGCGATAACTGCCCATGACCTGCCCCTGAAAGATCATGACGTCCAGCGAGTCGACCGTGCTGAGATACCCGGCCACGAGCGGATCGTCGACGAACGGCGCGCACGCGCTGAGCAGGCCCGGGCTCAACCTCTTCACGTGCTCCGTGAATTCGCGGACGTAGGGCACGTAATACGTGCCGCTGCCTTCCTGGTAGGAATAGAAGCCGGCCAGAGACGGATGCCGGCCATAGAGTGCGAACAGTTCGTCCATCAGCGCCGTGATCTGCCGCATGCGATTCCGATACGGCGCAGGGTGGGTCATGTCCCAGCTCACCGACAGGAACACGGCAAGCCCGCGGCCGTCCGCCTCGTCCAGCAACTGGTCGATGACGTCGGATGGTGATCCACGCTCGACGCTGTTGCGCGCGATGGTGGAGGGGAAATACGCGCGGTCCGGCGTGATCAACGCGTGAGCGATCAGCGTATTCCCGCCGATCGAGCGAAAATCGTCCAGGTAGGCGGCCAGATCGCCCAGCGGATCCGCGCCATCGAGATACGCGGGCAGAAAGAAGTCCATCACGACCTGCCCGGACAGGACGGCGGCCTTGCCGATCGCCGTCGGCCGATCGCGGTCACCACGCCAGACGTGGATCAGGTACAAACCTGGAGATCCGTCCGCTGGCAGCGTGAATCGAAGATGCTGCTCGCCGGAGGCGGCCGCTTCGATCGGCAGCGGCTGCGCGCCCGCTCCGGGCGTGACGAGCACGGCTCCGGTCGGCGGCTGTGCGCCGCGAACGCGCAGCTCGATCACATCACCCGGCTGCGCGCGCATTCGTGCCGGCGTAACCTGAATGACTTCGATCGAGAGTGCGGTGGCCGGCGGCGCGTGCAGGAGCACGAGGGCCAGCAGAGCGGCGCGTATGGAGTTTTTTGCCATGACGCCCTTCGGCGCCGTAATTCTACTCCACCAATCCGCCCCGCCCCCGGCGCGGATACGGTCAGCAACGC
>DATLLF010000270.1:0-16092 GCA_035537955.1 Vicinamibacterales bacterium | reverse complement strand
GATCTGGGCATCGCCGACCCCGATCGCCTGGGCGTTCACGGCACCAGCTACGGCGGGTACGCGACGGCGCTCCTGATCACGCAAACCGACCGGTTCAAGGCGGCGATCAACATTTCCGGAAAGGTCGACATGGTGAGCTTCTACACCGACAGTCCGCGGCTCGGCGTCCGTAACACCCATGCACCCGAGAAGAGCCAGGATCGCGTCGGCGGCACACTCTGGGAATATCCGGAACGCTACATCGAGCACTCCGCGGTGATGCATGCGGACCGGATCAAGACGCCGCTCCTCAACATCAGCGGCGATCAGGATCCCAACGTGCCCGCCAGCCAGTCACGCGAGATGTATTACGCGATGCGGCGGCTCGGCAAAGAAGTCGAGTGGGTCCGCTACGTCAACGGCGGTCATCGTCCGCCCAACAGCAACGCGGAGAGCACCGACTTCGAACAGCGCATCCTCGCGTGGTACGACAAGCACCTGAAGGGCGAGAAGAAGAAGACGGGGACGGACTGAAGAATGGCTGGCGGCTTGCGGCTTGCGGCTTGGGGCGATCTTGGAACCCGGTTCCGCAAGCCACGAGCCGCAACCGCCAGCCCATTTCCGCAAGCCGCAAGCCGCAGCCCACTTTCCGCAAGCCGCGAGCCGCAAGCCGCCAGCCGTTTCAATGCGTCAGCGTCTCGACGAACTTCGGCGGGCGCCGATGCTTCGTGCCCTGCTCGAAGGCGTAGGCGAAGCCGATCAGCTTCGCCTCGGTCCACGCGGCGCCGAAGAACGAGATCCCGACGGGTAATTCCTGAACGAAGCCGGCGGGCACGGTGATGCTCGGGTAACCGGCGATCGCCGCCGGCGACGCGCTTGCGCCGAGGAAGTGGTCTCCGTTCACCAGGTCGGTGGGCCAGGCGGGGCTGCCCGTCGGCGCCACGATCGCATCGAGCCGGTACTTCGCCATCACCGTGTCTATCCCCGCCGATCGCGCACGAACGCGGCACGTCGTGTGCGCCTTGCGGTACGCCGGTGCGGAGAGAGGTCCTTTCTTCTGCGCCGCCTCCAGGATCTCCTGCCCGAAGAACGGCATCTCACGGTCCGCCTCGCGCGTGTTGAACGCGATGAGGTCTGCGAGCGACTTGACCCTGGCGCCGGGGCCGAGCGACGTGAGGTAGGCGTTGAGACCGTCCTTGAATTCGTAGAGCAGCACCTCGAACTCGCAGTCATCCATTTGCGCAGCTGTCGGGATATCGGCGGGATCGACGATGACCGCGCCGTTCTTCCGCATGACCGCGATCGCTTCGTCGATCAGGACGTCGGTCTTCGGGCTGTAACCGAAAAACCGCTTGCGCGCGACGCCGATCCTCGCGTTCTTCAATGCGTTTGCGTTCAGCGCCTTCACATACGCCCCACCCCTCGCACCGAGCGTCGCCGGATCCTGTTTGTCGACGCCCACCATGGCCGCGAGAAGCACCGCCGCATCGGCGACCGTCCGCGCCATGGGGCCTGCCGTGTCTTGTGACGCCGAGATCGGGATGATGCCCGACCGGCTCACCAGGCCGACCGTTGGCTTGATTCCTACGAGGGCGTTCACGCCCGAAGGACACACGATTGATCCATCGGTCTCCGTGCCCACTCCGACAGCGGCGAGGTTGGCGGCGATGGCTGCGCCTGTTCCCGAGCTCGAACCGCACGGATTGCGATCGAGCACGTAGGGGTTGCGCACCTGTCCGCCCCGTCCGCTCCAGCCGCTCGTGGACTTCGTCGAGCGGAAATTCGCCCACTCGCTCAGGTTCGTCTTGCCCATGACTACCGCACCCGATGCGCGCAGGCGCGACACGACGAATGCGTCCTTCGTTGCGATGGAACCCTCGAGTGCGAGCGACCCCGCCGTGGTCATCATCTTGTCGCCAGTGTCGATGTTGTCCTTGATCAGAATCGGGATGCCGTGCAGCGGACCGCGCACCTTGCCGGCTTTGCGTTCCGCGTCCATGGCTTCCGCCAACGCCAACGCATCGGGATTGATCTCGATCACCGACCGCAGCGTGGGTCCGCTGCGATCGATCTGCTCGATGCGCCGCAAGTACTGCTCGACGAGCTGTCGCGACGTGAGGCGGCCACGCGTCATCGCCTCCTGAAGCTGCGCGACGGTCATCTCGTCGAGTTCGAATGGCGCGGGTTGCTCGGCGGCGAAGCGTCCGGATGTGGCGGCGGTGAGAACAAGAAGAAGGGAAACTGGAAGAATAAGCCTGTTCACGCGGCAAGCATACAACGCCTGTCCGCGCTGCCCGAGCGCGGCTGGTGCACTCAGGCCGAGAGGCGATCGACGATCGCGCGCCACGTCCGTGCGGCGGGCGTTGCCTCAGCCGCGAGCGACGCGCCGCAGACGAGCGTCGCGCCATCGGTCGACGGCTTGCTCCATACTTTCTCCACCGGCAGGTGAAGACCTATGCCGGCGACCTCGACGTCGAACGACTCCGGCACGCTCCCGGCGATCGGCAGCTCGAGACGAAGGCCGCCGTACGACACGTCCACCACAGCCGCCGGCCGTCCGTTCGCAACGACGCGAAACCCACCCAGTACGCGCTTGCGCGCCCAGCGCCGCTGTCTGCGCACCTGGGCCAGGCATTCGGACACGGTGTTCAGGAGCGCGGCTCCCGAGAGCGGCTTGCCAATAAAGGTTGCGCCGTACCGCGAGGCTTCGATCTCCATCATGGATTCATCGTACCCGGTCATGATGATGATTCCCATGTCCGGATAATCGCCGCTGCACTGCCGTACGAGATTGAGGCCGTTGTATCCGCGCAGCCTGACGTCGGTGATGAACAGGTCGTACGACGAAATGGCGAGCAGCCGCTTGGCGGCGTCATACGTGCCCGTGCCGACAGCCTCGTAGCCCGCCTCGCGCAGCATCTCCACGACGCCCGACAGCGTATTGTCGTCGTCTTCGAGCACGAGAATTCGGTACGGCAGCTTCATGGCGCGGAGGGCAGGATGTCGGGACATCATGCCAGAAAATGGCTGCGCGCAATCTGCATGCCTGGGGAAGCGCACCGGAAACTCACGCAAAACCATGCAATCACAAAACTGCCACCCTTGCGTCGTGTCAGTCCTGAAACCCGGTGGAAAGTTCTGGATCGTCGCCTAGTGAACGACCGCCTTCGGCCGGGCGGAGGCGAGCACACGACTGATCATGGCGTCCAGACGCGGCTGCTCGATCTCGAAGGGGCCGGCGACGGCGGCCCCCATCGGAATCTCGATCGCGATGACCACGCCTTCATCGGTCGGTTCGACGATCCAGCTGAAACCGCGGAGGGCCACGTGGCGATCGAGCGTCTCGGGATTCTTGACCCGATCGATCGCGAGCAGGATCTGCTTGAGGATCAACTCGACGTCGCTGTCGGTCCATGCCCGCGCGTCAGTCCCGTACTGCAGGTGTTCGGTCACCGCATAGTTGCGCTCGCGCAGCACGATCTCCACATCGAAGGTCATCGAATCAGCGGTCCGTCCATGAAGGTGTGCGCCTGGCGATGAACGCGTCGATGCCTTCGACTGCGTCATGCGTACGCATCAGGTCTTCCAAGTATAGTCGTTCCAACTGCGGGAGCAGGCTGCGCACGTGTGCGACGAGCCCCATGCGTGCGGCGACAGCCGCGTGTCTGAGCGCGACAGCCGATTTCGCCGCGAGTTGCTGCTCGAACCAGTCGTCGACCGCGCTTCGCAAGTTGCCCTTGCTGGCAACGAACGGGATGATGCCCCTCGCCTGCAGCAGTCCGGCATCAATCGGAGTTCCGGTGAGAATCGAGTAGCTGGCCATGGCGCCGCCGGCGCGATAGGGCAGGAGGACCGACGCGGCAGGAGGAAATACGCCGAGAGCGATTTCCGGCAACGCGAACGTCGCGCCTTCCTCCGCGGTGATGACGTCGCATGCAAGCGCGAGTTCGAACCCGCCACCGACGCATCGTCCGCGAACAAGAGCGGCCGTGGGCGCCGGTGCGTCCAGCAACTCGTAGATGAGCGCGTGCATCTCGGGCAGCGCGCGCCCGATCTCCGCAGGTGCATGTTCGGGGATGCTCGCACCGAAGCTGAAGTCCTCACCCGCCCCCTCTATGGTGATCAGCTTCAGATGCGGGTTCTCGGCAACGCCTTCGAGCGCCGCTCGAAGCGCGGCGATCATGTCGCGGGTGAGAATGTTCCCCTTCGGGTGATAGAGCGTGAACGCCGCGCGCGTCTGACTGGCGTTGAAACTCACACTGACCGGCTGTGTCATTGCCTGCGGCGCCTCAGGTCAGCTCACGGCGCAGCGCTTCACGCGATGAGACCGGTTGCCGGCAGGTGAAGTCCCGGCATACATAGACGGCGCCGCCGCCATGGGCCTTCATGCCGTCCACAAAGGGCAGACGCGCGCGCAGTGCGTCCTGGTTGCGGTCGGGATCCAGCGGGAGATGGACCGCGAACGGCAGATGGTGCGCCGCGATCTCCTCCTCCAGGTCCACCACCGACGCTGCGGTATCTCCACCGACAACAACAATCTGCATCGACGACGCGTGCCACTGCGAGAGGCCGCACAGCATCATCGGGATGACGCGCGCCGCTCCGCCAGCGCGCTTCCCGTAGCGCGCCAGAGTGCTTCCGGCCTTCTGGCGATAGCTGTCATCGCCGGTCAGGTGCGCGAGCGTGAGCACGTTGAGAACCGACACTGAGCTGGCCGCCGGCTCGGCACCGTCGTAGTCCTCTTTCATCCGCAGCAGCACGGTCGGGTCGTTGCCGGTAGTACTGAACCACCCTCCATCGACGTCGTCCCAGAACAGTTCGTCCTGGCGCCGTTGCAGCGCAATTGCCCATTCGAGCCACCGCGCCTCGCCGGTCGCCTGCACCAGTTCGAGCAGTCCCCAGATCAGATAGGCGTAGTCTTCCGCGTAGCCTTCGATCGCCGCTTCGCCGTCGCGATAGCGGCGCAGGAGGACGTGCCGGGTGTCGTTCCACAGTGAGGCTTGGATGAACGAGGCCGCACGCTCGGCTGTGTTGCGGTACTTGTCGCGGTGAGGGCTCCGCGGGAGCACCCGCGCCGCGCGCGCGAACGCCGCGATCATCAGTCCGTTCCAGGCGGTCAGCACCTTGTCGTCCAGGTGCGGTCGAGGACGGGATGCCCGCCGCTCGAAGAGTGCCTGACGAATCCTCCGCAGGGCCGCCATCACCTCTTCTTCAGAAATCCCCGTGCGCACGGCGATGTCAGCGATGGGCTGGGCGATGTACAGGAGATTCTTGCCGGTGAACTCTTCCTGTGGATCGCTGGGGGCGTTGCCGCCGGGCTCGATACCGAATCTGCGGCGCGCGATCGGCGCATCGTCGCGCAGGACCTCGCCGATCTCCTCATCGGACCAGATGTAGAACGCGCCCTCCTTCTTGTGAGGCGCCGGGGCCGCCGCGTCTTCCGGCGGCACGCTGTCGGCGTCCTCGGCGGAATAGAAGGCGCCCTCAGCGCTCGTCATGTCGCGCAGCACGTATTGCAGCGTGTCTTCAGCAACAGTCGCGTAGAAGTCTTCGTTCGCCGCCTGCGCGGCTTCGAGGTATGCAATGACCAGCTGCGCCTGGTCGTAAAGCATCTTTTCGAAATGCGGCACCCGCCAGTCGGCATCTACGGAGTAGCGATGGAATCCGCCGCCGATATGGTCACGCATGCCGCCGACCGCCATCGCCTTAAGCGTCGCGCTCGCCATCTGCAGCGCGGGCGTCGATCCACTGCGTGCGTGCTCGCGCAGCAGCAGGAGCAGTTCCGACGGACGGGGAAACTTCGGCGACTCGCCGAATCCGCCGCGGCGACGATCGAACACCGCCTGAAACTGCGCGACCGCCGCCTCGAGCGCATCAGGATCCGCAATCTCCGACTCTGCGCGGCCGCCGAGCGCCACCGATTGCAAACGGTCCGTCAGCTCCGCGGCCGCCTCGGTGACTCGCGCACGATCGTCGTGCCACACACGCGCGAGCTCTGTAAGGAGATCGATGAATCCTGGGCGTCCCCATCGCGAAGTCGGTGGAAAGTACGTACCGCCGTAGAACGGCTTGAGGTCCGGTGTCAGGAACACCGTCATCGGCCATCCACCCTGCCCCGTGGTGGCCTGCACGAAGGCCATGTAGACGCGATCGACGTCGGGCCGCTCCTCGCGATCGACCTTGATGGAGACGAAGTCGCGGTTCAGCAGCGCAGCGATCTGCTCGTTCTCGAACGACTCGTGCTCCATCACGTGACACCAGTGACAGGTCGAGTAGCCGATCGAGAGAAAGATCGGCTTGTCTTCGGCGCGCGCGCGCGCGAAGGCTTCCTGGTTCCAGGCGAACCAGTCGACGGGGTTCGCTGCGTGCTGCAGGAGGTAGGGACTGCGCTCGCGCGCGAGGCGGTTCATCGCGTGCGTCTAGGCGCTCGTCATGAACGCCATCTTGAGGCGATCGGCGTCCGCCGGCCAGCGGAAGCACTCCGTCGGCGCGAGTCCCTCCACCAGAGGGGCGTCCTCGCCCATAACGTAGACGAGCTTCTCGGATCCATCGCGCCGCTCGGCGCTCACCGCCTGCCGCGCAGAAGCGACGACGTCGGCATCAGGACCGGCCAGGTAATAGACGACGCGATCCACGTCGCGGGGCAACGGGGTCGGTCCGGGCACCCGGCACTCGTGCACGGAGGTGCTGCCGCGTTCGATCACGTCGCGCAATGCTTCAGGTAACGGCGTCTGGCCACGCACGATCACGGTCCTCATCAGGCCATCGTAATACGGTTGCAGGTGCGTACCAACGCGCTGCGCTGCCGTCCGATAGAATGCAGCGCATGGATCTGGCCGTCGAGACGCACGGGCTCACTCGCGACTTCGGCAGCTTCCGCGCTGTCGACGGCATCGATCTCGCGGTGCCCGCCGGCAGCTTCTACGGCTTTCTCGGGCCGAACGGGGCGGGCAAGTCGACGACGATCAAGTGCCTGACCGGATTGCTGCGGCCGAGCGGCGGCACGATGCGGATCCTCGGCACCGATCCTCTCGCCGATCCCATTTCCGTCAAGCGCCGCATCGGCGTCGTTCCCGAGGACCTCGCCTTGTTCGATCGTCTCACCGCGGAAGAGACGCTGATGTTCGTGGCGCAGATCCACGGGATCGACGGCGCGACGGCGAAAGCTCGGTCCGCAGACCTGCTCGGTCTGATGGATCTGAAGGACGCGGGGACGACGCTCGTGACCGACTTCTCTCACGGGATGCGCAAGAAGCTGTCGCTGGCTGCAGCGCTGCTGCCGGCGCCGCGCCTGTTGTTTCTCGATGAGCCGTTCGAGGGCATCGATGCCGTCGCGTCGCGGCAGATCAAGGACCTTCTGCATTCGTTCGTGGCCCGTGGCGGGACGATCTTTCTCACATCGCACATCCTTGAAATCGTCGAACGGCTCTCGACTCACATCGGCGTGATCGCACACGGCAAGCTCGTCGCTCAAGGATCACTTGCGGAGTTGAAGGCCGGTGGAGTCGCTGGCGCAACCCTCGAAGAACTGTTCATTCGTCTGGTAGGCGGTGAGCCTTCAGCGACCAGCTCGCTGGACTGGCTGTGATTCCCATTTTCAACGCAGACAAACGGAGGAACGGAGAGACCACTACCTTGTCACAACTGAAGCCTGGTAAGCGCGGTCCGTCAGGCTCGAGCGATCCGAAAGGTCGATCCCTTCGTTTTTTCCGTGCCTCCCTTTCCCTGTGGCAATCAGCGAGTGAGGACTCCTGATGTTTAGGATATTGAGGGCGTTCGCGTGGCTGCGCTGGCGGATGCTGGTCAACTCGCTCGAGAAGACCGGATCGCGCGACACGTTCGAGCGGTTCTCGATTGCGATCGAGAAGCTCGGCCCTCTGCTTGCGGCGGTACTGCTGATCCCGTCCGCGCTGTTCCTTGCCGCCGTCGGAGTATCAGCGGGCTATCTTCTCGCGACAGGCGGCAGCCCGGTGCCGTTTACCGCCGCCCGGTATCTGCTGCTGCCGGTTCCGCTCCTTGCCATCGTCGGCCCGCTCTTTCTCCCCGCCGGCGATCGCACGAATCCGGTCCGCATGCTGCTGCTGCCGATCCCCCGCGGAACGCTCTACGTCGCGCAGGCATCGGCGGCGTTCGGTGATCCCTGGCACATCCTGCTCGTGCCGCTCGTGGGCTGCATTCCGCTTGGTCTTCTCGCCGCAGGTGCCCTCCTGCCCGCGCTCATCTGTCTCGCGATGGGCGTGCTGCTCGTCGCCACGGTGATCGGCCTCTCCGCGCTCGCGACCAGCGTGCTGCACCTGGTCGTCCGCGATCGGCGGCGCGGCGAGCTCGCCGCGCTGATTTTCATCGTCGTGGTGCCCGTCCTGGCGATGCTTCCCGGTCTTCTCCACACGGACAAGGATTCGGCACGTGGAAGGCGTCGCGATCGCGTGTTCCCCCCGTGGGTGGCGGAACTTGGTGCCACCGCGCGATCGGTGTACCCGACTGAAATGTTCGTCAGGGGCACGCAGGCATCTGCAGCCGGAGACCTTCAGAAACCGGCGGCATCGCTGGCCGGTCTCGCGCTGATGGCCGCCATCGCCCACGGCTTCGGTCTGATCGCGTTCACGCGCGTGCTCGCGGCACCCGGAACTACCGGGTCTCGTCGATCGGCGCCGATGCGCGCGGCATGGGGCGCGCGTCTGCCCGGGCTGTCGATGGGGGCGTCTGCCGTTGCGCTCGCGCAACTGCGGCTAGCGATGCGGACCCCGCGCGGACGATCGATCCTGCTGTCGCCGCTCGCGGTATTCGCCATGTTCGGCATCATGATGTACCGCTCCGGCGACATGAACTTCGGGCCGTTCAAGTTCGGCAGTGGCCTGGGGTTGGCGGCGTTCGGCTCGTTCGTGTGCCTGATGGCGATCCTTCCGATGGCAATGAATCAGTTCGCCGTCGATCGCGCGGGCCTGACGATGACGTTGCTGTCGCCGCTGCGCGACGAGGAACTGCTCGCGGGCAAGGCAGCAGGCAACGCCATGATCATCACGCCCCCGGCGCTGTTCTGCATCGTCGGCTCGGCACTGCTTTTCCCCGGCGGCACGATGGGTATGTGGCTCGCGCTGGTCCTCGGACTCGTTTCCGTGTATCTGGTCGTGGCACCCATCGCGGCGATGTGCTCTGCCGCGTTTCCGCGCGCCGTGGACCTGAACAGCATCGGTCGCGGCAGCAACGCGCATGGGGCCGCTGGCCTGATCGGGATGATCTCGTTCGTCGCTGCCGGGGCGCCGCCCCTGCTATTAACGATGCTGGCGACACGGTTCCTGGACCGGCCGCAATTCATGCTCCTGCTGCTTGCGGGATGGTGCCTGATCTCGTACGTGATCGGGCGACTGCTCTTCATTCCCGCCAGACGCCTGTTCGCGGCGCGCCGTGAAAACCTCGCGATGATCGACTGAGGGCAAGCCCCGCAGGCACGTCGATTGCCTCGATGACGTCGTGCCTCGGACCTCGATCCGCCCAATCAAACAGCTCATGCGCGGAACGTTCGGGCTGAACGAGTTCAGGCCCGGACAGGAAGCGGTCATTCGTTCTATTGTCGGCGGCCACGACACCATCGCCGTCATGCCCACTGGCGCCGGCAAGTCGCTCTGTTACCAACTGCCCGCCTTGCACCTGCCGGGAACAACCATCGTCGTGTCGCCGCTCATCGCATTGATGAAGGATCAGACGGACAAGTTGCAGGCTCTAGGCGTTCGCGCGCGGCAGGTGAACTCCGCGCTCGATGCGGCCGAGCTCACCGAGGCGCTGCGTGCGATCCAGGACGCTGATGTGGAGTTCGTTTTCACCACCCCGGAGCGGCTGGAGGATTCGTCTTTCCTCGAATTGCTCCAGCAACACCATGTGGACCTCTTCGTTGTCGATGAGGCGCACTGCCTGTCGGAATGGGGGCATGACTTCCGACCTGCGTTTCTCGGCCTTGGCGCAGCCAGACAGGCGCTCGGCTCGCCTCCCGTGCTCGCGTTGACCGCGACGGCCACCGAACGCGTCCTCGACGACATCAGCACCCAGCTGCGGCTGCGGGATCCGCACACGTTCAATCTCGGAATCTATCGAGCGAACCTTAACTACGAGGTCCGCCGCACCGCCAGCGACATCGTCAAGCAGCAGAATCTGGTTCGGATGCTGCGGGAGGTCGAGGGTAACGGCATCGTATATTGCGCCACCGTCAAGACCGCGGAAGCGGTGTCGCGCGTGCTCGAAGGTGAAGGCGTACCGTCGGCTCTCTACCACGGCCGGCTCGGCGCTGCTCGGCGACGAAACACCCAGGATCGCTTCATGGCAAACGAGCTCAAGGCGATCGTCGCAACCAACGCCTTCGGCATGGGCATCGACAAGCCCGACATCAGGTTCGTCATTCACTACGACATGCCCGGATCACTCGAGTCGTACTATCAGGAGGCCGGCCGTGCCGGACGCGATGGCGACGCGGCCGCCTGCGTCCTTCTCTATCGCATCGAGGACCGCCGCACACATCAGTTCTTCATGGGCGGCAAGTACCCGAACGCCGAAGACATCATCGGCGTCCGCGACGCGCTCGCCGCGCTGAACGGCACTCGGACGGCTGTTTCGCTCGCCTCCATTCAGGGCCAGGCCATAACCGTCGCGAAATCCAAAGTCCGTTCGGTTCTGACCGTGATGAAGGAAGCGGGGATCGTAGACGAGCTGAGGGGTTCACGTTTCAGGTTGAATGACGCAACGACCACGGCTCTTCAACTCGAGGACGTTGCACGCGCGTACGTCGCCCGCAAGGATGCCGACAGAACGAAGCTCGAGCGTATGGAGGCCTATGCCCAGAGTGCCTCCTGTCGCTGGAAACTGCTGCTCGAGTACTTCGGCGAGACCGAAATGGTCGAGCACTGTGGCACGTGTGATAACTGCCGGAACCCTCTCGACGCGCAGCACGCGCCGCCGATCGATGATGAGGCCCAACGGCTGGCCAATCTGAAACCTGCTGTGTAGGCTCGGCCCTGCTACCCGTACCACCTTGCCTACACACGGTAAGCCCTTCCATTCCATTTCCCTCGTCTGGGCACGATATTGGGCGGAAAACGCGCCAAGTCGTTGGCCCGCAGAACTGGCATTGCGGTTGCTCTAAAGAGGGCATCGCGCGTTCATCGCGCCTAACCGCTCCGGTGTTCCGCTGGGGCAAACAACTCCGCTCACGGCCTACCACCTGGCGCAGGGAGAGAACATCCTCCCTGACCCGCCCTGTACGCTCGCTGCGGATCGACGCTTGCTTCAACGAAAAGCGTGAAGAGCACATCCCTCTGGCTGAACACGGCACATCCAGCGCGACGACCCGCTTTGACGCACGACACCGACGCCGACGTCTGCGTGATCGGTGCGGGCATCGCGGGTGTCACGACTGCCTACCTCCTGGCCATGGAGGGAGGTTCCGTCGTGCTGATCGACGACGGAACGCCCGGATGTGGACAGACGGGCGTCACGACCGCGCATCTCTCGGCGGAGATCGACGACGGCTACACCGAGATCGTCCGGCTGCACGGAGTCGACGGCGCGCGGCTCGCGTGCGACAGTCACCAGGCTGCGATCACGCGGATCGAGACCATCTGCACGCAGGAAGGCATCGATGCTGACTTTCATCGGGTCAGCGGTTATCTCTTCCTCTCACCCGAACATGGCGAGCAGATCCTCCACGAAGAAATGGAGGCGGCGCAGAGAGCCGGGCTCGAGGTCGAGCAACTGCGGCACGCGCCGGTCAACGGATTCAACAGCGGGCCTTGTCTGCACTTTCCGCGGCAGGGGCAGTTCCACCCGCTCAAGTATTTGAACGGCCTCATCGAGGCGTTCACGAGATCGGGCGGACGCGTGTACGGCGGCGTGCGTGCGACGACGGTCACCGGAGGGAAACTGGCGCTTGTCGAGACCGCCCCGGGGCCGCGCATCCGATCGACGGCGGTCGTTGTCGCGACGAACGTACCGTTCGTGGACGTATTTGCGATCCACACGAAGCAGGCGCCCTACTACACCTACGTGATCGGCGCGAGGATTCCTCCCGATGCTGTCACGCCCGCGCTCTATTGGGATACGCACGACCCATATCACTACGTCCGCGTTCAGCGAACGTCGAATGCCGCCCTGGGTGGGGACAACGACGACGTAGTCGACGTGCTGATCGTCGGCGGGGAGGACCACAAGACGGCGCAGGCGTCCGACACCGAGGAGCGGTTCGGCGCGCTCGAGCAGTGGATGCGCGAGCGCTTTCCTTCCGCCGCCGCGGTGGAGTTCCGCTGGTCCGGCCAGGTGATGGAGACCCAGGACGGTCTCGGCTTCATCGGACGCAACCCGCTGGATGCCGACAACGTTTACGTCGCGACCGGCGATTCGGGCATGGGCATGACGCACGGCACCATCGCTGGCATGCTGATCTGCGATCTGATCCAGGGACGTAACAATCCATGGGCGGAGCTCTACGATCCCTCGCGTATCCGCGTTGGCGCCGCCGGCGAATTCCTCAAAGAAAATCTGAACGTCGCCGCGCAGTACACCTCATACATCACGCCGGGCGAGGTGTCTTCTCTCGATGAGATCACGCCTGCGACCGGCGCGATCGTGCGTGAAGGAGCGCGGAAAGTCGCGGTCTTCCGCGACGAGGCCGGCGAGATCCACAAGGTGTCTGCCGTCTGCACGCACCTGGGCTGCATCGTCGGCTGGAACAAGGCTGCGTCGACGTGGGATTGCCCCTGTCATGGATCGCGCTTCGATGCCTACGGCCGCGTGCTCAACGGCCCGGCGAGCAAGGATCTCGAGAAGATCGCAAGCCACAGCGAAGACCGTGCAAACGAGCACGTGCAGAAATAGCAACGACGGGAGAATCATGGCCACGACGATCCAGGAACCCTAGCCGCCATTTCCGAAACAGCATCAGGAAAAACCAGGTATCGAGTCGGAGCTCGATCCCAAACCGCGCTATCGCGCGCCGAAGTACAAACCGGCCGGTAACTCGAAGACAAAGTTGCGCTCATCACGGGAGGAGACTCCGGCATCGGCCGCGCGGTTGCGGTGATGTACGCACGGGAAGGCGACCGCAGCGGCGCACTTCACCGCATGGATCGCGCACGCGGCAGCTTCGCGAGGCGCGTCTTGATCTGACGGAATCTCGCCGAGTCCTTCGTGCCTCCGGCACGCAAGGATGACCGCAGACGGCGAGCACGCTCCCCGGGTGCCGGATGCGATGAGAGGAACACTTCGAGCGAAGCCGGGTCTCTCCCCTGCTCTTTGCGCAATGTTTCCATCAATCCGATCATTTCGCGTGCGTCCCAGCCGGCGCGCTGCATGATCGCGGCGCCGACGGTGTCAGCCTCGCGTTCGTCGTCGCGGCTGAATTTGAGCATGTAGCCGCCGGCCATGACGCGGGCGCCGAGCTGTGCGCTCTGCGCGCTGCGGCCGTTACCGAGCATCGCGCCGAGCAGTCCGATGAATCCGTTGGCCACGAGCTGCTTGGTGATCTGGTCGGCCGCGTGACGCTGCGAGATGTGCGCAATCTCGTGCGCCAGAACGGCGGCGAGTTGCGCCTCGTTCTTCGCGGCGGAGATCGCGCCACGGTGGATCCACACGGGGCCGCCGGGCAGCGCGAAGGCATTGATCTCCCGGTAATTCGCGACGGTGAAGCTGTACGGATACCGTGGACCCGTCGCGCGCATCGCCAGCCGACGCCCGATGCCGGCAATGTAAGAGTTCACTTCCCCGTCCGTCACCTCGGCGAGCTGCCGCCGCACCTCCTTCTGCGACTCGCGACCGATCTGGATCTCGTCGTCCACTGACAGAAGGCGCACCTGGGCGCCGGCGCCTGTCATCGTCGTCCCGGCGAGGATGACGAAGAGAATCAGACGCGTGGAGTTGGCGCGGCCGGGATTTCCTCGGGCCGGTGCCGCCGCAACCGTGCGTTGGCCGCCGTGACCTCGACCCCGTAGAGAAAAATGACCGCTGAGATATAAACCCATAGAAGAAACACGACGACGCCGGCTATCGAGCCGTGTACGCTGAATCGCGACTGGTCCCTCACGTACATCGAGAAGCCGGCAAGCGCACCGCGCCATAACAGGCCGGTCACGACCGCGCCAACCCAAACGTCCTTGAACCTCACCTTGGCATTCGGCACGAAGTAGAAGACGAGGCCCACGACCAGGATGAAGAAGATCGTGGTCGCGGACTTGATCGCGTAGCTGCGCAGCCAGCCCAGCTCCGGGATGCGATCCATGACGACGGCAAACCAGTGCGCTTCCGCGACGTTGATCGCGCTCACGACCAGCAGTCCGACCATCAACAGCAGACCGGATGTGGCGAGCATCGTCAGGGAGATCAATTTGTGCTTGAAGTAACTGGGCTGACGCTCGACGCCCCACGCGTGATTCACGGCCGACGTCACCGCGCCGAACACGCCCATGGACGCCCAGATCATCAACACGCTCCCGGCCAGGCCGAGTCTGACCCTCGCCTGCTGCAGCGCATCGAACTGTTTCGTGAGGAATTCGAACTGCTGCGGAAAGTATCGGAGTACGAAGCCGAAGATTTCAGCCCGATCCGTCTCGGTCCCCGCCACGCTGGCGACTACCGAGAACGCGAGAAGGAGGAAGGGAAAGAGCGAGAGGAGCGCGTAATAGGCGATGGAGGAGGCGAAGGTCAGGTCGTCGCTGTGGTAGATGCCGGTAACGCCACGCCAGACCGCAAGGAGCATGAGCCGCACCTCGACCCGCGTGCGCACCAGGATTCGGCGGACGAACGATGACACCGCCAAATGATAGCAACGATGCCTACGCGGTTGCGCTACGTGAGTGCGCGGCGGTGTTGCGCTCGCTGTTCTCCCAGGCGACCTTGATCTCTCGCGACAGCCAGACCGGAATGCCCGTTGTGATCGCCGTGCGCGCGAGCCCGAAGGCAAGGCGTCGCAAGGCCGGCGTACGCAGAACGACGACCGCTGCGCCAATCGCCGCGGTCGCCATGATCACGTTCGCAGCGGTGCGAGCAGCCTCTTCTCTCACATCAAATCGCCGAACTCAGCATGTGGCGACGTCCACGGAGCACCGCACCGAGTACGCAGGACGGAGCACGCACCCAGCACGGAGCACCCAGCACGGAGCACCCATGTAACCGTTACGTCCGGTCTCCCGTAGTCTGGTAGGTGCCGGCCAGCGATCCGGTGTTGCCGGCCGTCCCGGTGCTGCCGGTCGTTCCGGCGTTGCCACCCATCGTGCCACCGCTCCCGCTCCGAGCGCGGTCGTAGGCGTCACGGCCACGGTCCACCATCTGATTGACCTTACCCGACGCTTGCGAGTACGCGTCACCTGCGGTCGAGCGGAGCCGGCCCGCCTGTTCCGTCAGCTGACTGCGCAGTTCCGACCCCGCACGCGGGGCGAAGAGCATGCCGAGACCCGCGCCCAGCACCGTGCCTGCGAGCAGCCCCATCAGGAACGACCCTCCGCCGTCTTCTCGCTCGAACCGATCGTATTCGTACGCCATGTATGCCTCCTCTTAGTGAAATCTCACACTCGGCCGGCTGCGGGCGCGGGCGGCTCGTGCCGCACTTCATGCCCGAGCACCGACATCACCATCGCGCGGATGCCGCGCGCCATCCCGACTGCCTGATTGACCTTGTCGCGAACGGACCCGGTGACGCGGTCCGCCGTCTCGTCGACACGATCGATCGTGCCGGAGATCGCGTGGTTCACCCGCTCGGTCTGCGCACTGACGCGTGCGGTCACCGCCTTCACGTCGACGAGGATCGCGTCGACCTTTTCGCGCACCGGGGAGATCTGGCGCGCCTCCAACTCGCTCGCGAGCTGCATCACGCGACGATAAGCGAGAAATCCGCCGATCGCCATGCCGATGAGCAGCAGCGCTTCGAGCACGCTCACGATCGCCATGATCGCCAGCCACATGTTCGTCGTTCCGAGATCTCCCGTGACCATCCAGTCCTCCTAGGCGGACCAGCGTGTCTGGCCGCCCGCGATATCGTTCAGCGAACGCCAGCCCTCGTTCGCGGCGGTCCTCGCCTTGTCGACCGTGCCGCGCATCTTCGTCAGCTCATTCATGAAGTCGTCAAGCTTCGGTTCGATC
>DATLLF010000269.1:0-6494 GCA_035537955.1 Vicinamibacterales bacterium | reverse complement strand
TCGTACAGCCGCACGTCGCACGTGACCGGTTACTTCAAAATCTCCGCGAAGAACTCGATCGCCCTCGGATCCTTTGACTGGCCGAGCCAGAAGATCGCCTGCTTTCTGACGACGGGGTTCGTGTTCTTTCTGGCGATGTCGATCAGCAGCGGGACGCCTTCGTCCTTCGGCAGCTGGCTCAACGCGAACACGGCGCGCTTCTTCACTTCGGTCTCGGGATCCTTTTCGATGGCTTCGGTGATCGTGCCTGCCGCTTTCTTTCCCGCTTTCTGACCGAGCCAGAAGATCGCTTCACCGCGAACGGGCGCATCAGCATGGCTGCGTGCGACGCGGATCAGAGCATCCACGCCCTGGTCATTGCGAAGCTGAGAGAGCGCGAACACCGCGCGCTTGCGCACGTCTGGCGCGGGATCCTTCTCGAGGGCGCTGAGGATGAGCGCCGACGCGTTCGCATCTCCGCGCTGGGCCAGCCAGAACAGCGCCTCCCCACGGACGTTCGCCGCCGCGTGGTTTTTCGCCAGCCGCTCGAGCGCCGCGGCGGCCGTCGCGTCCGCGTGCTGCGCGATCGCGTTCAGCGACGCGTTCGTAATTCGCCCTTTCCGCGTCGGCTCGGTGCCGACCAGGGACTCGAGCAAGGCGACGCTCTCGGCTGGCTGCACGCCGTCGAGCATGTAAACCGGCCGTTCGCCGGCGTCGAGCTGGCAATCCTCGGAGAACACGCGCACGCGGTCCACCTGCTTCTCCGCGATGCGGAACATGACGAGCATCCGGTCGGACCCTTCCAATCTGATCGGGCCGGTCGCGCCGGTTGTCGGCTGCACCGCATTCCCGGCTGCCTCTCGCGCGGCATTCGGCTCGAGGCGGCAGAACCCGCAGCACGGCGCCTCACCCGCGCGCATCGATCCGGAGAAGTGCGATTCGCCATCCGTCCAGCAACACATGATGCTGTCGCGATCTTTGACGGGCACGGTGTAGCCGATCCAGGCCGCATCCGTCTGTGACGCGACCATGGACCGGAAGGTCTGCGCCAGCGTGCCTGCAGGCCGGTTCGACACCTGCCCATTCGTGATCCGAGGCTGCTGGGCGGCTGCCGCGGTGGCCAAGCCAACCGCCGTCATCAAAGCCAGCAGCATGCAAACATATGGTCGGGACATGACCTACCCCCAGGCTCGTGGTGCTAAGTGCTCCGTGCTTCGTGCCGGGTGCACATACCGCGTCTATTTATTGATGATCTCGAGCAGATAATCCGTTGCGATCTTCGAATCCATCTGCGAGAGACGAGAGACGATGTCGCGCTTGAGCTCGGAGGTGTTCGGCTCCTTGCGCGCGAGGGCCACGAGCGCGGCGGCGTTCCCCTGCATCGCAAGGGAGGAGATCACGGTCTTTTTCACATCGGTGTCGCGCTCGGAGCTGTAGATCTCCACGAGGGTGTCGCCGGTTCCGTTTCCACCCGTCATGCCGAGGCCGCGGATCGCGCTGCGGCGCAGCTCCGGGTTCTGCTCTGACTTGGCGATCTCAACCAGCCGTGTGGAGTTGCCGCTCATCGCCATCGCCGAGATGATCTGTCGCTTGATCTCGGCAGACGTCTCCTTCGCATACAGCTGCGACAGCTCCGCGTGCGCCCCGTGCATCCCGAGCTGGCGGACGGCTTCCGCGCGCAGCTCGGGGTTCTGCTCGCTTTGTGCCGCCGCGAAGACGCGGTCCTTCTCGCCGCCCATCGCAAGTGCACGGATGATCCGCTTCTTGCTGTCGACATCGGTCGTCGAACTGTAGATCTCGGCGAGAATCGCGTGGCTCTCGCGGCCGCCGTGCATGCCGAGGTAGGTGATGGCGCGGCTCTGAAGCTCCGGCGTGGAGTTGCCTTTCGCGACCCCGGCGAGGACCTCGCGCGCCCGCGGCGAATCGCTCTGCGCCAGAACGAACAGTGCCCGCTCCTTCAGCTTCGGCGACGCGGTGCCCGCGAGCAGCTTTTCGAGCATGGGGATCGCCTGTTCCGGCGCCGAATTCTGCAGCGCGGCGATCGCGATCAGTTTCAGGTCTTCGTCGGCCTGGTCCTGCGGCCGAACCGGCTGCCCGGCATTGCGGCGCACCTCCGCCTCGAGCGCGCGTGCCTGCTGCAGGTAGCGGCTGCTGGCGTGCTCGCGGGTCAGGGTGCCCAACGTGGTGAGCGCTTCCGTGCGCAGCCCCTGGCGGTCCTGCGCGTAAGCCTTCCAATACAGCGCCGCGTCGACTTTGGTCCCCTTCATGGTGATGACGTCATTGAAGCGCTCGACGGCGCGATCCCACCGGCTGTCGTAGATCTGCTTCATCGCATCGTCATACACGCGCATTTCGCGTTCACGTTCACGTTCCTGCGATTCTGCCTCACGCGACTTGGCGCGATCCTCGGCGGCGATCTTGCGGTCCTGCAGGTCGAACTCGAACAGGTGCGGGGACGCGTCGAGCATGAACATCGCTTCGTGGGCAAGCGCCTCCGCGTCGATGATCAGCCCCTTGTGCAGATCCATCTGCAGGTCCACCATTCCGGCCGCCTGACTGGCCAGCAGCACGGCGAGGTCGACATCCATCGCTTCTTTGGCGGCAGCCGGCGGCTGCGGCGCGACGGTCGGCTTCGCTGGCGCGGCCGGTTTCGCCGGTGTGGTCGGCTGGGCGAGCGCGGTACCAGCGCCGAGCGCGCCCGAGAATACGAGAGCAAGGGTCAGTGTGCGCTGTGCAGTCATCATGCGTCTATCCGTCTCAATCCGTCGTTGTCCTGGTTGATATACCGATCCGTCAGGAGCTCTGGCCAACTCCCGTCCTGGATCGCGTCTGTTGTTTCTGCCGTTCCTTCACTGCCGACGATACGACCCGTACCTTGAAGAGCAGGTCCTTCGCGGCGACCCGCTGCTGCACACGCTCGAGATCTTCAGCCGGCAGCTGGTCGGGGCTGGCGGACACCTCCACGAGCAGGCGCTCGAGCTCGTCGAGCAGTTGACTGAGCGCGACGTCGCCGGCGTTGGTTGCCGTCTGTCGATACAGTCGATTCGCGGCGAGAAGCTCCCCGGCGTGCTCGCGTTCGGCGGTCAAATCGAGCGCGTCACTATTGGGATCTGCGTTGACCAGCTCCACGAGCATGGTTTGCGAACGATCGAGGTGCTCGTTCAGGTCGACGAGCAGCACACCCTCACGAATCTGGCTCGCAGTAGCAGTCTGCGCATCGTTTGGATGCTGATGCGGTGTCATCCGGCCGGCGTAGAACGCGCCCGCCACGAGCACGAGGACCGCGGCCGCCCACCCCAGATTGGCCGGGGAGAGCACGAACCACGACAGCCAGCCGCGGCGCGGAGAGAGCGAGGGCTGCAAACGCGCCCAGACCGTTCGCTCGAATGCGTCCGCAACCGCCGGAACCGGTGCGCTGTCGATCGCCGCCATCACCCGTTGCAGGCGGACGTAATTCCGGTGGCAGCTCTCGCACGCGGACAGATGCGTTGTGGCCTGCGTCTCGGCCGCGCTATCCAGCTCGCCGTAGTAATGGAGTACGAGGTCGTCGTCTGTCAGGTGCTGCATGGTCGTCATCACGCATCTGCCACGAACGGTTCGAGTGCCGTCCGCATCTTCCGAACCGCCCTGAAGATGCTGTGCTTCGTGGCGTTCGTCTTCAGGCCCAGTGACTGGCTGATCTCCTCGATCGATCGCCCTTCGAAATGGCGCAGCATGAATGCCGCGCGTTCCATCCGGCTCAGTTTCGTCATCGCTTCACCGATACGGTGCTGCACCTCGGTGCTCAGCATCAGCCGCTCCGGCGATGCGCCTGTGGCATCGGTGCTCTCGACTGCGGCGCCGAACTGTTCCAGGTCGGAGTCGGCCTGGCCCGTCTCTCGATGCGGGCGCGCGCGAATGAGGTCGATGGAGCAGTTCACGGCGATTCGATGAAGCCACGTCCCGAAATTCGCCCGCGATTCGAATCGCGGGAGCTGCCGGTACGCCTTGAGGAAGGTTTCCTGGACCACGTCCTCGGCGTCCTGCGCGCTGCCGGTCATCCGGTACGCCAGCCTGTAGACAGCGCGTCCATGACGCTCGACGAGCGCACGGAAAGCTTCGCTATCTCCGTCGCGGGCCAGCGCGACGGCGGCGGCGTCCGTTTGCGGCATCCAGTTGGTTAGACGGGGTTTGCGGGGGTTGGTTAGGCCGATTTTACAGGGTGTTCGAGGCCGACTGTATGCGCCGACGACAGTGGCTGCGTCAGGTGAGTTGCGGGTCCTTTTCTTCGGCGATCGAAGCGGACGGCAAGGGTTCCGTCACGTTGTGCAGAACCCTCCGGGTCTGGTCGATTTCCGATTGCAGGGCCGCGATGCAGGCCTGCTGGCTCTCGTGCGGGCCGTCGCTGACCACGCCGCAGAACGGGCAGATCACCGCCTTCATCGATACCTCATTGGACTTCCCAGGTTTATGTCGCACACGGAAGCAAGAAAAGGACCCACGTGTCCCGGGTCAAAAAAGAGATCGCAGGCCGGATTCAAGGGGAGTGATGCGATAGTTGAGTTCCGCGATACTACGCGCGCTGTTCAGCGGCCAATCGTAGCGAAAGATCTGCACGGCGCCGTGGGTGAGGAGCGGCGGACGTCCGAAATACCGTGCGCGCGCTTCTTCGACCCACGCCGCGGCGGAGGCCGCGGCAAACGGCAGCCGCCGCGGGAGCCCACGGCCGGTCAGCGCGCGAATCAATTCGAACACGCGCATCTGCGGGGCGTTCTCGCCGCCGATCACGTATTCACCGGAAACGCGAGGCCGCTCGACGGCTTCCACGTGTGCCGCGGCGACATCGTCCACGTACGCGTACGACCACTGACGGTCAGCGCCAATCACGCCAGGGAGATTTCCGCGCAGATGATCGCGGACGAGTCGGCCGACGAGGTTGCCCTCGGTGTCCGGCCCGGGCCCATAAACGACCCCTGGAAACATGATGATGATCGGCGCTCCGCCGGCCAGCCTGTCGCGGGCCGACGCCAGTGCGCGTGTTTTCGTACGCTGGTAGTCGTTCGCATCTAGAGGCCCCTCGCAGCCGGCGGGCGGCAGCGCGAGGAATGAGGAGGTGTAAACGATACGCGCGATGCCTGCCTCGCGCGCGACGTCGAGAACGTTCAGGAGCCCGCCAACGTTCACCTCCTCGAACTCGCGCGGAGAGGGACGCCAGATGCTGACGAGCGCAGCCGCATGGACGATCGCGTCCACCTGTGAGGCGGCGCGGCGCAGCGCATGGCGATCGCGGATGTCGCCATTCTGCGGAACGCCCGGCAGCGACGCACTCGACGCGTGTCTCGCGAAGACAACGGGGAGATGACCGCGCGCGTGGAGCGCGCGCACGATCGCCGCACCGAGATAGCCTGTTCCACCGGTGACGAGAACACGCATGGGCTGCTGAAGATCGTTATATGCTTTTCGTCAATGTTCAAGCGGCAGCGGACCGGGTCCGTCGTGTGCGCGTCGTGCGGATCGCTCGTCGGCGTGAACGACGAGCAGTGTTACTCGTGCGGACGTCGCAATCCCGGACTCTGGGGGTATGCGCCGCTGCTGCGGCGCCTGGGGAACGATTTTGGATTCGTCTCCCTCATCGTCTATGGCTGCGGCGCGATGTACGTGATCGCGCTCCTGGTGACGCTGTCGCTCGGCGGAAACATCCTCGGCAGCGGAAGTCCACTGGGCATACTGGCGCCAGACGAGCGCATCCAGATGATGCTGGGGGCCAGCGGGGCGTACCCGGTCTTCGTTCTGAACATGTGGTGGACGATTCTGAGCGCGGGCTGGCTCCACGCAAGCATCCTCCACATCGTCATGAACATGATGTGGGTGCGAAACCTTGGTCCCTCGACGGCGGATCTCTACGGCGGGCCGCGCATGGTCATCATCTACACGGCCGGTTCCGCGGGAGGTTTTCTCCTCAGCTCGCTGCTCGGGCTCTACCCGATTCCCAAGTTCGGCGCACCGCTGACGGTGGGAGCGTCCGCGCCTATTTTTGGCCTGCTCGGGGCGCTCATGTACTACGGACGGCGGAGCGGGAGCAGCCTGGTGCACGCGGAGGCGAAGGGCTATGCGGTCGCATTCTTCGTGTTCGGATTGATCTTCCCCGGTGTCGACAATGCGGCGCACGCGGGCGGGTTCATCGGCGGATATCTGGCGGGCATGTTGATGGACCCGCTCAAGCCGGAGCGCGTGAACCACATGATTGGTGCACTTGTCTGCCTGGTGGCGACGCTGCTCGCGATCGCCGCCTCGATCTTCACGCTCCTTCCGGCGGTCTTTCCCATGCGGTCATCGTGAATACAGGTCGATGATCCGGGCGATGGCGCGCCGGCAGACGGCGCAGAACCCGACGGGATCACGTGTGAACATGATGCAGTCCGCCTGCGGGCGGTAGAGTCCTTTGGCCTCATAACCCGCCCCCTCGAACGCGCCCACGGCCTTCCCGTGTTTCATGGCGGCGAGGAACTTCTCCTCAAACTGCCGCTGCTCACGGA